>NZ_RQII01000004.1 GCF_004761975.1 Planococcus koreensis | reverse complement strand
CTCTTTTTCCAGCGACGAGGAGACTGAAGCCAGGCCCGCGGAAAGCATCCGTCTGAAGCGAAATGCCAAACAATCAACTAAATGTTTCAACAGTATGAAAAAAACAGGCAGAAGCTCTGCCTGTCATTTTTCCATATCCATTTTAAATTCCAAAAACAATTCGTTGTAGACGCCAAGCATCTCAAGGCCCAGGTTTTCATAGACTTCGAGGCGTTCGCGCATTTCTTCTGTCGGATAGAAACGATCGTCTCCGGTAACTTCAGGATCCATTAACTCCATCGCGGCCTGGTTCGGTGTCGAATAGCCGACATATTCGGCATTCTGCGCGGCTACTTCCGCATCCAGCATGAAATTGATGAATGCGTGTGCGCCTTCGACATTATCGGCAGTTTTCGGAATGATCATGTTGTCGAACCATAGATTTGAACCTTCCTCCGGTACGGAAAAATCAATTTCCTCATTGACGTACATCATATCGGCTGCCTGGCCCGACCAAGTCAATGCAACAGCCGCTTCTTCGCGGCGCATCATTTCAACGATTTCGTCGCCGATGATCGCTTTCGTATTGGGGCCGAGCGTCTTCAGTTTATCCGTTGCTTCACGCAACTCGCCGAGATCGGTTGAATTCAGCGAATAGCCCAAGCTGTTGAGGCCCATACCGATCACTTCGCGTGCGCTGTCGACGAGGATGACTTCCTGCTTCAAAGACGGGTCCCAAAGATCGTCCCAGCTTTCGAACGTCTGGCCGTCAAGCAAGCTCGGGTTGAAGGCGATGCCGACGGTTCCCCAAAAATAGGGGATGGAATATTTGTTGCCCGGATCAAAAGGCAGATCCAGGAAATAAGGGTCGATGTTTTGGAGGTTCGGGATCTTCTCCAAATCAATCGGGATCAGCAAATCGTTTTCCTTCATTTTTTCGATGGCGTATTCAGAAGGCATGGCGACGTCATACGAAGTGCCGCCTTGCTCAATTTTCGTCATCATGGCTTCGTTCGAATCGAAGGTTTCATAGATGACGTTGATGTTCGTTTCTTCTTCAAATTGCGCGACCAATTCCGGATCGATGTATTCGCCCCAGTTATAAACAGTAATTGTTCCGCCTCCAGATGCAGAAGAGCCTTTTTCCAGTGCGGATACTACGTAAATCAGCAATGCCGAGACGATGAGGATCGCTATGCTTGTCTGTACGATGCTTTTCATATCACAGGCCTCCTGTTCCTGGCGTATTGCGAGACGCACGCTGGCTGAAGCTGTAATAGCCGATCACCAGTCCAAGCGTGACGATGAAGATGAGAGCTGACAATGCATTGATCGTCAATGTGATACCGGCGCGTGCCATAGAGTAGATTTCTACCGATAATGTGGAAAAGCCATTGCCAGTGACAAAGAACGTCACCGCGAAATCGTCCAATGAATACGTCAGCGCCAAGAAAAAGCCGGCAAAAATTCCGGGCTTGATGAACGGGATGATGACCCTCGTCAGGATATCGCGTTTTGATGCACCAAGGTCTGCCGCTGCATCGATCAAGCTATCGCTCATTTCCTGCAGCTTCGGCAGCACCATGATGACAACAATTGGAATGCTGAACGCGATGTGCGAAATCAGCACGGACGCAAAGCCGAGCTTGACGCCGATCATCGTGAACAAAATCAGGAATGATGCCCCGATGATGACGTCCGGGCTGACGATCAAAATATTATTCAGCGACAAGACTGCGCTGCGCATTTTGCGGTTGCGCAAGAAGACGATGCCGATCGCGCCGAGCACGCCGATTGCGGTCGCGATCAGCGACGACAGCAAGGCAACTATCACTGTGTTCATCAAAATGATGATAAGGCGGGTGTCGCTGAAAACAGCGCCGTAATGCTCCAACGTAAATCCTTCGAACGATGACATCGTGCCGCCGCTATTGAATGAATAGAAAATCAGGTAAAAAATCGGTGCATACAGGATGATGAAGACCACAGCCAAATAGGCTTTGCCTTTCTTACTTAATTTTCCCATTTGCCATGCCTCCTTTGTCGCGCTGTCCGGTCAGCATCATGATGATGATCATGAACAAGATCAGGAATACGGCAATTGTCGAACCCATGCCCCAGTTTTGGGTGACAAGGAATTGCTGTTCGATGGCCGTACCCAGCGTGATGACTTTATTGCCTGCGATCAAGCGTGTGATGACGAACAGCGACAGGGCAGGGATGAATACGGCTTGGATGCCGGATTTCACGCCGTTGATGGCGAGCGGAAAAATGACGCGGCGGAAAGTCACCCATGAAGAAGCGCCTAAATCGCGTGACGCGTCAATCAATGCGGGATTCATTTTGTCGAGCGAATTGAAAATCGGCAAAATCATGAACGGAATGAAAATATAAACCGACACGAAGATAAAGCTGAAATCAGTAAAGAGAATCTGCTGTTCGCCGATGCCAATCGCTTTCAGGAATCGGTTCGCCGGGCCATAAAGCCCGAAAATGCCGATGAACGCATAGGTTTTCAATAATAAGTTGATCCAAGAAGGGATGATGATCAATAGGAGCCATAATTGCTTATGCTTCGTCTTGGTCAGCCAATAGGCTGTCGGGTACGCAACGATCAGCGTGAATACCGTTATCAGGAAGGCATACCAAAACGAGCTGAGTGTCAGCCGCAAATAAACGGAAGAGAAAAAGTTCTTGTAATTATCGAACGTCAAATTGCCGCTGATGTCAAAAAATGAATAATAGACGATCAGCGCAATCGGTGCAATGACAAAGAGTGCAATCCACAAATAATAAGGGATCAGGTAGAAAGGGCGCGATGAATTATTTCTCATGGCTTTCAGCCCCGTAAGATTCAAGCCGCGCGTCAAATGCTTCTTCGGTTTCGTTCAAGCGCATGACGTGGATGGCTTCAGGTTCGAAATCGAGCCCGATGCGTGAACCGACTTCCGCTTTTTTAGTGGAATGGACAAGCCATTCGTTGCCCACTTCATCGAGTGTGGAAATCTCGAAATGCACGCCGCGGAATAATTGCGTGTCGACGACGACCGCCATTTTTCCTTGCTCGACCGAAGTGATTTCCAAATCTTCCGGACGGATGACGATTTCAACTTGCTCGTTCGGGTTCAAACCCTGGTCGACGCATTCGAATTCATTATTGGCGAAACGTACCCGGTAATCGGCGGCCATGACACCGGCAACGATGTTCGATTCACCGATAAAGTCCGCCACAAAGCGGTTGATCGGCTCATCGTAAATATCCATCGGTGTCCCGCTTTGCTGGATTTCTCCATCTTTCATGACAAAAATCTCATCGGACATCGCGAGTGCCTCTTCCTGGTCATGGGTGACGAAAACGAAAGTCTTGCCCAAACGCTGCTGCAATTCCCGCAATTCGTACTGCATTTCGGTGCGGAGTTTCAAGTCCAATGCGGACAATGGCTCGTCCAGCAAAATCACTTCCGGGTCGTTGACGATTGCGCGGGCGATGGCGACGCGCTGGCGCTGGCCGCCGGACATCTCCAAAATTTCACGGTTCTCATAGCCTTTCAAATTGACGAATTCCAACGCTTCTTTGACGCGGCGGTCGATTTCGGCTTTTTTGACTTTCTTGATGCGCAGGCCGAATGCGACATTTTCAAAGACATTCAAATGAGGGAAGAGGGCATAATCCTGGAACACCGTGTTTACTTGGCGCTCGTTCGCAGGTATCTTATTGACTTTCTTGCCTTCGATATAGATATCGCCTTGCGTCGGCGTAATAAAGCCGGCAATCAAACGAAGAATCGTCGTTTTGCCGCAGCCCGATGGACCGAGGAGTGTATAGAATTTCCCTTTTTCCAGCTCAAAGCTGATATCTTTCAGCACCGGAGCCTCCCCGTTATAAGTTTGTGTCACGTTATCAAATCGGATGATTGATTGGTCAGACATATGATCCCTCCTGGTTTATAAATAAGATTGTGTGGCGACAATGATCAATTCCGTTTTGCCGTCTGCATTATTGATCAATTGGTGATTGTCGGAAGCTTCGTAATAAATGGAGTCACCGGTATTTGCTGTGTATTCAGTGCTGCCAAGGACCAGGCGAACGCTTCCTTCAATAACATAGATGAACGTCTCCGCCAGGGAAGGCTCGAACCGCTTGAAGTGCCCGTTGCCGTAGAGCGTCAAATAAACCGGTTCCATCTCTTTTTCATTTGAAGTGGCGACGAGCCAATCTATTTCGTAGCCGGCTTCCTCGTCTTTGTGCACAACATGGTCTTGCGGCGTATACCTGATTTTCGTTTCTTTATCTGTATCGTCAAAAAAATCTCTGGGCGTCGTGCCCAGCACTTCAAGCAAGGAAAAAAGAGTTTCAATCGAAGGGGAGTTCATATCCCGTTCGAGCTGGGAAATAAACCCTTTGCTCAGATCTGTCCGCTCGCCAAGTTCTTCTTGTGTCAAACCGTTCTTTAAGCGCAGGCGCTTGATTTTTGCCCCGATCTCCATATTATCCCTCCATTAAGAATTACTGAGCCAATCAAACGAAAGTTTAGTTAAAGTAGATTGAAAGTTTACTATTAGCATCTTTTATTATACAAAAAAACAGAGGAGAGTCAAATTGATATTATTTAAACTTAATTGGAACATATCTATTGCTTTTTACTGCAATGATTTACTATCATAGAGAAAGTGCAAAACACAAAACATACAATGACAGCGAACTTATAAATTAATTGGCTGCGCCATCGCATTGATGGGCGCCGGGAATTCCATGCAACGGAATCCCAGCCACCGCTCGCAGCAAAACGGAAAAAGCTTAACCAATTTTGGGAGTGATTTGAGTGAATAGCAAAATGAATTTTTTCTTGGACCCTAAAAAACGTGTAGTCCAAAAATCTTCTATTATGAATTACAAACAAGAACAGCAGGGACTTTACCTTTTGGCAGATAAAAAGTTCATCAACTGGATGGACGTTCATACGTATTGCCATTCCTGCCTGTCAAAACTGACATTCGACGACGAATTTGATGCGAGCTATTGCTCAGGCTGCAACGAATGGCGCGAAGAGAAATGCAGCGATGCCACATGCGAATATTGTGACAAACGGCCGAAAAGGCCGCTGGATCCCCGCCGATGAGCGGGGTTTTTTATTGTCTTTTAGTGGTGGATAAGTGGGGAAAACGCAACAAGGCTTGTCAATCCATCTGGTACTTGTGATAAAATGAGAACAGTCAATGAGTTTGGGGGATGGACATGAAAAAGGAATTCGTAGTAATAGGGCTAGGGCGCTTCGGCGGCAGCATTGTCCGTGAACTGATCGAACAGGACGCAGCCGTCATGGCGATTGATAAAGACTCGGAACGGGTGGATGAATTTGCGTCAATTGCGACTCAAGCGGTAGTAGCGGATACAACAGATGAAACCGTACTTAAATCGCTGGGCATCCGTAATTTTGAGCACGTCATTGTCGCGATCGGCGAAAACATTCAGGCCAGCATCCTGACAACATTGATGCTCAAAGAGATCGGGGTCAAGCAAATCACCGTAAAAGCCCAAAACGACTATCATGCGAAAGTGCTGAACAAAATTGGTGCTGACCGCGTCGTCCACCCGGAACGGGATATGGGCATACGCATTGCGCATAATATGCTGTCGAACAACGTACTCGATTATTTGGAGCTGTCAGACGAGCATTCGATTGCAGAAGTCCAGGCCAATGAAAAACTTGCAGGACGCACATTGATCGGCCTCGATATCCGCGCAAAATACGGCATCAACATTGTTGCCATTAAACGCGAAAAAGACATCATCGTGTCACCGCAAGCGGACATGGAAATCGAGTTGGCGGATGTGCTGATCATTATCGGCTCGGATTCGGACATCAACCGCTTTGAGAAAAAAGTATTGAATTAAACGCTAAAAAAGACAGTCCCGCAAGCCATCAATGGCTTGCGGGACTGTCTTTTTAGTTCTGTTTACACTTCCATGATGACCGGTAAGATCATTGGGCGGCGTTTTGTTTTTTCGAACAGGTACGGTCCTAAGACATCGGAAATGTCATTTTTAAGTTCTGACCATTCCGTATCCTTGCCGTGGATCTTTTTCTTCAAATGGCGGTTCAGCATTTGCTGGGCTTCGTAGATCATCGTGCCGGATTCTCTCATATAGACGAAACCGCGGGAGATGATATCCGGGCCAGACACCATTTTATTGTTCTTCATGTCGACACTGACAACGACGATAACCAGCCCTTCCTCAGAAAGGACGCGGCGGTCGCGTAAAACGATGTTGCCGATGTCGCCAATTCCGCTGCCGTCGATGTAAACATCGCCGGAAGGGATGCGGCCGGCAACTGAAGCTTCGTTTTCGCCCATTGCCAGCACGTCGCCATTTTCCATGATGAACGTGTTTTCACGCGGTACGTCGCAATCGACAGCAAGTTCAGCGTGCTGTGCTTGCATCCGGTATTCCCCGTGAATTGGCATGAAGTACTTCGGTTTGATCAAACGCAGCATCAATTTGTTTTCTTCCTGTGACCCGTGGCCGGATGTATGGATATTGTTCAACGAACCGTGGATAACATCAGCCCCGGCGCGGAACAGCAAGTTGATCGTGCGGTTGACGCTGCTCGTATTGCCCGGAATCGGGGAAGACGAGAAGACGACTGTATCATTTGGCTGGATCTGAATTTGGCGGTGTGTGCCGTTAGCGATGCGCGACAGAGCCGCCATCGGTTCACCTTGGGAACCAGTGCAAAGAATCAATGTTTTGTTTGCCGGCAATCTGTTCAAGGTTTGGGTATCGACAAAGGCATCTTCAGGCGCATTGATATAGCCAAGTTCACGGCCAATCGTCATGGCGTTGTCCATGCTGCGGCCGAATACCGCGATTTTGCGGCCTTGCGCTACCGCTTCATCTGTAACTTGCTGCAAGCGGTAAATATTCGAAGCGAATGTAGCAAAGATCAATCTGCCATCCACTTTTCTCATAATGTCTTTGATCGTTTCGCCGACTTTGCGTTCCGACATCGTGAAGTTCGGAATTTCAGCGTTTGTGCTGTCGGACAGCAGGCAAAGAACGCCTTCGCTGCCGATTTGAGCCATTTTCAACAAGTTCGCCGGTTCGCCGACAGGTGTGAAATCGAATTTGAAATCTCCTGTATGGACAATGCTGCCAGGCGGCGTTTTAACGACAACGCCGAACGAATCCGGAATACTGTGGGTTGTGCCGAAGAAGCTGACAGAAGTTTTGCGGAATTTGATAACATCGTCTTCCCCAATTTCGATCATCTTCGTTTGGCGCAGCAAACCATGTTCTTCCAATTTTTTGCGGAGCAGGCCTAAAGCGAGCTTGCCGCCATATACCGGGATATTGATCCGTTTCAATAAATAAGGGATGCCGCCAATATGGTCTTCGTGGCCGTGTGTGATGAAAAGGCCTTTGATCTTATCAGCGTTCTTTACCAAATAAGTGTAATCCGGAATTACATAATCGATTCCGAGCAAATCGTCTTCCGGAAATTTGATGCCGGCGTCAATCAGGATGATTTCATCCTGGAATTGCACGCCGTATGTGTTTTTGCCGATTTCGCCTAGTCCGCCGAGGGCGAAAACTGCAACTTGATCATTTTTAACGAATTTCATCGTTTATTCCAAACTCTCTAATTCGAAATTCGGGCTGTCTTGCTCGTATTGAAGGTGGTTGCCTTCAAGCAGCTGGATGAATTCGATGTTGTAATTGCGGTCTTTCAAATGGTCTCTTACTTCACGCTCGGATGAAGCTTCAACATAGAGGCTTTGAGTGTTTTCGCGAACTGGTACCTCTGCACGGTTTTCCTGATATAATACTTTAAAAATCATATTTTGCTCTCCTTTTACACGTTCAATTAAATTCACTTTCTTTATATTATCACGACAATGTTCTAAAATAAAGAATAGCCCTCCTAATTTCTTTTAGAAGGGCCGAATAATTATGCGATTTTCTTTTTGTTCATGATGCCATTGAGCTGTCTAAGCAGTTTTCTCTTTAGACGTTTCAGCATGGCTAACTCACTCCTTGCCGGCATTATACTATATTTTCTGACAATTGTAAAGGTGCAGGCTTTGCATATTCTTTTTTAGAAATGGAGATTTTAACCAATGGGAAAATTATTATTGCTCGATATTGACGGAACCTTATTGAACTCACACAAGGAATTGCCGGCCAGCGCAAAATCCGCGCTAGCACAAGCGCGTGAAAACGGCCATGAATTGGCAATCGCAACGGGCCGTGCGCCATTCATGTTTGAAGAATTGCGGAAAGAGCTGGACATCGACACATTCATTTCATTTAATGGCCAGTATATCGTCCACCAGCAAAAGCCGATCCATAAAGAATCGCTGGATCCGGAAACACTCGAATCGATTTACGAATACGCAGAACAGCAGGACCATCCTCTGGTCTTCATGAATGAAACCAAAATGGTGTCATCGATCGATTACCATCCCCACATTGAGGAAAGCATCAAGAGCCTTAAGTTTTTGCACCCGGAAACCGAAGCAGGATTTCATGCCGACAACGAAATCTACCAGGCGCTGGTTTTTTGTGAAGAACAAGAGGAGCAGCAATACCACGACAAGTTCAAGACGGTCGATTTCGTGCGCTGGCACCGGGTGTCTTGCGATATCTTGCCAAAAGGCGGCACGAAAGCAAGCGGCATCAAGCGCCTCATCAAATTGACCGGCCATTCAATCGAAGACACGATTGCATTCGGCGATGGCTTGAACGATTTGCAGATGATGGAGACCGCCGGATACAGCGTCGCGATGGACAATGGGCATGAGCAGACAAAAGCAATCGCTTCCTATATCACAGATCATGTTGACAACGACGGTTTAGCGAAAGCCTTCAAACATTTGGGCTTAATTTAATAGCGCATAAAGGCATAAAAAAAGGCTTGGGAGATTATTCTCCCGAGCCTCTTTCAATTGGGGTCGCATTTTCAATTTCGGCAAACGGATTCTCGGCATTGATGTGGTCGAAGAACATGATGCCATTCAAATGGTCGAGTTCGTGCTGGAACGCAATGGCCGGCAATCCCTTCAAGCGCATTTTAAACTCTTCACCTTGTAGGTTGTATGCTTTAACGGTGATGCGTGCATAGCGCGGCACATAGCCGGGCACGGCGCGGTCAACCGATAGGCAGCCTTCGCCAGTGGTCAAATAGGATTTTTCCACAGAGTGGCTGACAATTTTCGGATTGATTGCGATCAGGCTCATATTCTCTTCAGTGGAAGGGTCGAAATAAAGCGCGAATATCCGCTTTGCTTGATTGACTTGCGGAGCCGCGATCCCGACGCCTGCGCGAAGGTCGTATTTTTCAGCGAGCTCATCATCCTGGCTATTTTTTACATATTCCAATAGGCTTTCAGCCAATGCCTTGTCTTCAGCCGATAAGGGAAGCGCCACTTCTTCCGATCGCTTTCTTAAGGTCGGGTGGCCTTCTCGTATAATGTCTTTCATTAATATCAACAGGTTTCATCCTTTCATTCTTGCCGTTATGGTAATTATATCTTAAAAAAGCTTTTCAGGAAAAGAAAATCAGCTTATGAAATGTTGAAGGAAAAATAACTAATTGGTCATCCGTTCCGCTCCATCCATCACGCAGTTGTGTTTTTTAAATGGCGACATTATAGTTAAAGGAAGGATTAAGGGGAGGGTTTATATTGAATAAAGTGATTACGGCCACTGTAATTTCAAGTGCACTGTTTTTAGGCGCATGTTCAGGGCCGGCGGCGGAAGAACAATTGGATAGCGTTTTAAAAAGTACATTTGATGCTGAAAAAGATTATCGCGATACACAAAAAGATATGCAGAAACTGGAAGAGGATGAACAACAGCTTTTTGAGTCGATCATGTCATTGACTCAGGAAGAGCAGGAAGAAGTTGGTGCGCAAGCAGAAGAAGCGATTGCATCAGCCAAGGAACGTTTGGAGCTTCTGGCTAGTGAGAAGGAATCGATGGCTGCTGCGCAGGAAAATTTCAAAGAAATTGACGCAGTAATAGAAGAAACCGACGAAGAGAACGTCAAATCCGGTTTGACGGACTTAAAGGCGAAGATGCAGGAGCGCTTTGAAGCGCACGTGGCTTTTGCTGACGCTTATGAAAATCTAAACATGCAGCAGCAGGAATTATATACGATGCTGCAAGATGAAAATTCCACTCTCCAGTCCTTGCAGGAAAAAGCGCTGGCGGTCAATGGCCAGAACCAGCTTGTACAGGATGCTGTTACAGCATTCAATGAAAAGACCGAACAGTTCAATGAACTGAAAAACAGCGTCATCAGCGAAATTGAAAAAAGTGAAGAGTAAGCGGCCCTCGCGGCCGCTTTTTCTGTGTTATAAAAGCTTCGTGGAAGTTCACTGTAATATAGCACAGGTCTTTCACTTTAACTAGTACAGTTGGAATGTGATGGAATTTTCTATTTTCATATAATGCTTATGGCTTATAGGTTAGCTATGATTGACCTGCAAAATTTTCTCACGTATACTGAAAAAGTATATGCATTGTATTACTAATTGAATAAAATAATTTTAATACAGATAAAGGAGAGTTGCTATTATGGCTGCGAAAAAATCACAGCAGTTCCAACCAGTGGAAACACTGCACGCAATTGAAGAAAAGTTTGAAATGGTCCAGATTCTTAATGAAGAAGGCGAGATCGTCAATGAAGAGGCGGACCCGAAACTATCGGATGAAGATTTGCAGGAATTGATGCGCCGCATGGTGTTCACACGCATTCTTGACCAACGTTCGATTTCATTGAACCGCCAAGGGCGCCTTGGATTCTACGCACCTACTGCAGGGCAGGAAGCTTCACAATTGGCGTCTCATTTCGCGTTGACGAAAGATGATTTCATTTTACCGGGCTACCGCGACGTGCCTCAATTGATCTGGCACGGCTGGCCGCTTCACCAGGCCTTCCTATTTTCACGCGGCCATTTCATGGGGAACCAAATGGAAGAAGGCTTGAACATTTTGCCTCCTCAAATCATTATCGGCGCGCAATTCATTCAGGCAGCCGGTGTTGCATTAGGCTTGCAGAAACGCAAAAAAGAAGCAGTTGCTGTTACATATACAGGTGATGGCGGTTCATCTCAAGGAGATTTCTACGAAGGCATCAACTTTGCGGGATCATTCCGTTCGCCGGCTATCTTCATTGTGCAAAACAACCAATACGCGATTTCCACTCCGCGTGAACTTCAGACATCCGCTAAAACAATTGCCCAAAAAGCTGTTGCAGCCGGAATCCCAGGCGTCTTAGTAGATGGCATGGATCCGTTGGCGGTTTATGCAGTAACACGTGACGCTCGCGAGCGCGCTGTCAAAGGCGAAGGCCCGACATTGATCGAAACGCTTTGCTACCGCTACGGACCGCATACGATGGCAGGGGATGACCCGACACGCTACCGTACATCGGACACAGACAGCGAGTGGGAAAAGAAAGATCCGCTTATCCGCTTCCGTAAATACCTTGAAGCGAAAGGCTTGTGGAACGAAGAAAAAGAAAACGAAGTAATTGAACAGGCGAAGGACGAAATCAAAGCCGCGATCAAAAAAGCGGACAGCGCTCCGAAGCAGACGGTTACGAATATGCTTGAAATTATGTACGAAGAAATTCCATTCAACGTTCAGGAACAGCTCGATATCTACAAAGCAAAGGAGTCGAAATAAGCGATGGCACAAATGACTATGGTTCAAGCAATCACTGACGCTCTAAGAACAGAGATGAAAGACGATGAAAATGTTCTGGTTTTTGGAGAAGATGTCGGCAATAACGGCGGCGTTTTCCGGGCTACGGAAGGGCTGCAAAAAGAATTCGGAGAAGACCGCGTTTTTGACACGCCTTTGGCAGAGTCAGGAATCGGCGGACTGGCAATCGGTTTAGGCCTTCAAGGGTTCCGCCCGGTAGCTGAAATCCAATTTTTCGGTTTTGTTTATGAAGTGATGGATTCAATCAGCGGACAAATGGCACGCATGCGTTTCCGCAGCGGCGGCAGCTTGAATTCGCCTGTCACAATCCGTTCGCCTTTCGGCGGCGGTGTGCACACACCTGAAATGCACGCGGATTCATTGGAAGGCTTGATGGCTTCACAGCCAGGTTTGAAAGTTGTCATCCCGTCCACACCGTATGACGCAAAAGGCTTGCTTATTTCTTCTATCCGCGACAACGATCCTGTCATCTTCCTGGAGCATTTGAAATTATACCGTTCAGGGCGCCAGGAAGTTCCGGAAGAATCATACACGATTCCACTCGGCAAAGCCGACGTGAAGCGTGAAGGCACAGACTTGACGATCATCGCCTATGGCGCAATGGTCCAAGAAAGCTTGAAAGCTGCAGAAGAACTTGAAAAAGAAGATTTTTCAGTAGAAGTGATCGATTTGCGCACTATCCAGCCGCTTGACATCGAAACGCTTGTCGCTTCAGTTGAGAAAACTGGGCGTGCAATGGTCGTGCAAGAAGCTCAGAAGCAAGCGGGCATCGCTGCAAACATCGTTGCAGAACTGATGGACCGTACAATCTTGAGCCTCGAGGCGCCGGTTCTGCGTGTAACTGCACCGGATTCCATCTTCCCATTCTCGCAGGCTGAACAAGTTTGGCTTCCAAATTCGAAGGATATAGTAGAAACAGCTAAAAAAGTTCTAACGTTTTAATGTTCGAGAATAGAAAGGGTGAAACTAATGGCTTTTGAATTTCGTTTACCGGATATCGGTGAAGGTATCCACGAAGGTGAAATCGTAAAATGGTTCGTAAAAGCGGGAGACCGCATTGAAGAAGACGACATCATGTTTGAAGTGCAGAACGATAAAGCGGTAGTTGAAATGCCGTCGCCAGTATCGGGCACAGTTAAAGAAATCATTGTCGAAGAAGGAACAGTTGCAGTTGTTGGAGATGTGCTCGTGCGCATCGAGAGCGATGACGCAGCTGACAATGAAGGTTCAGGCGAAGAGCCAGCACCGGCTCCTGAGAAAAAAGAAGAACCTAAAGGCGAAGAAGAAACAGAAGAACAAGTACAGGCTGGAACAGCGGAAGCTGCCCAAAATGTTGATAAAGAACCGGCGAAAGAAGAACAGCCGGCTTCAGAAGAAACAGGTGCCGGTTCACAGGCGCAAGCACAAAATGCGCCGAAAGATCCAAATGCACGCGTTATCGCAATGCCATCCGTCCGCAAATTTGCACGCGACAAAGACGTCGACATCACTCAAGTTACTGGCTCAGGAAATAACGGCCGCATCTTGAAAGAAGACATCGAATCGTTCATGAGCGGTGGACAGCAGCAAGCAGCAGATGCGCCAGCAGCAAGCACTGAAACTGCAGAAGCAGCGCCAAAAGAAGAGGCTGCAAAAGAATCTTCTAAAGAAGCGGCTCCGAAAGCAGCTCCTGCACCAGAAGGCGAATTCCCTGAAACGCGCGAAAAAATGTCCGGCATGCGCCGTGCCATTGCCAAAGCGATGGTCCACTCGAAACAAACGGCACCGCACGTAACGTTGATGGACGAAGTCGATGTGACAGAACTTGTCGCACACCGCAAAAAGTTCAAAGACATTGCAGCAGAAAAAGAAATCAAATTGACTTACTTGCCGTACGTGGTCAAAGCACTCGTCAGCACATTGCGCGAATTCCCGGCATTGAACACGTCGTTCGATGACGAAACAAGCGAAGTCATCCAAAAGCATTATTTCAACATCGGCATCGCTGCTGATACGGAGAAAGGCCTGCTTGTGCCGGTCATTAAAAATGCTGACCGCAAATCAGTATTCGCGATTTCCGACGAAATCAACGGCTTGGCAACAAAAGCACGTGACGGCAAATTATCGCCTGCAGAAATGAAAGGCGCGTCTTGCTCGATCACGAATATCGGTTCAGCTGGCGGCCAATGGTTCACGCCGGTCATCAACCACCCGGAAGTAGCAATCCTTGGAATCGGCCGCATCGCCGAGAAACCAGTAATTAAAAATGGTGAAATTGTAGCAGCACCTGTGTTAGCATTATCATTGAGCTTCGATCATCGAATGATTGATGGAGCAACTGCACAGCACGCATTAAATCACATCAAGCGTTTATTAAGCGAACCAGAATTATTATTAATGGAGGCGTAAAACTTATGGTAGTAGGAGATTTTCCGATCGAAACAGACACGCTCGTCATCGGTTCAGGCCCTGGCGGATATGTAGCAGCAATCCGTGCAGCGCAAACTGGCCAAAAAGTAACAATCGTTGAGAAAGAATACATCGGCGGAGTATGCTTGAATGTCGGCTGTATCCCTTCAAAAGCGATGATTTCTGTAGGACACCGTTTCGAAGAGGCGAAGCATTCTGAAGACATGGGGATTATTGCAAAAGAAGTTTCCCTTAACTTTGAAAAAGCACAAGAATTCAAAAACGGCGTTGTGAAAAAATTGACTGGCGGCGTTGAATCATTGCTAAAAGGCAATAAAGTTGAAATCGTCCGCGGCGAAGCTTATTTCGTAGATGAAAACACAGTCCGCATCATGGACGAAAAATCGTCTCAGACTTATAAATTCAAAAACGTCATTATTGCTACTGGATCTCGTCCGGTTGAAATTCCGACGTTCAAATTCACGAAGCGCGTCATCAACTCTACAGGGGCTTTGGCTCTTACAGAATTGCCTGGCAAACTTGTTGTCATCGGCGGCGGTTATATTGGTACGGAACTAGGAACTGCATTTGCGAATATGGGTTCTGAAGTTACGATTCTTGAAGGCGCACCTGACATTTTGGCTGGATTTGAAAAGCAAATGACGGCTATCGTCAAAAAAGGCTTGAAGAAAAAAGGCGTCGAAGTCATTACAAAAGCATCAGCAAAAGGCGTTGAAGAATCCGATGCAGGCGTCAAAGTGACGTATGAAGCAGGCGGGGAAGAAAAAACACTTGAAGCTGATTACGTATTGGTTACTGTCGGACGCCGTCCGAATACAGACGAAATGGGCCTTGAAGAATTGGGCTTGAAAATGTCTGAACGCGGCTTGATCGAAGTCGACAAACAATGCCGTACAAGCATCTCGAATATCTATGCAATCGGCGATGTTGTCGCTGGCCTGCAATTGGCTCATAAAGCATCATACGAAGGCAAAGTTGCTGCAGAAGCGATTGCTGGTGAAAAATCAGTTGTTGATTACTTGGCGATTCCTGCGGTCTGCTTTACAGATCCGGAACTTGCAAGTGTCGGCCTTTCAGAAGAGCAAGCAAAAGAAGAAGGATTCGAAGCGTCAGCTGCGAAATTCCCATTTGGCGCTAACGGCCGTGCTTTGTCTCTGAACGCTCCTGACGGTTTCGTGAAACTGGTTTCACGCAAAGAAGACGGCTTGTTGCTTGGTGCACAAATCGTTGGTGCAGGCGCATCTGACATGATCGCTGAACTTGGTCTTGCAATCGAAGCAGGAATGACTGTTGAAGATATCGCCATGACAATCCACGCTCACCCGACTTTGGCTGAGATTACGATGGAAGCTGCGGAAGTAGCACTTGGCACTCCAATCCACATCATTAAATAATAAGGAAAGAAGCCGCTGCAATGTGCACGGCTTCTTTTTTTATGCAAAAATTTATGGTAAAATTTCACTGAAAGGGCGATGGTGATCATCTATGATACAGAAAAAATGGGCAGTTTTATTGGCCAGCACGATATTATTGGCAGGATGCGGAAATGCGGTCAGCGAAGAAGCTGTGCAGCAGGATGAGACCGCGCCTGCTGAAGCACCGGAACCTGCAAAAGAAGAGGTTCCAGTGCCGGAAGAAGCGCCTGAAGAACCTGAACCACCAGTTGAACAAGCGGAACCGGCATATCGTCTTAATCCTGCGAACTGGGGCGTTGAACCAATTGGGGAAGCTCCTGCACAAGCTGTATTGCTAACCATTGACGATGCACCGGCTGAGCATTCGGTCGGGATGGCTGAAACATTGAAGGCAGCTGGCGTTCCGGCGATCTTTTTTGTCAACGGGCATTTTCTCGACACCGAAGAAGAAAAAGCGAATCTGAAGAAAATCCATGAAATGGGCTTTGCCATCGGCAACCATACATACAGCCATACTAATTTGAAGACAATCGATGACGCCCAGCAGCGGGAGGAAATCATCTCATTGAGCGCGGCGGTGGAAGAAATCATCGGCGAAAAACCGGTATTTTTCCGTGCGCCAAATGGTACGAACACGGATTTCAGCAAAGGGCTTGTCGAAGCTGAGGGCATGCTGCTGATGAATTGGAGTTACGGTTATGACTGGGAAAAGCAGTACAGCGAAGCGGGAGCTTTAGCTGACATCATGGTCAATACGGAATTTTTGCGGAACGGGGCCAACCTGCTGATGCATGACCGTGCTTGGACAGCGAAGGCGCTTCCGGCTATCATCGAAGGGTTGAAAAACAAAGGTTATGGCTTTATCGACCCGGCAGATATTGAACGCGCAGGAAAATAAAAAAACAGCCCGGGGCATAGCACCCGGGCTGTTTTGGTTTTAACGTATCGCTTTTTGTTCCTTGATGACACGCAGCTTTTGCAAAGAATCGTCTTCCGGGCCTTGGACGGGCAATCCGGCTTTGATGTTCATATCGATGTAATCGATGTTTTCCTGAGTAATGATTTCACCCGGTATGAAAATCGGGATGCCAGGCGGATAGACCATGATAAATTCAGCTGAGATGCGTCCGACTGCTTCTTCGATTGGCACCACTTCGGTCGTTGCGTAGAAAGCATCGCGCGGTGTCATCGCCAGGCTAGGAATATCCGGAAGCAAAACGACAGGCTCGACAATCGCCGCTTCACTTTCATACGCTTCGCTCATGCGTTGCAGCGCGTTGATCAACAAATTCAGTTCTTTACGTGTATCGCCGATGGTTACAAGGCAAAGAATATTATACAAATCGGATAATTCGATTTCGATATTGGCGTTTTCCCGCAGCCATTCTTCCGCTTGGTGTCCGGAGATGCCGAGGTCTTTGACGCTGATTAAGAGCTTTGTCGGATCCATATCGTAGGTAGCTGACGTATTCAAGATTTCTTTGCCGACGCAGCGCAGATGCGGTATTTTATTGATGCGCTTGCGGGCGTCCTGGGACAGGCGGATGGCTTGGTCGATCAAATCGAAGCCATGGACCGCCAATTGGCGGCGCGCCGTATCCAGTGATGCCAGGATAGGGTAAGACGTCGAAGTCGTGGTCAGCATCGACAGGATTGATTGCACGCGCTTCGGTGAAACAAGGCCTTCCTTGACGTTTAAGACGGAGCTTTGCGTCATTGAACCGCCAAGTTTATGGACAGAAGTAGCTGCCATATCCGCTCCGGCAGACATTGCCGAGACAGGGAGTGCTTTATGGAAATGGATGTGGACGCCATGCGCTTCATCAACCAGCACGGGAATGTCGCGCTCATGCGCGATGGAAACAATGCGCGTTAAATCGGCTGCGACCCCGAAATAAGTGGGGTTGATGACGAGCACTGCTTTGGCGTCCGGGTATTCGATTAAGGCTTTTTCCACAGCTTCCGCTGAAATGCCATGTGAAATGCCAAGTTCTGGATCTACTTCCGGATGGATGAAGATTGGAATAGCCCCGGCGAAAACGATCGCCGACATGATTGATTTATGGACGTTGCGCGGCACCAGGATTTTATCGCCTGGGCCGACGACGCTCAGAATCATCGTCATGATTGCGCCGCTTGTTCCTTGTACAGAGAAGAACGTGTAATCTGCTCCGAAAGCCTTTGCAGCAAGTTCTTGCGCTTGCTTGATCGCGCCTTTTGGAGAATGCAAATCATCCAAAGGGGCGATATTGATCAAGTCTATCGATAATATATTATCGCCGACGAATTCTCTGAATGCCGGATCGACGCCTTGGCCTTTTTTGTGGCCAGGAATATGGAATTGAATGGGATGCCGATTCCGGTGCTTCAGCAAAGCATCGAATAACGGAGTTTCTAATTGAGACAATGGGAACCCACCTAACTTATTAAAAATAAAAACAAATTGAATTATAGCATGCCAGTCATCGCTATACTATTAAAATAAAAGGAATTCACGCAGTTTTATCGAATATTTCTAAAGTGGAAAGGGAGGAGATTGTTTTATGAAATTTAACACGCGAATTACAGAATTGCTGGGAATCCGTTTGCCGATCGTCCAAGGGGGGCTTGCATATTTAGCTTATGCAGACTTGGCGGCTGCTGTTTCCAATGCCGGGGGGCTTGGCCAGATAACAGCCATGAGCCTAGCGGATCCTGAACAATTAAGAGAAGAAATCCGTAAAGTGCGTACGATGACCGACAAACCTTTCGGCGTCAACTTCGCGATTGGGGAACACGGCCGCGCTTTTTCCCATATGCTCGCAGTTGCAATTGAAGAAAATGTGCCGGTCGTATCAATGACCGGCGGGAATCCGACGCCGATTTTTGAACAGTTGGAAGGTACGCCGATTAAAAAGTTGGTGCTGGTAGCTGCAAGGCGCCAAGCGCAGAAAGCCGAAGAACTTGGAGCGGATGCAGTCATGGTCGTCGGCCACGAAGGCGGCGGGCATCTTGGGCGCGACGACATCGGCACAATGGTGCTGATACCGCAGGTAGTTGATGCCGTGTCGATTCCTGTTATCGCCTCAGGCGGCATCGGGGACGGGCGCGGCTTGATGGCGGCTCTCGCGCTGGGAGCGGAGGGAATCGAGATGGGAACGCGTTTTATCGCGACCAAGGAATGCGTCCATGCCTCACAAATTTACAAAGAGGCATTGATTTCCAGTTCGGAAAATGATACCGTCATCATCAAGAAGAGCATCGGTGCTCCAGCCCGTACATTGAAAAACAGCTGGACTGATAAGATTCTTGAAATAGAAGCCGAGACGCCGACTTATGAAGCGCTGCGCACATATGTCAGCGGCGAGGCCAATAAAAAATACATCTACGAGGGCAAAACCGAAGAAGGTTTCGGCTGGGCCGGGCAAGTAGCAGGCCTGATCCACGACGTGCCGACTGTCCAGGAGCTATTCAGCCGCATGGAGCAGGAAGCCGAAGCCGTCGCTGGCAAATGGTCTCTCATGATTGGAAAGTAGGAAATCACTATGGATTATTCGTATCCCTTTTCCATCGACTGGAGCACAGATGAAATCATCGATGTCGTCGCCTTTTTCGAAGGCATAGAAATGGCCTATGAAAAAGGCATTAAACGGCAAGACCTTTTAGCCCGCTACCGCAGGTTTAAGGAAATTGTGCCGTCCATCGCTGAAGAAAAAACGTATTTCAGGGAATTCGAGGAAGAAAGCGGCTATGCCAGTTTTCCTGCGATCAAGGACATGAAAACGAAAAGCGATGATGAAATCATCAAGATAAAAAAATAAACAAAAGTTCCTCAGCTCAGCGCTGTGGAACTTTTGTTTTGTTCAGGAGAATGTCGTAAATCGGCAGCAATTGTGAAAAAGTGTCTTCCACAGCTGCATGGAATTCTTCCGTACTCATCTGCACGGCTTCTTCACGTGTAATGTGGCGTCCGATCACCAATTCGCCTTTTTTAACGTCTCTCAAACGAACGAGCAAACGGTCGATGCCATCTGAAGACAATTCATCCAGGTCGGAAGCTTCCGGTTTCATGTGGTCTCCGGACAACATGAAATCTTTCGGCAGCGCTTCAAGCGCGTTTGATGCCAAGAGGCGTTCCGCCATCGCGCTTTTTCCGGAAGCTTCATAAATGACAGCCAGAATCACGAAAACATGGCTGTTCCATAAACCGATCTGGAAATGCGGAACAGCTTTATAGCCGCGCTTATGTGGAGCGAAAGCGACCCAGCTGTCATTTGGGGGATTGACAGTGCGGCGCATATGCTTGGCAACATGCGGGTAAAACTCTTCACCGGTCTTGCCGGAGAAAAAAGAAGAATAGTCTTTACCGAGTTCTTCAAATTTAGGGCGCACATGGGCAATCAATGCCTCCATGCGTCTTTCAAGTCCAGGTGTTTCAAAAACTTCGAAATCTTGCTGGTTCCAGTAGGCCATAAAATAGGTTTCCTCCTTTAAATCGAAACTCAGGTTTCATTTTAACGAAGTTTGGGAAGAAAGAGTATAAATAAGTTTTTCTCACTCGCCAATGGGGTATATATAAGTAACTTTAATTCGAGAAGTCTGAATTATCGGAATGTGAAGAGGAAGGGGTGCTTATCTATGAAACAGATGATTCAAATTATCCGCAAAGCTGAAGTGGAAAAGGAATACATCAATGCATTGAAGCTGGAATTGGATTATGAGCTTGCATCTTTGTTTGACGCAATGCAGCAGAAAGATGAATTGCAAAGCGGCAAGAGCAAAAAACGGCTCCAAGAAATCCATGTTGAACTGGAGGCCCTTCATGCGCTCTAATACATTTATCACATAAAGGCACCTACTGAGAACAGACAGTATGTGCCTTTTTCGTTTATATTATAGAGAGCATTAAAAAAAGGGGAGGACCACCAGTGGATTTGCATGAAATGGACAGATACATAAAATCACTTATAAAAGAAGCAGGCCACCGCATCCGCACATCATTTCGCGGAGACATCGAAATCGAAACAAAAGCGCACGTCAACGACTTGGTCACGAATATCGACAAAGAAATTGAACAGCTCTTCATAGAACGCATCAATACCGATTATCCTGGCCACCGGATTTTTGGTGAAGAAGGATTCGGCAACGATATCCAAGATTTGAAAGGCGTCATCTGGATGCTTGACCCAATTGACGGCACGATGAATTTCGTGCACCAGCAGCGTAATTTTGCCATTTCACTGGGCATTTATAAAGACGGCGTAGGCGAGCTGGGCTATATCTACGATGTCGTCAATGATGATCTATACCATGCGGTTAGAGGCGGCGGTGCATACTTCAACGATGAGAAACTGCCGATGCTGCAGGAGACCTCGATTTCCGAATCGATAATCGGCATGAACGCCATGTGGGCGACGCCGAATAAATACGTCGAACACGAATCAACAATTCGGTTGATCCGTGATGTCCGCGGTACCCGATCCTACGGTTCGGCTGCACTTGAATTGGCATTTGTCGCTAGTGGGCGCATAGACGCTTATATTTCCATGCGATTGTCGCCATGGGATATTGCAGGCGGCTCCGTCATCGTCCGGGAAGTAGGCGGAATGACGTCGAATTTCAAAGGCGACAAAGAGAATTTACTCGTACAGGATACTTTTATGGCGGCTAATCCGTCGATACATGGCAAGATTCTTTCTGAATACATTCAGCCCAAATAAAAAAAGGTGCAGATATCCGCACCTTTTGCACGCCGCCGGGAAAGTTTCCGGCGGCTTTATTTCTGATCGCTTACAGAACGCCTGCGTCAATCATCTCTTTTTTCTTTTTGAAACCGCGCGCCATGACAAAGCCAAGCAGCACAATAGCCAGTAAAATTCCCGGCACGCTGCGCAAACCTACGGCAACTCCGATACCGGCCATTGAAAGCATTGCAGCAAGTGAATAGAAGACAAAAATCCATTTTATATTTTTCACGGTATTTTCCTCCTAGGATAAACGTTTGAAATAAAGTCTTAGGGTTTTCCCCCTATATGTGATATACTAACACAGTTATAGGGACGAAAAAAGAATAATTGGAGTGAAAGTATGACTAACTTACGTAACGACTTAAGAAACATTGCTATTATTGCCCACGTTGACCATGGTAAAACGACGCTTGTGGATCAGCTTCTGCAGCAATCAGGAATCTTCCGTTCAAATGAACACATGGAAGAACGCGCTATGGACTCTAACGACATCGAGAGAGAACGCGGAATCACGATTCTTGCAAAAAACACAGCCATTCAATATAAAGACGCTAAAATCAACATCCTTGATACACCTGGACACGCCGATTTCGGTGGAGAAGTTGAACGTATCATGAAAATGGTTGATGGTGTCTTGCTAGTAGTTGACGCTTATGAAGGCTGTATGCCACAGACGCGTTTTGTATTGAAAAAAGCACTTGAGCAAAACTTGAAGCCAATTGTAGTCGTCAATAAAATTGACCGCGATTTCGCTCGCCCGGAAGAAGTGGTTGACGAAGTCATCGAATTGTTCATCGAACTTGAAGCGAATGACGAGCAATTGGAATTCCCGGTTATTTTTGCATCAGGCATGAACGGTACAGCAAGTCTTTCATCTGACCCTGCAGACCAGGAAGAAAACATGCAAGTAATCTTCGATGCAATCATGGAACATGTTCCAGCGCCAATCGATAACAGAGATGAGCCACTTCAATTCCAAGTAGCGCTTCTTGACTACAATGATTATGTTGGGCGTATCGGAATCGGCCGCGTATTCCGCGGAACGATCGAAGTCGGACAATCTGTATCCTTGATGAAACTTGACGGTTCTGTCAAAAACTTCCGTGTTACGAAAATTCACGGTTTCATGGGCTTGAAGCGCATTGAAATCCAAAAAGCCGAAGCTGGCGATTTGATTGCCATTTCTGGTATGGAAGATATCAACGTAGGGGAAACGGTATGTCCTTCAGATCATCCTGAAGCTTTGCCGATTCTGCGCATTGATGAGCCTACATTGCAAATGACATTCCTTGTCAACAACAGCCCGTTTGCCGGTAAAGAAGGTAAATGGATCACTTCTAGAAAAATCCAGGAACGTTTGGATGCACAATTGCAAACAGACGTATCGCTTCGTGTAGAACCTACAGATTCACCTGACGCATGGGTAGTTTCCGGACGCGGAGAATTGCATTTGTCGATCTTGATCGAGAACATGCGCCGTGAAGGTTTTGAAATCCAGGTTTCGAAACCGGAAGTTATCGTCCGCATGGTTGATGGCGTACGCTGTGAACCAGTAGAACGCGTTCAAGTGGATGTTCCAGAAGAATACACTGGCGCTATCATCGAGTCTCTTGGTGAGCGCAAAGGTGAAATGCTGGATATGATCAATAACGGAAGCGGACAAGTCCGTTTGGTATTCAATGTACCAGCACGTGGATTGATCGGCTACACGACTGAGTTCTTGACTCAAACGCGCGGCTACGGAATCATCAACCACACATTCGACAGCTACCAGCCAGTTGCTTCTGGCCGTGTCGGCGGACGCCGCCAAGGTGTATTGGTATCTATGGAGCGCGGTAAAGTTTCGACTTACGGCTTGATGGGCATCGAAGACCGCGGAACTGCTTTTGTCGAAGTCGGAGCTGAAATCTACGAAGGCATGATCGTCGGCGAACATAACCGCGACAGCGATTTGACGGTTAACATCGTTAAGATCAAAGCAGCGACAAACATTCGTTCAGCGAACAAAGACCAAACAACGACAATGAAAAAAGCTCGTTTGATGAGCCTTGAAGAAGCTTTGGAATACTTGAACGACGATGAGTATTGCGAAATCACGCCACAAACAATCCGTTTGCGCAAGAAAATTCTTGATAAAAACGAACGCGAGCGTATGGCTAAGAAGAAAAAAGTAGCAATCGAAGAATAATAGACTGGGAGGATGTATAATCTGTGGGCGACGAACAAGCTTTTGTCTATGACAGTATGTATCCCGTAGCTCGATTTTTATACGAAACCATGCCGAATTACACGATAGCAGGATATGCGCTCTTTGCAGTGATCTTTCTGCTATCTGCGTTCGTCTATAAACTCGGGTTTGCAAAAAAACTATCCGTCGGAAAAAATGCTGTGATTGCTTTGTTTCTGCTGGCTGGAGGTTTAGGGCTGACGTTCTTAGCCTTTTTCCTGCCGGTTGTGGAAGGCCTTGTAATCGCTGCAATGATTCTGATCTTGTATAAAATCCGCCTTTGGCGCGAAAAACGCGAAAACGCTGCATCTCATTGAGACGCAGCGTTTTTTGCGTTGTTGGAACTTTATAAACATAAAAACGGTCCATCTCATTGAGATGGACGTTTTTGCGTTCGAATGTTTTATACAGTACTGGGAGCGCCATTGCGTAAGTCAAGTGGGCGAAAACCCAATACAAGATTGCTCCAGCGTCAGTGAAGCCTGGAACATCTTCCCGGATGGCCATAGCGGACAAAGGGAAGTAAAGCAGATAGAACGGGATGCTCATAGCTAAACTCAGCAGCACCAACTGCCCGAACGAATGCGGGCGGCGTTTTGCCAAGTAGACATAAACGATGCCGATGATAAGAGAGATGATGATGTGGAAAGCGAACTCCACAGGCTCTGGCCAATTGATGGGGCCGATAAGCGGTATGAAGTCAACGTTCAATAGAAGCGTGTAGACTTGTTCGCCTGTCACAGCCTGGATCCATTTAAGGAGCAGCCCAAGGAGCAGCCCGCTCCAAAAGCCGATCCAGATGCCTTTAAGCACTTTCATCAAAAGTCATCCTCAATTCTTCTGGAGCTCCGGTAAAAATGGAACTTTCCGGTAGCAATCCGCTGTTTTGTCCGTTCCGTGATCCGGTCATGGCATTTTTTGCACATATGGGTATGAATGGGCCGGTTGCGGAGTCTTTTTGCTTCAAGCGTATCGTCGACCAGTTCTTCGATGGTATCACAGATTACACATTGCACACGCATGGTGAATCCTCCTATTCGACCCGGATCGCTAAAATGTCCGTAATGGGGTTGTCTTGGTTGGCGCCGTCCGGAAGCAGCACGTGGACAGGGCCGTCTTCTTTCAAAGGCTTGCCTTTTTCGCTGAACTTGAAGATCAGTTCTTGCGCTTCTGCGATTGGAAATGCGTGCTCGCCATGCGCGGTTTCAAATACGACAGTGCTTGCCCCAGCTTCCGGTTCTGCATTTTTCAAAAATGGAGCGAATTTCATGCCGAAAGTGCCTGTCAGCATTTCGTTTTTTTCCGCTCTTTTGTATGTCTTTTCCGAATTCAAGGTCGGCGGCACCGTTGCGCCTTCCATGATTTCACGCGACCAGTGTTCACCCATGCCGCGTTTGTATTCTTCCAGCTCATCTTTTTCAATATGTTCTTCCGTAAAATAGGTTTCCAAATTGAGCTTGCGGTCATCAAAAATCCAGACCGTAGGATCCAGAGTCAATTTGAATTTAACTTCTCCTTTGAAAGGTACAATAAATTCCATCCTGAAAACCTCCATTAAATATAACTCTTTTATCAGTATACCGTTTTCTGGCAAAATCCTAAAGGGATTAATTCCACACGGGAAAGAGGCTTGCAATTTCACCTGTGAAAAGATACACTTTAAACAGGTTAATAGAGATAAATATCAATTAATGGGGGAGTCCTCATGGAAAATACAGAAGAACAAACTTACCAATTGAAGGCATTGGATCTCCTGAGAGCCGATGCTGAAAAAATAGAGCATTTGATAAAAGTCCAAATGGACAACCTGACTTTGCCTTCTTGCCCGTTATATGAAGAAGTGCTCGATACGCAGATGTTCGGCTTGTCGAGGGAAATCGATTTTGCTGTCAAACTGGGGCTGATTGACCGCGAAACCGGCAAAAACCTAATGGACACGCTGGAGAAGAAACTTTCGATCCTCCACGACGCGTACACAAATAAATGACTTAAAACTCAAACGACTTTTGTTTGAGTTTTTTTACTAATCCAGAAAAAAGAGGTCTTAAAACATGAAACAATACATCAAAAGATACGCAAAAAACTTCGATTACCCTTTATTCTTTGTATACATAGCTTTAACCTTGTTCGGTCTGGTAATGATCTACAGCGCCAGCATGGCTTGGTCGGTCAATTATTACGGTGATGATCCGGACCGCTTCTACATACAGCAATTGATCAATCTGTCATTGGCGTTTCCCGTTTTTGCGGTAGCAGCGCTATTCCCGTATAAGCATTTCAGCAAAAAATGGATGCTTATGACCATACTTGCGGTCATCTTTCTCGGTTTGGTGCTGGTTCACTTCATCGGCTACGCAGCTGGTGGGGCGCAAAGCTGGATCAACCTCGGTTTTGCCAATATCCAGCCGTCCGAAGTGGCGAAAGTGGGCATCATTTTCTATCTTTCAGGTGTTTTTGCCAACAAGTACAAAAACGGCAACATCAATAAACTAAACGAATCTGTGGCACCGCCGGTCATTATACTGACACTCGTGCTATTGTCGGTGTTCTTAGAACCCGATCTTGGCTCGATGATGATCATCGGCGCTGTCGGCCTTGCGGTGATGGCAGCAAGCGGCATTCAATTCAAATTCTTTGCGCGGCTCGCGGCGATTGTCGTCGGGGCATCCGCAATATTCATCTTGCCGATCATGATTTTTGCTTCGGACATGATTTTCACTGAAAAAAGGCTTGGCCGCCTTGATGCATTCTTTAACCCGTTCTCCGATGAGCTTGGTTTCGGCCTGCAAATAGTCAACGGCTACCTGGCAATCGGCTCTGGGGGCCTCAGTGGATTAGGCCTTGGGCAATCCATCCAGAAACTCGGGTATCTGCCTGAACCCCACACTGATTTCATCATGTCAGTCATCGCAGAAGAACTTGGTGTCTTTGGCGTACTTTTTGTGCTTGGCGGCTTGGCGTTTATCGTTTTGCGCGGTTTATCAATTGCCATGACAACGAAAGACCCGCTGGCCCGTATGCTGGCTACCGGGGTCTCAAGCATGATCGGCATTCAGGCATTCGTCAATTTAGGAGGCATGACCGGGCTGATCCCACTAACCGGTGTAACGCTTCCATTTATCAGCTATGGCGGAACGTCCGTAATTTTGTTATCGTTAGCTATGGGAGTATTGATGAATGTCTCCATGTTCCACAGATTTGAAAAATCCAAAAAGTAAAGGGTGTGCTGCGGTGTGAAGACGATTAATAAAATCTTAGTAGCCAATCGCGGAGAAATTGCAATACGGATTTTCCGCGCGTGTACAGAACTGAATCTTCGGACAGTTGCGATTTATTCGCAGGAGGACAGCGGTTCGTATCATCGTTATAAAGCAGATGAATCTTATTTAGTCGGCAAAGGCAAAAAACCGATCGACGCTTATCTGGATATCGAGGACATTATCCGTATCGCAAAAGACTCTGAAGTAGATGCGGTTCACCCAGGTTATGGTTTTTTATCTGAGAACGTTCACTTCGCACGCCGGTGTGAAGAAGAAGGGATTGTTTTCATCGGCCCGACTTCACGCCACTTGGACATGTTCGGGGATAAAGTCAAGGCCCGCGATCAAGCGATTGCAGCTGGCATACCGGTTATTCCAGGTACAGACGGCCCTGTAGAATCGTTGGCGGAAGTGGAAGAATTCAGCAAAACAGCAGGTTTCCCATTGATGATTAAAGCATCTCTAGGAGGAGGCGGCCGCGGCATGCGGATCGTCAGAAACCAGGAAGAACTGGCATCAGCGTATGAACGCGCCAAATCGGAAGCGAAAGCCGCTTTCGGCTCAGACGAAATGTACGTAGAGAAATTCGTCGACAAACCAAAACATATTGAAGTCCAAATTCTAGGGGATGCAGAAGGCAACGTCGTCCATTTATATGAGCGCGACTGTTCCATTCAGCGCCGCCATCAAAAAGTAGTCGAGATTGCTCCTTCAAATTCCATCAGCAACGAACTGCGCAACCGCATTTGCGACGCAGCAGTGAAATTGATGAATAATATCGATTACATAAATGCAGGAACAGTAGAGTTCCTTGTGGCAAACGAAGAATTCTTTTTCATCGAAGTCAATCCACGGATCCAAGTGGAGCACACGATCACCGAAATGGTGACGGGCATTGACATCGTCCATGCGCAGATAAAAATCGCCATGGGTTATAGCCTTCACAGCCCGGAAATTGCGATGCCTTTGCAGCAAGATATCCCATTATTCGGTTTTGCCATCCAATCCCGCGTTACGACGGAAGATCCGTTGAATGACTTTATGCCAGACGCCGGAAAATTGATGGTCTATCGTTCAGGCGGCGGCTTCGGTGTCCGACTGGATGCGGGGAACGGGTTCCAAGGAGCGGTCATTACGCCATTTTACGATTCTTTGCTCGTGAAATTGTCGACATGGGCTGTGACGTTCAAAGACGCAGCAGCTAAAATGGACCGCAATCTCCAGGAATTCCGTATTCGCGGAATCAAAACAAATATCCCTTTCCTGGAAAATGTTGTAAAACATCCGAACTTCTTAAAAGGGGAATTTGATACAAGCTTTATTGATTCGACTCCTGAATTGTTTATTTTTCCGGTCCGCAAAGACCGCGGCACGAAATTACTGAACTATATAGGCAATGTGACAATCAACGGATTCCCGGGAATCGAGAAGAAGAAAAAACCGATTTTCGCGTCTCCGAGGAAGCCGGCAATCGACATTACAGCGGCACCGCCTGCAGGTACGAAACAGATTCTTGATGCACAAGGCCCAGAAGGATTGGCAAAGTGGATCCACGAACAAAAAGACGTTCTTTTGACAGATACAACATTCAGGGATGCCCATCAATCCTTGCTGGCGACGCGGGTGCGTTCACACGATATGTTCTCTATCGCCAAAGAAACCGCGCATTTGCAGAATGATCTATTCTCAATGGAAATGTGGGGCGGGGCAACATTCGATGTTTCGTACCGTTTCTTGAAAGAAGATCCTTGGCAGCGTTTGATCAAATTGCGCGAACAGGTGCCGAACGTATTGTTCCAAATGCTGTTCCGCGGTGCGAATGCAGTTGGATATAAGAATTATCCGGATAACGTCATCCGTGAATTCGTCCGTAAATCAGGGGATGCCGGAATCGATGTATTCCGTATTTTTGATAGCTTGAACTGGATCAAAGGCATGGAAGTGGCGATTGATGAAGTCCGCCAATCAGGGAAAGTGGCTGAAGCGGCGATCTGTTACACAGGCGATATTCTTGACCCGAGCCGCGACAAATACACGGTCCAGTATTATAAAGATATGGCAAAAGAGCTGGAAGCTGCCGGCGCGCATATTTTAGCGATTAAAGACATGGCTGGATTGCTGAAGCCAGAAGCGGCGTACCGCCTGGTTTCAGAATTGAAAGATACGGTTTCATTGCCGATCCACCTCCACACGCACGATACGAGCGGCAACGGCATTTATTTGTATTCGAAAGCGATTGAAGCGGGTGTCGATATCGTGGATACGGCTCTTGGAACAATGGCAGGACTGACTTCCCAGCCAAGTGCAAATTCATTGTATTACGCGATGAAAGGCAGCGGGCGTGAAGTGAGAACCGATGTCCAATCACTCGAAAAACTGTCGCATTATTGGGAAGATGTCCGGAAATACTATGGTGATTTCGAAAGCGGCATGAATAGCCCGCATTCGGAAATCTACGTCCATGAGATGCCGGGCGGCCAATACAGCAATTTGCAGCAACAGGCAAAAGCGGTTGGCTTGGGAATGCGCTGGGAAGAAGTGAAAGAAATGTATTCCCGCGTCAACCTATTGTTCGGTGATGTGGTGAAAGTTACACCATCTTCTAAGGTAGTCGGAGACATGGCATTGTTCATGGTCCAAAATGATTTAAATGAAGAAACGGTGCTGACACGTGGTGAAACAATCGATTTCCCGGAATCGGTCATCGAATTCTTTGAAGGTTATATCGGGCAGCCACACGGCGGATTCCCGAAAGAGCTGCAGGCAGTCATCCTGAAAGAACGGAAGCCGATCACTGTGCGTCCGGGTGAATTGCTGGAGCCGGCAGATTTTGACAGCATCGAAAAAATGCTGTTCGAGAAATTGGATCGTCCGGTTACGAGCCATGAAATATTGGCCTATGCATTGTATCCGAAAGTATTCGAGGAATACTCGGCGACAAATCAGCAATTCGGAGATGTTTCCGTTTTGGACACATTGACGTTCCTTTATGGCATGAGGCTCGGTGAAGAAATAGAAGTGGAAATCGAAAAAGGGAAAACGTTGATGATTAAAATGGTCTCAATCGGCGAACCTCAAAAAGATGGCCACCGCACAATCTATTTCGAGTTGAACGGCCAGCCGCGTGAAGTCAATATCCAGGACATGACGATCGAAGCGGATACATTAGCCCGCCCGAAAGCGGACATGAAGAACGAAACGCATATTGCGGCTACGATGCCGGGCACTGTCTTGAAGGTAGTGGCGGAAGTCGGAGCGAAAGTGAAGCGCGGCGACCATCTCCTGGTAACAGAAGCGATGAAGATGGAAACGACTGTACAAGCCCCGTTCGACGGCATTGTCAAAGAAATCAATGTCAATGCAGGCGAAGGCATTTCAACAGGAGATTTGCTTATTGAAATGGAAAGAGCTTAACGCTGAAAATTCAAAAGGCGCCGCCATCCACGAACTAGTGGATGGCGGCGCCTTTTCTTGTTTTAAGATTTTTTGACTCTGCTTCTGGATACGAGAAGAACCATATAGCAAAGCAATCCGAACAGCAATGAAATTAGCAGCGAATGCAATAGCGCTACTGCCAAGTTCAATTTTGTCAGCACCACGAGCATGCCAGTCGTTGCCTGCAGGAGCACAATGATGAAAGCTGTGATCCAGCCCCAGTAAATCGCGCGCTGGTCTTTGTAATTCTTGAATGCGTGCCAAGCGATATAGCCCAGCCAAATGACGATTAAGCCGGCCGCAGCTCTGTGGCCCATTTGGACCCATTCAAACATATTATTCGGCAAAGCGAACTGGTCATTGCGGCAAAGAGGCCAATCAGAGCAAATAAGGCTTGCTTCAGTATGCCGCACTAACGCGCCTGTATAAACGACGATGTAGGAATACAACGTGACAGCGATTGTGTGGAACTTCAGCTTGTTGCCGATAGCCAAACGGTCTGTATCGAATTTACGGTCTACTTCAAATATCAGCAATGTCAATAGTAAAACGGATGCAAACGAAATGAGCGAGATGCCGAAATGCAGCGCCAGGATAAAATCGCCTTGCCCCCAAAGGACTTGGGCAGCACCGATCAATGCCTGTAGAATCAGGAAGAAAACGGCCATAGCTGCCAGGAATTTCGTTTCACGGATATGGCCATACTTGATCCAAGACCAAACCCCAAGAACCAGAATCAAAATTCCGACAGCGCCCGTGACGAGCCGATGGGAAAATTCAATGAGGACTTCTGTGGTGATTTCAGCGGGAATCAATTCACCGTTGCAGCTTGGCCATGAACGGCCACAGCCCATTCCGCTGTCGGTCTTTGTGACGAGCGCACCGCCCAGCAAAATGAGCAGCATGCCGACTGTAGCCGCAACCGCAAACCATTTAATGTATTTACTTTGTTGCAAGGATGCCACCTACTTTTTTCTATAGAAAACTTTTATAATATGTCCGTTGCCTGCATACTCGATAATAGCGAAAGTTATTGGAAAACACAACGGAAAATCAGCAATAGCGGAAACTTTCAAGATTTGGACATAATAGAAGGGTCCTTCACAAACTGTTCAAAAACAAATCTTTTTCTATCTTAAAATAACGTGGATACTAATGTATGATAAGAGGAGCGTATTTCTGAGACAAATTACATGAAAACATCGCTTTTATCGGGAAATTTCAGTTATATGTAGAAAATGGGCTGGAATTTAGATATAGTTATGGTTAGCGGAATATGCTTACAACTTTGAAAGGAGGGGGTATTATATGTCAAACGGCCGGTCTTTGTCTGCAGAAACCCATCAGACAACTGAAACGACCACATTTATGAAAGATTTTCTCGCTTTGATAAAAATTGGAATCGTAAATTCGAATTTAATAACCGTATTTACAGGTTTGTGGTTAGCATTTCAGTTTTCCGACAGGCATTTTCTGCAAGAGTTGGACATCCTCGTTTATACGCTGGTCGGCTCAGCCTTAATAATTGCTGGTTCTGCTGCAATGAATAACTACATTGACACAGACATCGATCCGTTAATGGCGAGCAAAAGATCCCGTCCGACTGTAACAGGAAGATTCAAGCCGTCTGCTGTATTGGCACTCGCTTCATCTTTCATCGTTTTAGGCGAAGTATTTTTGTTCTCTGCTTCTGTATCAGCTGGTGTTTTAGGGATTGCAGGAATTTTGGCGTACGTCGTCCTTTATTCTATGTGGTCAAAGAGAAGGCATGTCGGCAACACAATAGTGGGGAGCATTTCGGGAGCCATCCCGCCGCTTATCGGCTGGGCTGCAGTTGAACCGGCTCTCGGTATGGGCGCATGGGCGTTATTCTTAATCATGTTCGTTTGGCAGCCGCCGCATTTTTATGCATTGGCTATGAAACGCACTGAAGAATACCGTGCAGCGGGCATCCCGATGCTGCCAGTGGTCAAAGGTTTCCACCGCACTAAAAAATCCATGCTTGCATGGGTTTTGCTGCTGTTCCCTCTGCCATTCCTGTTAATGGATCTCGGAATAAGCTTCATCATCTTGGCAACATTATTGAATCTTGGATGGCTGGCACTTGCCATCAAAGGCTTCAAAGTGAAAGATGATTTGAAATGGGCGAAAACGATGTTCATCTATTCGTTGAACTATATGACCATCTTATTTGTATCGATGATCATCTTCGCTGTTTTCGTCTAGATCCAGCATTTCAAACAAATTCATTTAATTGAGAGAGGGGTATGAAAAGCTATGAAAAAAGGGCTCAAAAATTGGCGTCTTTTCGCTTTATTGACAGCTTTGCTCGTCTTTCTGTCAGGATGCGGGCGTGAAGAAATCTCCACATTATTGCCTGCCGGCGAAGTAGCAAGCGATCAATTCAACATGTTGATCCTTTCATCAGCCGTAATGGCATTTGTCATTCTTGTCGTTACTATCATCTATGTTTTGGCAATCGTAAAATTCCGCCGCTCTAAAATTGGCGAAGATGTGATTCCTGAACAAGTTGAAGGAAGCGCGAAACTTGAATTTTTATGGACAGCTATTCCTATCGTGCTGATTTTAATCATCGCTGTTCCAACGGTTTACTCCACTTTCGACCTTGCAGACACGTCTACAATGGACGTAGCAGCTGAAGATGGAAGCATGACCAACCTGACTGTAAATGTAAACGCTATGTTGTACTGGTGGGAATTCGAATACCCAGAACAAGGCATCGTTACTTCACAGGAATTAGTCGTTCCGACAGGCGAAAGAGTTTACTTCAATCTGCTCGCTGCGGATGTTAAACACTCTTTCTGGATTCCTTCTATCGGCGGGAAATTGGACGCCAACCCTGAAAACGTCAACACTTTCTACTTAACGTTCGATAAAGAGTCTTCAGAACTTGAAGACGGAGTCTTTTACGGCAAATGTGCTGAGCTTTGCGGCCCTTCACACGCATTGATGGACTTTAAAGTTAAAACTCTTAGCCCTGAAGATTTCGATCAATGGGTAGCCGCAATGCAAGAAGAAACGCCTCCTGCAGAAGAGACGCTAGCACAAGAAGGCGAACAGCTTTTTGGAGCTGATGGCGCTGGCTGTATCGCATGCCATGCGACTTCTGGTGTTGGTAAAGGCGGAGTAATGCAAGGCCCGAACGTAGCAACATTCGGCGACCGCAACCGCGTAGCCGGCATTTTAGAACATAATGAAGAAGAAGTGAAAAACTGGATTTCTGATCCACAAAAATATAAGCCAGGCAATTTGATGCCTAGTCCGAAAGCTTTAAACGATGGCAAGGATTTCACAGAGCAAGAGCTTGATGCACTTGCTGCTTACTTGATGAGCTTGTCAGTTGAAGAGTAAAAGTGTCGGAGCTTAAAAAAGGGAGGTATACATTGTGAGTTCTATTGCTCAGAAAAAGGGCTTCGGTGCTACCGTTTGGGACTACATGACAACAGTAGACCATAAGAAAATCGCGATTCTGTATTTTATCTCCGGGGGATTATTCTTCGTAATCGGCGGTATCGAAGCGATGATGATCCGAATCCAGTTGATGAAAGCCGGAAACGATTTCTTAAGTGCCGGACTATACAACGAAATTATTACTATGCATGGTACGACCATGATTTTCTTGGCCTCGATGCCATTATTGCTCGCCTTTATGAACGCCGTTATGCCTTTGCAAATCGGCGCACGTGACGTAGCATTTCCGTTTTTGAACTCACTTGGTTTTTGGTTATTCTTCTTCGGGGGTATTTTCCTGAACCTTTCATGGTTCCTAGGCGGAGCACCGGATGCTGGTTGGACTAACTACGCATCATTGGCTATGGCTTCTGAAGGGCACGGAATCGATTTCTACACACTTGGTTTGACGATTTCCGGATTCGGTACGTTGATTGCTGGGATTAACTTCCTGGTAACAATCATCAACATGCGTGCTCCGGGTATGACTTATATGAGAATGCCGCTATTCACTTGGACGACATTTGTCGCTTCTGCTTTGATTTTGCTGGCATTCCCGCCGCTTACAATCGGCTTGTTCTTCATGGTATTCGATCGCCTATTCGGCGCAAACTTCTTCGATGTAGCAATGGGCGGAAATACGATCATCTGGGAGCATTTGTTCTGGATCTTCGGTCACCCTGAAGTTTACATCCTGATCTTGCCGGCTTTCGGTATCTTCTCTGAAATCTTTGCGATCTTCTCCCGTAAACGCCTTTTCGGCTACACGGCATTGGTATTCGCAACGATCCTTATCGGTTTCTATGGCTTCATGGTTTGGGCTCACCACATGTTCACAGTTGGTCTTGGGCCGACAGCTAACGCTGTTTTCGCTCTTGCGACGATGATCATTGCTGTTCCAACAGGCGTTAAAATCTTCAACTGGCTTCTGACGATTTGGGGAGGAAGCATCAGCTTTACAACGCCGATGCTATATGCGATTGCGTTCATTCCTTCGTTCGTTGCTGGTGGAGTAACGGGTGTCATGCAAGCTATGGCACCGCTTGATTATCAATTGCACGATTCTTACTTTATCGTTGCCCACTTCCATTACGTTATCGTCGGTGGTGTTGTTCTTGCGATTCTAGCAGGTACACATTTATACTGGCCGAAAATGTTCGGAACGATGCTGAACGAAAAATTAGGAAAAGTGACATTCTGGTTCTTCTTGATCGGATTCCATTTAACATTCTTTATCCAGCATTTCCTAGGTCTTATGGGTATGCCTCGCCGTGTTTACACGTTCGGGACTGACCAAGGCTGGGATGCTTACAACTTGATCAGTTCGGTCGGTGCTTTGTTCATGGCAATCGGCGTTATTGTTCTAGTTATCAATGTTATCTTGACTACGATTAAAAACGAGCGTGTCGGCAACGACCCATGGGGCGATGGCCGTACGTTGGAATGGGCTATCCCATCTCCGCCGCCATTCTATAACTTCGCCCAAACTCCATTGGTGCGCGGACTTGATTCTTACTGGATCGAGAAAATGGAAGGCAATAAAGAAGGCATGGTTTATGCCGAGCCACTAGGCGACATCCACATGCCGAACGGTTCATTTATTCCAGTTGTTATTTCATTCGGTATGTTCGTAGCTTCTTTCGGTGCTCTGTACCATATGGATGGCGACAAAGCTTGGGCTCTTCCGGTTCTGATCATCGGACTGGCGATCACTTTCGGTTCAATGCTAGTGCGTTCACTTAAAGATGATTTAGGTTTCCATATCACGAAAGAAGAATTACTGAGAGATGCTAAAGGGGGCAATAAAGATGGATCTAAATAAAAAATATACCCCTCAGACGTGGCCGGACCATCCGGAAACGGCAACACTCGAAGGTAAAAACAAATTCGTGGGATTCTGGCTTCTGCTTGCTGCGGAGACTGTAACGTTCGCATCTTTATTCGCCACTTACCTGGCGCTTAAAGATAAAGGGCCAAGCGGTATGGAGTTCACAGCTTCCGGCTTGTTCGAACTTCCATTGGTTTTCGCAATGACGATGATTCTTTTGACATCATCGTTGACAAGTGTTTATGCAATGTACCACATGAAAAACCATAATTTCAAAGCGATGCAGGCTTGGTTGGGCATAACAGTCCTATTGGGCTTAGTGTTCCTAGGACTTGAAATTTACGAGTTCAACCATTATGTTCACCTTGGCTTCGGCTATACGAACAGTGCCTTCAGTTCAGCGTTCTATACGCTGGTCGGAACGCACGGAGCGCACGTTTTGTTCGGTTTGAGCTGGTTCATCGCATTGATGCTCCGCAACGCTAAACGCGGCTTGAACATGTACAACGCACCAAAATTTTATTTAGCCGCATTATACTGGCATTTTATTGACGTAGTATGGGTATTTATCTTTACTGTAGTCTATTTGATGGGAGTGATCGGTTAATATGGCACACGACGTTCATACACCGACAAGATCACATACTGAGTACGAATACCTCAGACGCCAACGTTCGAAAGAAATGCGCAGCCAATTGACGTCATTTGCGATTATGATTTTCTTGACTCTGATCGCATTTACGACAGTTTCTGCGGGCTTCTCGCCTTACCTGATTGTGCCAATCATTCTATTATTGGCCGCAATCCAAGTAGTTTTGCAGCTTTACCATTTCATGCACTTGAGCAATAAAGGGCATGGCACTGTAGCATTCTTTATGTTCAGCGGCATGTTCGTAGCGTTCATCACGGTCCTTACGTTCGTAACGATCGTCTGGTGGTAAGACAGAACCCCTTCATCTTCAATGATGAAGGGGTTTTTTCTTGCTGTCTGCATGGCATGGACTGCTTTTCTTTTTTCAATTGTCATAGTTCGTTCATTGATATACCAAGCCTGGAGCTATATAATGGGGGTACTTGAGGTAAAAGGGAGGTCTACAGGGATGCCGATCAGTATATTTGGATTTCAGGCTTTATGGAGTCCGGTTTACTTAGGAATTCTCGTATTGATTACGATATTCTATTTTGTAGTTACGATAAAATGGAGAGGCAAGTTTAAAGACAGCGAACCTCTAAAACCTAGAGAAGCGATTCTTTTCGTTTCCGGCATGTTGCTGATGTACGCCATCAAAGGCTCACCGATTGATCTGCTGGGGCACATCGTTTTCTCAATGCACATGGTGCAGATGGCGCTGTTGCTGTTATTGATACCACCGTTATTGATTATGGGTATACCGACGTGGATATGGCGCCCATTCGTCAATCTGCCAGTTGTTAAACCGATTTTCAATTTCTTTTCGAAGCCGATGTTGGCATTGATTTTGTTCGGGATGGTATTTTCGTTCTATCACATTCCACTGGTTTTCGATTTTGTAAAATCGGATACGATGCTCCATGCCCTCGCTAATCTTATTTTGTTTGTTTCTGCTATATTTTATTGGTGGCCAGTAGTCAATAATCTCGAAGGGACGTACCGTTTCCACGGTTTGAAAAAACTGGCGTATCTGTTTGGGCTCAGCGTACTTATGACACCGGCTTGTGCATTGATCATTTTCAGCGGCAATCCGTTTTACATGACGTACACGGACGGGGAAGCTTGGCTGCAGGCGATGGCGTTATGCGTACCTACAGGGACGTTGTCGCAACTGAACTTATCAGGACCGGAATTGTTTTCTCCGATGTCTGCATTGGAAGATCAACGTACGGGCGGCATCATTATGAAAGTTTTGCAGGAGCTCGTTTTTACAGTCTTTCTATGGCTGGTGTTCTACGAGTGGCTGAGAAACGAAAACGATAATGCGGATGAAATTACCGCACAAGTACTGCAGGACCGAAAAGATATGGCGATGCACAGACATAATGCTTAATGAAGCAAAAGGGGATCAAGTGAATGAATTTGCCTTTATTACCAACTATTAGTACGTTTTTTATCGTTTTAAGCGCTGTACTTGTGGCGATTGGCTGGTACCTTATCAGCAAACGCAGAATCGAAGCACATAAGAAGTTCATGCTGGCTGCAGGAGTGTCTGCGCTGACGTTCTTCATCATCTATGTGTCACGTACGTTATTCGTCGGCAACACCGCTTTCGGCGGCCCAGACGAACTTAAGATTTTCTACACGGTATTTTTGATCTTCCATATTACATTGGCTACAACTGGCGGGGTAATGGGCCTTTATACAATTTGGCTCGGTTTAAAGAACCGTTTGGACAAGCACCGTAAAATTGGTCCGATCACAAGCATTGTCTGGTTTTCCACGGCAATCACAGGAGTAGCGGTTTACATGCTGCTTTATGTTATCTACGAAGGCGGCCACACGACTTCCGTATTTAAAGCAATTCTGGGCGGATGAAAAGAAACAGCTTGAGAGAAGTCGTTAATTTCTCCCAAGCTGTTTTATTTATGAGCTTAATGAATCCTTTCAGTACGTGAAAACTAAAAAAAGCGCTGTCCCGGAATGCCTATTTCAAGGCTTCCGGGACAGCGCTTTTTATATAGTTAGCTTAAATTTTAAAATCGACTTTGATCATTCCGGACTCACGGGCGGATGTGAACAGGATGACGATCAGTGGGCCGATGAAGAAACCAAGAAAACCGAAAAGCTGCAAGCCGATATACATGGCGATCAAGGTTGCAAGAGGGGAAAGGCCAATTTGCGTGCCCATCACTTTCGGTTCAACAGTTCTCCGGATCACCAGCAGTATGAGTGCCAGAATAGCTAATTTCGTTCCTAGGACTACATTTCCAATGATGAATTGATAGATGAACCAAGGAGCCAGAACAATGATCGATCCGAGAATTGGAATGAAATCGATAAGCCAGATGAACAATGACATCGGCACCGCATACTCAGGAATGATGATGAGGAGACCGATGAGTGTGACGATAAAGATAAGAACGCTCACCAAAAACTGAGCCTTCAGGAATCCGAAGATTACATGGTTCAGCCGAGCAGCCATGAATCGAACTTTTTCTGCAGTGCTTTCCTTTAATCGCTTAAACAGTAATTCTTTCAAGTTCAGCAATTCCAGCATGAACAGGAATAGCGCAATCAGGAAAACGATGAAACTGACAAGAAATGTGGGAATCCCTGTTAAGAGATTGGTAACCGTATCATAGTTAACGATGGTCAGAAACCAATCACGAATTCCTTCCAAAAAGCTTGCCAATTCCGTTTCAATGGAAGAAACCACTTCAACCGGCATGTCTTCGGTAGAGCGCAGGAAGAAACTTTGGACTTCGTTCCACATCTCAGTCAACGAGTTGGCGTATTCAGGCACCATTTTAGTAAATTGAATAATTCTGCCGATCAACTGTGTAACGGTCCAGTATAAGATGCCGGAAACCGCCAGTACAAAGAAAATGAAGACAGTAATGACGGATGTTTTTCGATGCCATTTAAACCGGTTTTGCACGAAAGTGACAAGCGGTTCAAGAAAAATAGCTGTCAGCAATGCGATGATGAGCGGAATTGAGATGGGCAATATGTATACGGAAATCACGATAAGCACCGCAATAACAATCACAGTAGTAAATATGCGTTTATTGAGCCACTTAGACACAGCAATCCTCCTAAAAAGTTCTTATATTATTATAGCAATAATGGGGATTCCCAAATAGGTCATTTCTGAAAAAATTAACCTTTATTTTTTGTTCGCAAGAGAAGAGAAGGTGGATATAGAGAGCTGCTGCTGGCAACAGGTAAATAAAAACCGCAGTTCGTGGTGAACTGCGGTTTCGCATTATGCTTTAATGATGAAGCTTTCAAGGTCTGTTCTGATCGCTTTTAACACTTCAGTGCTGGATTTGATCAAATGTTCTGGGAAGTGCTCGTCTTCACCGTATTCCACACCGTGCGGATAATAATGTTTGCCGATTACCGGCTTCATGACGTGGACGATTGCATCATTTGAATCGATATCGCCTTCAACGGCATAAGCGAATACCCGAAGGTAGAAAGTGCCTTCACGAATCATGAATTTACGATCGAAAGTTACACGCTCGTAATCCCATTGGCCTTCTTTAGTCATACCATGTTTTCTCATAATGTCGTCTAGTAGAGCAAAGTCTACTCGAATGTCCTCAAGTCCTGTATTTTCAAAATACATAGGATCTCCTCCTCAATATCATAACTGACTATACGCTTCTTTAATAATAGATGAAAATAATGCTTGTTGCAATGGCTAGATTGTGTCAGAATACAGACGGCTGTTATAATTATCTAAATAAGGGGAACTTAAATTTTATAAGTTTCGATATTCCGCAAAACAGCTGCAAAGGTATCGATCCAAGAATTGGGACGATACCTTTGCGACGAGCTTGCGCAGGAGCAATGCTCTTTCATGTCTCGAAGCTAGCGAAGCGATGCATAGACAGAAACAATCGTTTTTGCTCTGCTCAAAGCGGCGTATAATCTTAAATTCTTTTGTTCAACATATTTAAATAGTAAATAAGGAGATGATCGATTGAAGGACTTAGTGCGCATCATGATTTTTCTGTCGGTTATCCTGATTGTCTTCTTTTATTTTGATTCTTCCATAGAAGAAAATGATTTGCTTGAAGCGCCGGTCCCTCAAGATCCGCTGCCGGCCGATGATTTGGTGGAAAACCCGTTGGAGCTTGAACGCCCATCCAAAGGGCTGTCGACGTATATCGGACTGCCTGCAGAAGAGTGGCTTGCCGATTATGGTGATCCGTCGCGCAAAGAGCCATCGGCATTCGGCTATGAATGGTGGGTTTATAACCAGTCGTATTCCAGTTATTTGATGGTTGGCGTCAAAGAAGGGGAAATTGTCCAAGTATATGCGGCAGGAAAAGCGGCACAAGTGGAGCCATATACCATCGGACAGACGCTTGATGATTTGTACCGTTTTACAATAGTAGAAAACGAAATATCGGTAAAATACGATGATAGCATATTTACATTCAATTTGGGGCCTGAAGATTTGGATCGGCGTTTACTGATCCGATTTGAAAAAATCTATGCGCAGCTTTATATCGATGAGGAAGACCGCATTCTTGAAGCTGTGAGGTTTATGGATGCAGAAACGCTTGTCAGGCACCAGCCTTATGACATGATGTTCACAGGCGACTTGCTGCCGGTCATCAAACCTTCCTCAACCCAGCAGCAATCAATCGATGCTGCAAACGCTAGACAGATTATCGACATGACCAATGTCTACAGAATCCACCACGAATTGGTCCCGCTGGATGAAAATATGGCTGCCAATGAACTTGCCCAGACACATAGCGAGAATACCGCAAAGAAAAGTTTTTCTTCCGGCCAGGAAGTCGAACTGGAAAGTCTGAACGTTCGGCTTAAGAACGCCGGCATCGGTTTTGAGGAGGCTGCTGAAAATACAGCGTTCCAATATTTTGACGCAGCTGAAGCCGTACATGGCTGGATTAATTCGCCGGACCATCGCAAGGCCTTATTATCGGACCGTTTTGATGAAATCGGGGTGGGTGCGTTCGGAAAATACTATACCCAGATCATGCTGAAACCTCCAGAAGAAACCGCAGAAGCGGAGTGACGGCAAGTCAGCCCTCTGCGGGAACAAGAAAAAATGAACCGGTTGCAGTCGCAATGTGCTTACCGCCGGATTCGAAAATATTGCCTTCGACTACCATCGTATGCCGGCCTTGGCGAATCATCTTTGCCTCGGCTTTGATTTCGTTTTCTGTCGCTACAGCCAAATAATGAATCGTTAAGTTTGTTGTAACCGCAGCCATCCCATCAGCGCATTTGCTGTTGGCGAGCGTACCCATGGCGGTGTCCAAAAGAACCGCCAAAATGCCGCCGTGTGGAATGGCGATATTATTATGGATAAAAGCGGTATTTGGAATGGAAACAATGCTTTTTTCAACAGACGTTTCACGTTTCATGTTTAAGCTGGCACTCAAATAAGTGTTGAATTCGCCTTGTTGCTTTTTCTCGAAGTTTTCCAAAAAATCGGCCAGGATGTTTAAGTCGTCCGGTGTGCTGCTGTCTAAAATACGCTGGAATTGGTTTGTAAGATTTTCCATGGGACAGTCCTTTCGCTATGTATGAATATGATGGGATTTCTGCTATTATTGAAATGTAGAGGAGGAATTCAATATGTTCATGACCTATGAATGGGTTCAAATTACTGACTCTGCAGAAGAGTTGAGCGAACTGATTTTACAATCGGAGCAGGCGGAAACGTATCGCCAAGCTTACCGTGATGTATATAATGATAAAAATCTTGCAGATGAAATCCAAGCTTTTGCAAGGTTGAAAGACCAATATGAAGAAGTTCAACGCTTCGGCAAATACCATCCTGAATACAGCAGGGTGATGAAACAAATCCGTGTCGACAAGCGGAGAATCGACTTGAATGAACAAGTCGCTGCGCTGCGCTTTGCGGAGAACGATTTGCAGGATCTGATGGACCAAGTGAGCTTCATCATCGGCCGCTCGGTTTCAGAAGCCGTAAAAATCCCTTCAAGCAACCCATTTTTCTCATCCGATTCGTCTTGCGGCAGCGGGTGTGGAACGGGTGGAGGCTGTTCGTGTTCAGCTTAGAGCCATAATTATAAAAAAATGTGCAGCGTCTCCGCTGCACATTTTTTTATTGGATTTAATTGTTTTCAGCGTCTTTAACGGTTTGTAGGGCAATGTCCGGGCGGTCTGTAATGATGCCTTTTGCGCCGGCTGCGACTAGAGTCTTGATGGCTTCCGGTTCGTCGATCACCCAATAATGAACAGGAACATTCAGATTCGACAGAAAAGCGATGAAACGCGGCAAATCCAATCGGAACATCGAAGACTTAACCGGAATTTGGAAAACGTCCGCTTTCGGCTGGTACAAATGGCCAAACTGGCTATTAAAGGCAGCATAAGCTTTCCGGACTTCATTTTCGCCAGCGCCGATAGCGACGCTGTTTTGTGCGTATAAATTGAAGCGGTCAATTTGCTCGTCGAAGAAGCTTGTGACAACTACCCGGTCATGCACGCCAAGCGAATCGATCAAACGCCAAAGTTTAGAAGGAATCAAACTTCCTTCGTAGGTTTCTGGCGAATCTTTCATATCGATGTTGATCCACATGTCCGGGAATTTTTCGATCAATTCCTTCAACGTGACAATCGTTTCGCCTTTTCCACGGTAAGGGTTATTTTCTTTATCATCTGCAAAGCGGTAGCCCAGGTCCAGCTTGCGCAGTTCAGGCAAAGCCAGATCGGCAACGCGCCCAGCTCCATCTGTCGTACGGTCGAGGAATTCGTCATGGAAAACGATGATTTCTTCGTCTTTCGTCAGTCGGATGTCGATTTCAAATCCATCCACTCCAAGTTCGGCGGATTTGGTGAAGGCGGCCATCGAGTTTTCGGGAGCGATTGCGCTGCCCCCGCGGTGTGCCAATATGGCCGGTGTTGTATATGTGAGCACTTTTTTGCCAGGGCGCACCTGGGGAGTTGCGATTGCCTTAGAGCCAGCCCATGCGGCAGCTCCGACTGCGACGGCAGCAATTCCTATTTTTGTCTTTTTGCCCATGCGGATAAGAAACCCCCTTGAAAATTCTACTAAAACTATTATAGCGAATCCGGTATGTGAATGTCATTTTTAAATGAGCACGGGCATTGTGGGCATGCCTGCTGCGAGGATTTCCTCAGTTGCGGCTTTTTTCTTACCTATGGTATTGTAGAAGTTAAGAAAAGAGGGATGATTATGCATGATCGCCAAGGCCTCATCGTTTATGTGCATCATTTAAAGCAAGCAAAATCATTGCGGAAATTCGGGCATGTCCATTTTATTTCCCGCAAATTGAAATATGTTGTGCTGTATATGGATCAGGATGTTATTGAAAGCACTAAAACCAAATTATCAAAATTGCCCTACGTCAAGCTGGTGCTTGAATCGCAGCGCCCGTTCCTGAAAACCGAATACGAAAACGCCAAGCCCGATAAGGCGAAGGAATACGATTATAAGATCGGCCTGTAATTATTGCATCGGTGGGATATAATGGTTCAACCGCAAAATAGCGATCAAATGGCTGAAATAAAACCGTTTTTCGCCGTAGGCCGAAGAATGTTTCACATCCATCTTAATCGGCGTATGGCCCAGTGCCTTGACAGCCTCTTCAAAAATTTCGAGGCGTTTTGAGTTTTCTGGAATGCCCTCCCGGCAAATGTAGATCGGCATGAAACCGCCTTGTGCAGTCGGTTCAAATGCAGCAGCCACAGATAATGTGGATTTGCCGTCGTGCTGTTCTGAAACAAATATAAAACCGTGTTTGAAACGGTGTGAATTTGTTGTGATGAGTTCACGGAGTTCGAAGATATCTCCGTATCCTTCTCCTAATTCGATAAAACGCTGTATCATAAAACCACGTCCTTTCCAAAAACCATTTTACCATTAAGCACATTCTTTTCATAAGAAAATCAGTAAATAAGAGGCGATAAAATGCGTGTTGTAGCAGGATCAGTAAAAGGGATTCCGCTGAAAGCGGTTCCGGGCACTACAACTAGGCCCACGACAGATAAAGTGAAAGAATCGATTTTCAATATGATCGGGCCGTTTTTTGACGGCGGCATCGCGCTAGATCTATTTGCAGGGAGCGGGGGGCTGGGAATCGAAGCGTTGAGCCGCGGCATAGACCGTGTGACGTTCACCGATAAAGACCGCAAAGCCATTGAAACCATCAATGCGAATCTGGAGAAGACCAGGCTTGCCGAGCGTGCGGACGTCTTCAAAGCAGACGCGGAGCGGGCGTTGAAAGCGATGCAAAAAAACGGTCTCCAAGCCCGCCTGTTGTTCCTTGACCCGCCTTACCACATGGAAAAGGCTTACGGTTTGATGGATAAAGCTGCAGAACTCGGCTTAGTGACTGAAGATGCTATTGTGGTATGCGAACATGACCGGGATGTGGAATTGAACGACCGCACCCGATTTTTCGAACGTTTCAAAAAAGAGCTCTATGGCAACACCATCATTTCAATTTACCGTTTTCAAGGGGAAGAGGGAGAAAAGTTTGAGTAAAATTGCAGTTGTGCCAGGAAGTTTTGATCCGATTACGATGGGCCATTTGGATATCGTCAAGCGGGCTGCCGCTATTTTTGACGAAGTCAGAGTGGTGGTCATGAATAATTCTTCGAAAAATCCATTGTTCTCGGTCGAGGAGCGCATCGCATTGATCAGTGAAGTGACAGATGCCATTCCAAACGTCAAAGTCGATTCATTCGGAGGCTTGCTCATCGATTATGCGATTGAAGTCGAAGCCAACGCCATTATCAGAGGGCTGCGCGCTGTGTCTGATTTCGAATACGAAATGCAAATCACTTCGATGAACCGGTTTTTAAACGAAAACATTGAAACTTTGTTTATGATCTCAGGCAACCAATATTCTTTCCTGAGCTCAAGCATAGTCAAAGAAGTGGCCAAATATGGCGGCAAAATAACGGGCCTTGTACCGCCAGCAGTTGAAAAAGCCTTGAAACAGAAGTATCAATAAGCCACGGCATACGTGGCTTTTTGTCATTTAGCCTGCAGGGGGGGAAGAAATCGATATGAAAAAGAAAAAATTGGCGTTTTTCGCCATTATTGTCGCTTTAGCGGTTTTGCTGTCATCGTATCCGCTGGACTCCTACATTTCACGGCCAGGCGGTGCGTATGAATTAGGTCCGCTTGTGGAAGTGGCTGGAGGGGACGAAGACGACGAGGGGACGCTCAGCTTGATGACCATCTCGCTGCTGAAGGCGACACCGGTTTTATATGCGTTCGCCAAATTCCAGGACGGCTATAAAGTCATGCCGGCGGATCAAGTCAGAAGCCCGCATGAAAGCGATGAAGAATACAATGTCCGCCAATTGAAAATGATGGCGGATTCCCAGGTCAATGCGCTGCAAGTGGCGTTCGACATTGCAGACAAGCCTTACGAAGTGACGAATAACGGAGTTTACGTCATGACCGTTCTCGAAGGCGGAGCGGCTGATGGAATACTTGAAGCCGGAGACCGCGTCATTTCAGTAGATGACAATCAATTCAGTACACAAGAAGAGTTTGTCGAATACTTGAGCGGCCAGGAAGAAGGCCAACAAGTGGAACTTGTATACGAAAGGGAAGACCGTGAAATCACGGACACAGTGGAACTGGCTCCATTGCCGACTGACCCTGAGCGCATCGGGATCGGCATCGCATTTGTTGAGAACAAGGAAATCACCACAGATCCGGAAGTGACGATTGACTCGGAAAAAATCGGCGGCCCTTCCGCCGGCTTGATGTTCACGCTGGAAATCTTGAACCGGCTGCTTGATGAAGATATCACCAAAGGCTATGATATTGCCGGAACGGGCACGATGGAAAGCGACGGTACAGTCGGGCGCATCGGAGGCATCGACCAGAAAGTAATTGCCGCCGACAACCAGGATATCGAAATTTTCTTTGCTCCGGATGATGTAACTGAAGGTGCGTCGGAATCCAATTATGCGCTGGCCAAAAAAACGGCAGAAAAAATAGGCACCGACATGGAAGTGGTGCCCGTTAAAACGATTGAAGAGGCTATGGACTACCTAGAAGAGCTTCAGCCGAAATAAATCGGCGGCGTCGTGTATTCGCGCTTCAAATTGTCTGCGCCAAGCCCGAGAAAATACATGGAACTGGCATGAATATCGATTTCCCCCATCGGGTCCGCCAAATCGGCGGCACGGCTGATGAGCGGGAGGCCGATATTCTTTTTTTGTCCATTCAGGTAATGGCGACCCGTTTCCGACATCCCCAAAAGCCGCAAATAGGACGGCCCTTCGAATGACCGGAGCTGGTCCCACGTGAACCCTGTATAGATGTGCGTGAGCATGCGTTGAATCCGGGTGCGGGTATAGCGCTTTGATTTAACACGATTAATAAATCCTTCGAATGTGGGCTCCTTTTTCGCCGATTCGAAAATCAGGTGTTCAATTCCTTCCGCAACTTCCGAGAAACGTTTTATATTATGGGGGCGTTCTTTCAGGATGCTATAGCGCAGCAACGGATAAAATTGAGTCCAGCTGCCAAAAGCGCCGTAATCCTCATGAAAGGCTTTCAAAGCCGACAGTGAAGGGGCGGGCAGGTAATTTTCAATCCCTTCCAGGGAGCCTTCTTCGAAAAAAGCGCGCCGGATGCCAGTGGCGCTCGCGATGTTCGAGCCTGGTTGAATCGGATCATGGTAGCCAGCGGCGATCCGCTGGATGGTCAAAGGCTTGATGGTGGAGCCGCTTTTCTGGGCAGCTTCAATATAATGAAAGCCCAAAATATTATTCGGTTTCGCCAAATCGGCAAATCCGCTGCGAGAACCGGTGAGGCTGTGGTAAGCTTCGTTCAACGCCTTTGGATAGCTGATACCGGTTTGGACGGCTTCATGAATCGATCGTTCATAAGTATCACGCTGGCTGTCCAGCAGCTCCCAAGTGTTCAAGAAAGGTTCGATAGAGCCTTCTTCGCTGCCGAAACAGAAAGATTCACAGCCTGCAGCTCCCAACAGCTCAATCGCGCCTTTTGCAAAATCGGACGCCTGTGCAGTTGCATAGACATATGGCAATTCAAAGACGATATCGATTCCTGAGGCAAGCGCCATTTCCGTCCGCGTCCATTTATCAGCGAACGCCGGCTCACCGCGCTGAAGAAATTGCCCGCTCATTACGGCAATCACCACATCTGCGCCAGCCTTCTGCCGTGCTTGCTGCGCGTGGTACAGATGGCCGTTGTGAAACGGATTATATTCAACAACAATGCCTGTAGCTTTCATTTAATTCTCCCCTTTGGTAAACTTACAATACAGTTTACTGATATCAGGTACACCCTGACAAGATTTTATCTTGACATCCTTTTCTGTACATTATACAATAAACTTTGTTGTCTTAGAGGTGATACTTTATGAAAATCGCGATTCAACAGCTTCAGAAGCATCGCAAAGACGGAATGCCAATTGACGAAACTGTTCGGCTTGATGCAGTGAAAAAGCGCAATAGCGATATTCGCGAAATTTCAGCTGTGCGGGTCACAGGAAAGTGTACAGTTGGTTCACAACAAACGACGTGCAAGCTCCATCTCGAAGGCATGTTAATCTTGCCTTGTGCACGAACTTGGGAAGATGTTGAATTCCCTATCGACATTGAATCGGTTGAAATCTTCTCTTGGTCCGAAAAAGACCGGGGAAGCAAGGATGAAAATGTTCATTTTGTAGACGCTGAAACAATTGATCTTCAGCCGATACTCGAAGAACTGGTCCTGCTTGAGATTCCGATACAAGTCTTTAAGGAAGACGCCGATGAAGCCGTTATTAAAGGCGGCAAGGATTGGTCGTACACAACAGATGAACAAGTGGAAGCCGAGAAAGCTGAAGCACCACCAAAACCGGATCCAAGACTTGCTGATTTAGCAAAGTATTTTGATCAGTCAGATGAATAGAATCATTGTAAGGAGGTGTCACCAATGGCTGTACCAGCTAGAAGAACGTCCAAAACCGTTAAAAGAAAACGCCGTACACATTTCAAATTGTCAGTGCCGGGCATGGTAAACTGCCCAAGCTGTGGCGAATCGAAATTGGCTCACCACGTCTGCAAAGCATGTGGATCATACAAAGGGAAAGAAGTTGTAGCAAGCAAGTAAACCAGTATTTGCTGCTAAAAGGCTATTGAGAGGCCATGGCTCTCGATAGCCTTTTTCTCTATCCAAAAATAAGGGGTGGCAAGATGTCATACAAAATTGAATTGGCAGAAGGAATCCTGACTTTTACAATTGACCGGCCGGATATCCGCAATGCGATCAACGCAGATGTCATGGAAGGCCTTGAAACCTTAATAACCAAAGTACATACCTTGAAACCGCGTTTCGTCATCATTACAGCAGCTGGCACGCAGGCTTTCTGCTCTGGAGGCGATTTGTCGGTCTTTCACGAGTTAAAGACAGAGGAACAGGCATATCCGATGCTAAAGCGCATGAGCGACGTTCTTTATGGCATTAAGACATTGCCTGTGCCGGTGATTGCGCTCGTTAATGGGGCAGCAGTCGGCGGCGGATGCGAGATTGCCACGGCGTGCGATTACAGGCTCGTAAGAGAACATGCTAAATGCGGCTTTATACAGGGCACGCTGGCCATTACAAGCGGCTGGGGCGGCGGTACCTACTTATTGGACATGCTGCGCCATGACCATGCTTTAAAGATGCTGTGCGACGCCAAGCCTTATACAGCGGATGAATTGCTGGAGAATGGATGGGCGACAAAGATCATCAAAGAAGATGGCGATGTGGCGGATTTTATCCGGTCGATGAAAAAAATTCTGCCGGAAGTCCACCAAGCCTATAAGGAAATTGCCATCAGACAATGGCAGTCCACTAACCTGAAAGAACGGGTAGAAGCCGAAGTCAGCCGCTGCGCCAAGCTTTGGGCAGAAGACGCGCACCACGAAGCAGTCGATAATTTCCTGTCAAAATCCAAAAAATAAGGCTCCCGCTTGTTGGGAGTCTTTTTTCTATTTAGGCTGAGAATAAGAATTTATAGTTTATACACCGCACCGGGCATGGCTCCCGCCCTGAGTCGAGAAGAATACTCGTCTCATTGCTTCGCCTAGCCCTTGATCGTGCCTTCGCTTAATAAGCACTTTGAAAATAAAATATTTATGTAAATCTGCAATTCTGAAGATACGGAGCAAAACTGCGGAGACGCCTGCGGGAAAGCGAGTCAGCTAAGACCCTGCAACGCTTTTCTATGTTTCGAAGCTAGCGCAGCGATGCAGAAACAGGAGCGCAGCGACGAAGCGGCTTAGCGCTCGCACGCGGCAAAAAAAACGTGCTCCTGCAGCACTGCGTGCTTCGTCGCAAAGGTATCGCCCCAATTCTTGGCTCAATACCTTCGTAGAAGTTTTGCGGAGTATCCATATAATGAATCATCGGTTCAATTTATATATTTAGAAAATTTCGTCCCAATAGTTGAAATCGCTTACAAAATTCGTATATGCTAGAGAAGGGAGAAAAACATTGGGGGTATTTCTAATATGAAAAAAATCCTGATCGCGAACCGAGGCGAAATTGCGCGCCGCATTATCCGCACGTGCAGCCGCCTTGGCATCGAAACGGTCGCTATCCATTCCGAGGCAGATGGGGATCTGCCTTACGTCAACGAAGCGACTGAAGCAGTATTGATCGGACCGAATCCGGTCGTGCAGTCTTATCTGCAAGCAGACAAAATCATTGAAGCCGCAAAAGCGCATAACGCCGAAGCGATTCATCCCGGCTATGGGCTGTTGTCGGAAAACGCGGACTTTGCCCGTAAAGTGGCAGAAGCCGGCCTGATTTTTATCGGACCTTCCGCGGATATCATAGAAAAAATGGGCGACAAGCTCGAATCCCGGCAAACCATGGCGAAAGCAGGCGTCCCTGTAGTGCCTGGAACGGTCAATGGGGTTGCTACGATTGACGAAGCGATCGAAGAAGCTGCTAAAATCGGCTATCCGCTGATGTTAAAAGCGAGTGCAGGCGGAGGCGGCATCGGCATGGTGCGCTGTGATAGTGAGCAAGCGCTCAGTCAGCAGTTTGCGTCTGTCAAAAACCGTGCTAAAGCGTATTTCGGTGATGACGTCGTTTACTTAGAAAAATTCATTGCAGATTCACGCCACATCGAAGTGCAGATTTTTGGCGATGAGCAGGGCAATATCGTTCATTTATTCGAACGCAATTGTTCGGTCCAGCGCCGCAACCAGAAAGTGATTGAAGAGTCGCCGTCACCGGATCTGCCGGAAGATGTGCGCCAGCAATTATGCGATGCGGCGGTCAAAGCAGCTAAAGCAGTCAGCTACACGAATGCGGGGACGGTCGAATTCATCGTTGATAAAAACAATGAATTCTATTTCCTCGAGATGAACACACGCCTTCAAGTCGAGCATCCAGTCACCGAAGAAGTGACGGGCTACGATTTGGTTGAATGGCAGCTCGACGTGGCGGCTGGCGGAACATTGCCATCGCAGGACAGCATCCGCTCAACAGGCCATTCCATCGAATACCGGATTTATGCGGAAGACCCGAAAACGTTCTTTCCATCACCTGGCTTATTGCAGACGGTCGAATGGGGCCAAGGCGCGCGCATTGAAACGGGCTACGAACAAGGCAACACCGTAACACCGTTTTACGATCCGATGATTTCAAAAGTGATCATCACGGGCATTGACCGGGCAGACGCTTTGAATAAATCACAGAATTTTTTCAATCAAGCTTCAATAGTCGGTGTTAAAACCAATTTGCCGTTATACCGTGAATTTATCGGTTCAGAACCGTTTGCTTCTGGTGCATACGCAACTTCCGTGCTGCCGGAATGGATGGAAAAATCAAAGGAGGAACAAAAATCATGAAAGAATTAAAAGCATCAATGGCAGGAACAGTCCTAAACGTATTAGTAGCAGAAGGCGATACAGTAACGCCAGGCCAGGCAGTGGTTATGCTTGAATCCATGAAAATGGAGATCCCGGTGGAAGCTGAAGTCGGCGGCGTAGTTGAAAAGGTCCATGTCGAAATCGGCGGTTTCGTCAACGAAGAAGAGACATTGGTTACAATCGCTGAATAAGCGGAGTTTTTTACGCAAAGGGGACAAGTGAAATGACTAAAACAACCGAAACAACGGGGTATAATGAGCGTTTGGAACAAAAACTTGCAACGATTTTTGCGGGCGGCCATCCCAAATACCATGAAAAAATGAAAGAAAGCAATAAATTATTCGTTCGGGACCGCTTGAAATTGCTGTTTGACGACGAAAACTACGTGGAAGACGGCCGCTTTGCCAACGTCGAAGCGGGCGATTTGCCGGCTGATGGCGTTGTGACGGCAATCGGCAAAGTCAATGGCCAAACCGTTTGTGTTATGGCCAATGATTCGACGGTAAAAGCCGGTTCGTGGGGCTTCCGGACAGTGGAGAAAATTATCCGCATCCAGGAAACCGCTGAGAAAATGCAAGTGCCGATGCTTTACCTGGTCGATTCAGCCGGTGCACGGATTACCGATCAATTGGACATGTTTCCAAACCGTAGGGGTGCGGGGCGGATTTTCCATAACCAAGTAAGAATGTCCGGCATGGTGCCGCAGGTCTGCTTGTTATTCGGACCATCTGCAGCTGGCGGAGCTTATATTCCTGCCTTCTGCGACATCGTCATCATGGTCGAAGGCAATGCTTCGATGTATTTGGGTTCACCGCGGATGGCTGAAAAAGTCATCGGTGAAAAAGTGACGCTTGAAGAAATGGGTGGAGCGCGGATGCATTGTACGGTCAGCGGCGTCGGTGATGTGTTGGTGGCGACGGAAGAAGAAGCGATTTCCGAAGCACGCCGTTACCTGCAGAACTTCCCCGCGAACTTTGCGATGAAGCCGGAAAAAATCGAAGCGAAGGCAGCGAAAGCTGGCCGGACGCTGGAAGCGATTATTCCGGAAAACCAGAACGCACCATTTGATATGTATGAATTGATCGACCAATTAGTCGACGAAGGAAGCTTTTTCGACATCAAGAAATTGTTTGCGGCAGAATTGATTACAGGAATCGCCCGCATTGAAGGCCAAGTCGTCGGCATCCTTGCCAACCAGCCGAAAGTCAAAGGCGGCGTGTTGTTCGGCGATTCTGCCGACAAAGGCGCAAAATTCATCAACTTATGCGACGCCTTTTCGATTCCGCTCTTATTCCTTGCAGATGTGCCAGGCTTCATGATCGGTACGAAAGTCGAGCGCGCAGGCATCATCCGCCACGGCGCGAAATTCATTGCTGCGATGAGTTCTGCGACCGTGCCGAAAATTTCGGTCATCGTCCGCAAAGCTTACGGCGCAGGATTGTATGCAATGGCAGGCCCGGCTTTCGAACCGGACGTCTGCATCGCATTGCCGACTGCACAAATCGCGGTCATGGGCCCGGAAGCAGCAGTCAATGCTGTTTATTCAAATAAAATTGAAGCGATCGAAGATCCGAAAGAGCGCATCAAGTATGTGCAGGAAAAACATCGCGAGTATAAAGAAGAAATCGATATCTACAAATTGGCTTCTGAATTGATCATCGATGAAATTGTGGCTCCCCACCAATTGCGCGGAGTCCTGGCGCAGCGCCTATCCTTCTATGAATCAAAAGAATTGCCGTTGCCATATCGAAAACATGCCATTACTCCTGTATAATAAAATGAAACCAGAAGTCTGCCTTGCTAAGGCAGGCTTCTTTTAAAAAGGTGAAACCATTCTGGCTAGGAGGGGTTGTAATGGAATACGTCGTAGTGGGGGCAGGTTCTGTCGGTATGCTGATGTCCTGCATGCTCCGCGATGCAGGGGCCAGCGTTAAGCTGATCACCCATCGCAAAGAACAGGCGCAATTGATCAATGAGCAAGGCATCAAAAGGGGCAGTGCCTATTATGTTGTCGATGCGTCTGAAAAACTGGAAAACATCAATCGCCATGCGATTGTGCTGCTTGCCGTGAAATACGATGCTCTTGAAGAAATTCTGCCGACCGTCAACAAGGAATGTGCTGAAAATCCCATCGTCTTCCTGCAGAACGGCATGCTGCACCTTGAGTACTTGAAAAGCATGCCTCAGCCGAACATAGCTGCAGGCAGTGTCGAGCATGGGGTGATCCGCATCAGCGATAACGAAATCGAACACACCGGCAAAGGAGTTTTGAATTTGGCTTTGCTGAAAGGCGAGAAAAGGCATTTTTTGCCCTTGCTTGATTTAAGGAGAGTGCTGACCCGCTGGCATGAAGATGCCGATCGCATGCTGTTCCGGAAAGTGCTGCTCAACAGCATCATCAATCCGCTGACAGCGCTGATGGAGATCAAGAACGGCGAATTGCTGACGAACCCCTACGCCTACGAATTGATGAAAGATCTGTATACGGATCTATACAGGGCATTTCCAGATATCGACGCCTTATTGCCATTTGAAGAAGTTACTTCTTTGTGCGCATCAACTGCTGGCAACACGTCGTCAATGCTTGCTGATAAACGGGCCGGCCGGAAGATGGAGATCGACACGATCATCCGCTACACATTGATGCGGTCGCCGATCGAACTGCCGACATTAAAAGCTTTTTATAATTTATTAAAATCAGTCGAGGTTTAACCAATGGATATCTTTTATTCGCTTGGGGCCGTTTTCATTTTCGCCCCTGCCACTGCCTTTATACTAATCGTACTTTTCGCAAGAAAGCGGTTGGGCTATCGCTCAATCGGCTTGGCTGCGGACTTGACCACTTTTCTCTTGTTTTTTTCAATTCCGGTGGCTATCGGAGCCTTATGGGAATTTGACGCTTCATTCATTTCTTATGCGGCAGCGATTATCGTGGCGATTGCCATGCTCATCAATGAATGGAAAAAGTCGAAGGAAATTGAAATCCTGAAACTGGGGCGCAAAACCTGGCGAGTTTATTTTCTGCTGCTCAGCATTGCCCATTGCTTGATCTGGGCAGTGGGAATTGCGTTCGCACTCAACGACTTCTTGACTGCTTGAAGCTTACAAGAAAGGCCTGTGGAAACTCCGCAGCCTGAACTTGTAAGCTTATTTTTTTTCAATGGCGTCCAGGTTTGATATAGTTGTATCTGAATGTAAAGGGAAAAGGGGACATTTTTAAATGAATATAGAGGAACTTTATATAGAACCGGCCAGTAAACTGATGAACGATTACATAAACGGCGAACCCGCGATCGGACAATTTTTTTCTTATAAACCAGACACGGCGCAGTTCAAAGAGCGCTATCAAAAACTGAAAGAGCATCCAGTGGATCGGCACCAGCTCACTGGGATCCTGCGCAATTATATGTCTCCGAACGGTCTTTCCGAGAATGCCGAAAAGAATTTGGCAGCTTTCGAAGCGGGCGCGCCGTCGTAGTTGCGGGGCAGCAGGCAGGCCTTCTTACAGGTCCTTTGTACACTGTCCACAAAGCCATCTCCATCATCGTGCTGGCTAAGCAAGCAGCTGTTGAGTTGGGAACGGACGTCGTACCTGTTTTCTGGATTGCGGGAGAAGACCATGATTTAGCAGAAGTCAGCCACTTGTACCGCGGTATAAACGGCCGGCTCGACAAATTAAATGTCCCACATACTGAATATGGCAAGAATTCTGCTTCCACGGCACAATTGAATAAATCAACGGTCGAAGCCTATTTGAAAGAATACTTCCGTAGCCTGCCAGAGACAGCCTATAGCAAAGAGCTGCAGGCGTTGGTATTTACAAAGTTGGAAAAGGCAGATTCCTACACGGATTTCTTTGCGCTGCTTTTAAACCATTTTTTCAACGAAGAAGGGCTATTGTATATTGACGCTGCGGATACGTCTCTTCGCCAATACGAAACTCCATATTTCGAGGAGATGATCCGGCACTCTGAAGAGATAGCGCATGCCGTTGCCGATACTGAAGCGCAATTGCAGGAAGCCGGGTATGCTGCAGCTATCGGAGCTGAAGAAAATGCCGCCAATTTATTTGTCACGGTGCAGGGCGAGCGGATTCTTCTTCAGCGTGAAGGCGAACGCTTCACAGGAAAAGGAGCGGCTATCGAATACACATTGGATGAACTGCTGGAAATCGCAAGAACATCACCTGAAAATCTCAGCAATAATGTAGTGACCCGTCCATTGATGCAGGAAATGGTCTTTCCGGTCTTGGCTTTTGTAGGCGGGCCAGGCGAAATCGCTTATTGGGCTGCATTGAAAAATGTATTTCAAACAGCAGGGATGGAAATGCCAGTTGTTATGCCGCGTTTGAGCATGACCTTGGTTTCTAGAAAAGTTGAGGCCTTATTGAAGAAATACAATCTGTCAGCCGCCGAAGTAGCAAAAGGCCAAAAAATTCCCGAAATGCGCCAGCATTTGATGGAGTCGATACGCGAAGAACAGGCGGAACAGCTCATTGAAGAACTGGAACAGCAGCTCCAAGCCAAATACATCGAAATCAAAAAAGCATTTTCAACGATAAGTGGGGGATTGGAACCGCTGGTTGAGAAAAACCTGCAATTCCATCAGAAACAACTGCAATTCCTGAAGAACAAATTAGAAGATGAAGTAATTCTGCAGAACAGCACACAATTCGCCCACTTTGATTTGCTGGAACTGGAGCTGCATCCGAATGGCGGCTACCAGGAACGAATTTTCAGCCCGTTCCCGTATATGAATGACTATGGATTGAACCTTGTTAAAGAGCTGCTTGCACTCGATTTTGAATATGACAAAAATCATAAACTCATCTACTTATAAGCACGCAAAGTCTGCCTCGGCAGGCTTTTTTTTGTCTCAAGAAGTGCAATTGGGATTTTTTTCTGTAACATACGTGAAATATTTAAAAAACAAGTGGTGGGAAGTGGGGGATTGTGGTACATTAAAAACAATAAGTGGGGTGGATGGCATGTTCATGGGAGAATATCAACATAGCGTTGATGCTAAAGGACGATTAATCGTTCCGGCAAAATTTCGTGAACAACTCGGGGAGAACTTTGTCATTACCCGAGGCCTGGACCAGTGCTTATTTGGCTACACAATGGATGAATGGATAAAGATCGAAGACAAGCTGAAAGAGCTGCCGGTCACTAAAAAAGACGCACGTGCATTTACACGGTTCTTTTTCTCGGGTGCCTCGGAAGTGGAACTCGATAAACAAGGGCGCGTCAACATACCATCGACCTTGATATCATATGCGAAACTTGAAAAAGAATGCGTCATACTCGGTGTCTCCAATAGATTTGAAATTTGGTCTAAAGATGCATGGGAAGAGTATTTTACGGCATCTGAAGATTCTTTTAATGATATTGCGGAAAATTTAGCGGACTTTGATTTTTAGAAACTGAACGGAGGGAAATGATTGTTCAACCACACCACGGTTTTACTTCACGAGACCGTCGATGGACTGAACATTCGTCCTGACGGCATTTACGTAGACTGCACGCTTGGCGGAGCAGGGCATAGCGAGTATCTGGTGCAGCAATTGTCCGAAAAAGGGCATTTGTATTGTTTCGACCAAGATGCGACAGCGATTGACCATGCCAAGCTGAAGTTGAAAGATTATTTAGACAAGATTACATTTATCCATGCTAATTTTAAATTCATTAAAGAAGAACTGGAAATGCGCGGCATCACGAAAGTGGATGGCATCCTTTATGATTTAGGCGTGTCATCGCCTCAGCTTGATACTCCAGAACGGGGATTCAGCTACCATAATGATGCACCATTGGATATGAGGATGGACCAAACGGCGAAGTTAAGCGCTTACGATGTCGTCAACGAATGGGCATTCGAAGATTTGGTGCGTATATTCTATCGTTATGGAGAAGAGAAGTTTTCCAAGCAAATTGCCAGAAAGATCGAAGCAGCTAGAGAGCTAGCGCCGATTGAAACAACAGGGCAATTGGTCGAATGCATTAAAGACGGGATTCCGGCATTTGCGAGACGCAAAGGCGGACATCCTGCGAAGCGGGTATTCCAAGCAATCCGTATAGCAGTAAATGATGAATTAGGTGCAGCTGAAACGTCGCTGCAAGACGCAATCGAGCTATTGGCCATTGGAGGGCGCATCAGCGTCATCACATTCCATTCGCTTGAAGATAGACTGTGCAAGGCGATTTTCAAAGAACATTCATCAATGCCTGAACTTCCGCCGAACTTGCCTGTCATACCGGAAGGCATGGAACCGATATTAAAGTTGATTACACGCAAACCCATTCTTCCTTCAGCGGAGGAATTGGAGCATAATAACCGTTCGCGATCAGCGAAATTGAGAATTGCCGAAAAAGTGAAAGATCAGAAATAAGATCTAAAAAAGAGAGTTAGGACGTGTTCAAATGGCTTTATATGCAAGAAAAGAAGCATACATACAACAGCCGGCCGTTCCTCAAAACCCTACCCGGGAGCCGGCTAAAAAAAGAAATCTCATTACTAAAGGCGAAAAATTCCTTTACTTGTCATTCGTAGCTGTATTCGTACTGTGCGCTGTTCTTGTGCTGCAAAACCAGTCAGTGATTCAGGCTTCGTCTCAGGAAATACAAACAATTGAACATTCAATCGATGAAAAAGTGAAACAAAATACAGATTTGTCTGTGCAAGTCAGCGAACTATCCAGATACGATCGCATTTGGGCAAAAGCAAAGGAAAGCGGCCTAAAACCAAATGAGCGAAATGTAAAGGTAGTGCCAGGGCAATGAAAAAAAAGTTTCGATTTCAATGGGGAGCCTTTCTGCTGTTTTTAGTTTTTGCAGGGCTCTTTTTCCTTTTAACGGCAAGAATCGTAACGATTCAGGCCACAGGTTCTGTTGAAGGGCAGGAATTAGCCGCAAGAGCTGCAGCGAAATACAGCCAGGAAGAAGTGCTTACAGCCAAACGGGGGAAAATCCTTGACCGCAACGGCGAAGTGATCGCAGAAGATACGTTGACGTATAAAGTCGTTGCCGTCGTGGATGAATCGGCCACACAGAAGGCCAGCAACCCGCGGCATGTAACTGACGTGGAACATACAGCCGAAGTATTGTCTGATTATTTGGATACCCCAGAAGATAAACTTATAAGCATCTTGAATTCCGGAATTGAAAAAGACCGCTACCAAGTCGAATTCGGTGTTGCGGGACGTGAAATCAGCCATACGAAAATGCTTGAAATGAAAGAAGAAAAACTTCCGGGCGTTTTATTCGTCCGGGACTTGAAGCGCCTTTACCCGAACGGTTCTTTTGCCTCTCATTTGATCGGTTTTGCATTGAAAGAAGAGCAAAAGGATGGGCAGATGGTAACGAAAGGGAAAATGGGTCTTGAAGCAATCCACGATGAAGTATTAACTGGAAAGAACGGGAAAATGGAATTCAGCACAGATAAATGGGGCTTTTTACTGCCAAATAGTGAATCGGTGGTAACTCCCGCAGTGGACGGGTCCAATGTCCAATTGACATTGGATAAAACACTGCAGAACTTTTTAGAAGATGCGATGTCCAGCGTTCAAGAAGAATATTCACCGAAGCGCATGATCGCCGTTATTGCGGACCCGAAAACCGGAGAAATTCTGGGAATGTCCCAACGGCCGACTTTCAATCCTAACACGCGGGAAGGCCTGTCCGACAACTGGCTCAATGAAAGCATTGAGTTGACCATCGAACCCGGTTCTCCGATGAAGATGTTTACACTCGCTTCAGCGATTGAAGAAGGAAAATGGGATCCGGATGCTTATTACGAATCGGGGACGTATACCTTGCTTGACCGCACGATTGGCGACCATAATAGCGGGCGCGGTTGGGGAAGCATCACATTTTTGGAAGGATTCCAGCGTTCATCGAACGTTTCGATGGCATACTTGCTCGAGCGCTTAGGACCTGAAAACTTGATGCGGTATATCGACGCGTTCGGATTCGGCGAAAAAACCGGCATTGATCTGCCAAATGAAGCATCGGGAACGATTCTCGACAAATGGCCGATCGATCGATTGACCATGTCTTACGGCCAAGGATCGACGGTCACGCCGGTCCAAATGATCCAAGCTGCATCCGCCATTGCAAATGATGGAACGATGATGCAGCCGTATGTCATCGACCAGATTAAAAACCCGGACACTGGCGAAGTAACCAAGAAAAGCGAACCGACCGAAGCTGGCAATCCGATTTCAGCCGAAACGGCAAAACAGGTGAGGGAAATCCTGGCTTCCACTGTAACTTCGGAGGCGGGGTCCGCACGCGGTTTTGCGCTGCAGGATTATACGGTAGCCGGCAAAACCGGAACGGCGCAAGTTCCTGGAGAAAATGGGCTGTATAAAACCGGACGAAACAAGTACCTATTCTCATTTTTGGGTGTGGCTCCGGCTGAAGATCCGGAACTGCTCATTTATATTGGTGTTCAGGAGCCTGAACTGCCGGCAGACGAGTATGGCTCAGTGCCAGTTGCAAAAATCTTTACCTCTGTCATGGAGAACGGGCTTAAATACATGAATATTAAACCGAAAAATGCAGAAACTGTAAAAAAAGCGGAACTGGAAGATTATACCGGTCTTGAGTCAGCGAAAGTTGCTGAGCAGCTTACCGCTAAAGGCCTGAAAGTCATTTCAACTGGCGCCGCCTCTAAGGTGGAAGGCCAATACCCGCAAGCTGGAGAAACGATTGTCGAAGGCGGCACAGTGATTTTAAAAACGGCGGGCGAAACGGCATTGCCGGACTTTACCGCCTGGTCTAAACGAGACTTGCTGGCGTTCCAATCGCTCAGCGGCATCTCACTGGAGATTGTCGGCGAAGGCTACGCCGCAAGCCAGAGCCTGACACCGGGCTCGGCAATAACAGAAGGGGAACCGGTCGTTGTGCAGATGCTGACGCCGGAAGAATCGTTCCAAGTGCAAATGACCGATGGCATGGAAGGGATTCCAGCGGAAGAAACCGCTGAACCTGAAGTTGTGCCGGAAACGCCTCCTGCTGATGAATCGGCAGAAGGCGAATCGGCTGAAACAGAACAAAATGAACAAGCACCAGCTGAAGATTCAGCCCAATAATTTAATGTTTAAAGGAGCTCTTTGCTAACATGAATGGATATATATTGCTTGGATTTGGAATTGCTTTTTTGCTCACGGTTGCCTTAATGCCTATTTTTATCCCGCTTTTAAGAAGGATGAAATTTGGCCAGAGCATCCGTGAAGAGGGGCCAGAGTCCCATATGAAAAAAACGGGGACGCCTACAATGGGCGGCCTTGTCTACTTGATCGCGATCATCATTACTGTATTGGGGGTCGCGCTTTTTGCGGACCGGATGTCACAGGAAATCACCATCCTGCTGCTGGTTTTATTCGGCTACGGGTTGATCGGATTTTTGGACGACTTTATCAAAGTGGTCTTGAAGCGGAATCTCGGGTTGACATCACTGCAAAAATTGATTGCCCAGATCGTTATTGCCGTTATTTCGTTTTTCCTATTGAACGGCACTGAATTCGACACAGCGGTGTATATTCCGTTCACTGATTTCTCTATCGAGTTATCTATGCTGTATGTGTTATTTATCATATTCTGGCTTGTCGGCTTCTCGAACGCCGTCAATTTGACAGATGGCCTGGACGGATTAGTGGCTGGAACTGCATCAATCGCTTTTGCTGCGTTCGGCGTCATTGCCATCATACAGGAACAAGAAGGCATTGCCATGTTCACCTTCGCGGTAGCAGGCGCGCTCTTAGGCTTTCTGGTGTTCAATAAATACCCGGCTAAAGTCTTTATGGGCGACACGGGATCTCTTGCCCTCGGAGGGGCTCTTGCAATGGTCTCGATTTTGTTGAAGCAGGAATTGCTGCTGCTCATCATCGGCTTGGTCTTCGTCATTGAAACGGCGTCTGTTATTTTGCAGGTCGGCAGTTTCAAATTAAGAAAAAAGCGGATTTTCAAAATGAGTCCGATTCACCACCATTTCGAATTGAGCGGCTGGTCCGAATGGAAAGTCGTTACTGTCTTTTGGGCAGTAGGGCTTGCTGCAGCGGTTATCGCAGTTGCGCTGGAGGTTTTATAAAATGAAACAAGTTGAACAGGTTTTCCATAAAAAAGTGTTGGTGCTTGGATTAGCGAAAAGCGGCTTTACAGCGGCGCGCATCCTGCATCAGTTAGGTGCATTTGTTACAGTGAATGATTCAAAGCCATTCGAAGCGAACCCGGAAGCTCAGGAATTATTGAATTTGGGCGTTACGGTCATTTGCGGAAGGCATCCAGAAGATTTGCTTGATGAAGGATTTGAATTGGTTGTCAAAAACCCAGGAATTCCGTATTCCAACGTCATCATTGAGTCCGCTGTCGAAAAAGGGATTCCAATCTGGACAGAAATCGAACTTGCTTATTTGATCAGTGAAGCGCCGTTTATCGGCATCACCGGTTCGAACGGCAAAACGACCACAACGACGCTGTTGTTCCATATGCTTAACCAGGATAAGAAAAAGCCTTTGATTGCGGGCAATATCGGTACAGTCGCAAGCGGTGTGGCGGAAAAAGCAACACCGGATAACGTCATCGTCACAGAACTTTCGTCGTTCCAATTAAAAGGCGTTGAAAAGTTCCGTCCTCATATTGCAATCATTACAAACCTGTATGAAGCTCATTTGGATTACCACGGTACAGCGGGTGATTACGTCGGATCAAAAATGAAAATCGCAGCCAATCAGCTTCCTGAAGATTTTTTCATCTACAATGCAGACCAGCCTATGCTTGCTGATTTCGCGGCTGGATGCCGTGCACAATTGATTCCGTTCACGCTGAAAGGCCGCACGGAAGAAAGCATCAGTGCGGATGACCGCTTTATCTACTGGCAAGGCGAGGCCTTGATTGAACGTTCGAAAATCTTGTTAGGCGGCCAGCATAATTTAGAAAATATTTTAGCAGCCACAGCGGCTGCGTTATTATGGGGCGGCACGAAAGAAACTATTATCCGCGTCCTGACGTCATTTACAGGTGTAAAGCACCGTTCACAATTCGTCCTTGAATGGAAAGGGCGCAAATTCTACAACGACTCGAAAGCGACAAATGCACTTGCTACGAAAAGTGCTTTGGAGGCTTTCCCAGGCCAAATCATTTTGTTGGCCGGCGGGCTCGAACGCAATCATTCTTTGGAAGAATTGCGTCCGTTCATGCCTCGGGTCAAAGCGCTTATTACATTTGGCGAAACTGCCGGCCGGTTTGCGGAATTCGCATCGGCTAACGGAGTTCCAACAGTCGCAAAAGCGGAAGATATGCTGGAAGCCGTTGAAAAAGCGGTCGGCAACTCACAAAGCGGCGACACGGTATTATTATCACCGGCTTGTGCAAGCTGGGACCAGTATGAAAATTTTGAAATCCGCGGCGATGCGTTTATCGATGCGGTACAGCGTGTAACGCAAGCAAACGACTAAAAGATAAGGAGCAGCGAGTATGGACAAAGTGATTGATATCGAAGAACGCATCCCGACGCTCCGTGAGCGGCGGAAAAAAAGAACCAATCGCAAGTTCGTGGCGCTGCTGACCATTTTTCTTTTGTTGCTGGTTGTGGCCATCTACAGCCAGACAAAATACAGCAAACTTCAGGATGTTGCGGTGGCGGGCGCTAATCTTTACGCGCCGGTCGATTACCAGCAAGCCAGCGGCCTGGAATTTGGAGATTCGATGTGGAGCTTCACTGAAAAAGAGATTGAAGAAAAATTGAACGGCCTCGAATGGGTAAAAGCTTCAAGGGTCGAAAAAAAATGGTTGACTGGTTTGGAAATCTACATTGCAGAACACGAAAAAATAGGCTACCTGGATAACGAAACCGGTTATCAGATGGTTTTATCAAACGGATATGCTTTGGAAAAGCCCGTAGATTCAGTCAGCGGTCCGATTTTCACCAATTTTGAAAATGATGAAACCCGCCAGAAACTAGCGGCGCAGTTAACCGACGTCGATTCTGAGGTTTATAACCTCATTTCCCAGATTACGTTGAATCCGGAAGAAAGTTCACCTTTGGTGAGCCTGTATATGAACGATGGCAACGAAGTCAAAGGGACGTTAAGCACGTTGGCGGAAAAACTGAATTATTACCCCTCAGTTATTGCGCAGCTCGATGAAGGGCAAAAAGGCGTAATTGACATGGAGGTCGGAATCTTCTTCCGCTCATATGACGACATGTACGGGCCTCCGAAAGAAGGTGAAGATGATGAAGAACCCGAAGAAGAGTAATCGGCGTTTCAGCAAATCAATTATTTTTTCGCTGGTTTTTCTGGTGTTGGGCTTTATCATGGCTTATTCCTTCAGCCTATCCCAAGCTGAAAAAAACAAGAGCGGCTACACAGGCGGTGCATTTTTCGAGCAAGAAGAGCGCTTCCGCGGCCAATTGATCGAACAACAAGAACGAAATAAAGACCTGCGGGCCGAATTGGAAGAAAAACAGGCGGCAGTCCAGAAATACGAGCAATCTTTTTCTGATGGGCCAGACCGGTTCAGTGATTATGCGGATGAAGCAGAATCGCTGCGCCGCTATGTCGGAGCTCTGCCAGTGGAAGGGGACGGCTTGAAAGTGACGCTGCAGGACGGCGAATATGATGGCAATTCGGAAAACCCGAACGATTATATCGTCCATGAAAGCCATGTGTTCCAAGTCATCAACGAGCTTTACATTTCCGGAGCGCAAGCCATTTCCGTCAATGGCCAGCGCATAGATGGAAATTCCTATATTGTCTGCACTGGACCGGTAATAACGGTCGATGGCGTTCAGTATCCGGCACCGTTTACAATTGAAGCGATCGGCAAATCCGATGTGCTCGAATCTTCCATGAAACTTTCAGGCGGCGTCATGGATCAGCTGCTCAACGATAATATCATCGTCACGCTGGATATGGGCCAGAAAATATCCATGCCTGCCATGCTATCAGAATCTTGAGTAAAGGGGAGCCATCATGAAAAAAATCATATCTTTCCGGTTTTCGCTGATTTTATTCATCATCGGCTTAATGACGGCCATCCAATACAATACCTTGAACGAACCGAACTCACGGGATACGCGCGATGTTTGGGAAGTGCGGCAGGAACTTTCGCGTGAAAAGCAGCTCCACTCGGAATTGCTATCGGAAATCGGCCAGCTGTCAGAAACTTTATCCAAGTACGAAGACGCGGCGGACCAGAGCCCGGAACAGGCATTAGTCGAAACGGTAGAGGATTTGCGAAAGACTGCGGGGCTTACGGAAACGGCCGGCCCAGGAATTGAGGTGTCAATAGAACCTTCGCCTGAAGCGGTCGCTTTGGGGCAGAATATCGAAGGCATTGCTCCTGACTTGCTGATCCGGTTTGTAAACGAAATCAACCGATTTAATGGATTATATGTATCGATCGATGGCAACCGGATAGTCAATACAACGGCAATCCGTGACATCAACGGCAGGACGACGGTGAACACGGTGCCAATCCAGACGCCGCCGTTCAACATAAAAATCGTAGCGAATTCCATGGAAGACACAGAAACGCTTTATAACCATTTGCTGTCGTCTCCGCTGCGCGATGATTTCTATATCGACGATCTGATCGTTGAAGTATCAGAACCGACTGCTGAATTGGCAATCGAAGCGTACGGCAAAGACATTGATTATAATCTGCTAGAGGAAGCAAAGGAGTAGTATAGATGTGGCTATCCATTTTGGGCTTAATATTGGGAATATCATTAGGATTGCTGACGGACATCCAAATCCCTCCTGAATATGCGAACTATCTGTCGATAGCGGTTCTGGCCTCCCTGGATACATTGTTCGGGGGAATAAGGGCCCATTTACAGCAGGTGTATGATGATAAGGTATTTGTATCGGGTTTTTTCTTTAACATCGCCCTTGCCGCCGGCCTCGCTTTCTTAGGGGTGCATTTAGGAGTGGATCTTTACCTCGCTGCCATTTTTGCATTCGGTGTGCGGCTGTTCCAGAATATCGCTGTCATCCGGCGCATAATTTTGACGAAATGGGCAGAGAAAAAAGAATTGCGCGAAACACAGGGGTGAATTGTAAGGAAATTTACAAACTTCTGCTGTTTTGCTTAGACAAGGTGCACAATTTACAATAGAATGAAACTAATGAAGTTAATTTAAGGAGGTGCCACGAATTGAGTCAATCAGAATTATATGTAAGCCTAGACATCGGTTCGTCATCCGTTAAAGTACTTATCGGGGAAATGGCCAATAAATCATTGCACGTTATCGGAGTAGGAAACGTAAAATCAAATGGCATAAAAAAAGGTGCGATTGTTGATATAGATGCAACAGTTCAATCGATTAAAAAAGCTGTCGACCAAGCAGAGAGAATGATCGGCAAGCAGATCCACGAAGTGGTTCTAGGCATTCCTGCCAATAAAGCCATGCTGCAGCCGGTAAAAGGCGTAGTTGCCGTAAACAGCGAAGACCGCGAAATTACGGATGAGGATTTGGACCGCGTAATGGATGCGGCGCAAGTCATCTCAATTCCGCCAGAACGCGAAATCGTCAACATCATTCCTGAACAATACATTGTCGACCATTTGGACGAAATCAAAGATCCGCGGGGTATGATTGGGATTCGCCTTGAAATGGATGGTACAATGGTTACGACATCGAAAACCGTTTTGCACAACGTTCTAAGATGCGTTGAACGTGCTGGCCTTTCGATTCGTGAAATTTACATGCAGCCATTGGTTGCCGGTTATTATGCTTTAACTGAAGATGAAAAAAATCACGGCACGGCCTGCATCGATATCGGTGGAGGATCGACATCGATCGCTGTTTTCCAAGACGGCCACTTGACAGCTTCATCAGTCATACCTGTCGGCGGCGAGCATGTCACAAAAGATTTATCGATCGTCTTGAAAACACCGACAGAACAAGCAGAAAAGATCAAGCTGGAACATGGCCACGCGTTCTACGACGATGCATCTGAAGATGAATTGTTCGAAGTTCCTGTGATCGGTTCAGATACGAAAGAGCAATATAGCCAGAAATACATATCTGAAATCATCGGGGTCCGCCTGGAAGAACTTTTTGAATTGATTTTAGATGAGCTTTACCGCCTTGGCGTCCAAGACCTTCCAGGAGGCGTCGTATTGACTGGCGGAATGGCGAAATTAGAAGGGCTGCCGGAATTGGCTCGCCACATTCTTCAAACCCGTGTCCGTTTGTTCGTGCCGGAATTCATCGGCGTCCGCGAACCACAGTACACGACAGCAGTTGGGCTTATCCAATACGCGTACATGGAAGATATGTTCTATGGCCGTTTAGGAGCGAGCGCTGCATTGACAGAGTCAGCGAAAATCGAGCAAGAACACCATCCTAAAAAACAGCCAAAACAGCCTAAGGAAAATACTGAAGGCGTCGTTTCAAAAGCTAAGAAAATGTTTGACCGATTCTTCGAATAAAATGAACATTGCATCATGCTTACTTTAAAAGCGGAGCAATTTTAGGAGGAAAAAGAATGTTGGAATTTGATACATCAATTGATGCTATGGCAATAATTAAAGTTATCGGTGTCGGCGGCGGCGGAAACAACGCTGTCAACCGCATGATCGAACACGGAGTCCAAGGTGTAGAATTTATCGCAGTCAACACTGATGCTCAAGCGTTAAACTTATCCAAAGCGGAAGTCCGCCTGCAAATCGGCGGCAAATTAACGCGCGGCCTTGGTGCTGGAGCTAACCCTGAAGTCGGCAAAAAAGCGGCTGAAGAAAGCAAAGAACAAATTGAAGAAGCATTGCGCGGCGCGGATATGGTATTCGTAACTGCCGGCATGGGCGGCGGTACTGGTACCGGTGCTGCACCAGTCATCGCTGGAATCGCTAAAGAACTTGGGGCTTTGACGGTAGGGGTCGTAACACGCCCATTCACTTTCGAAGGCCGCAAGCGTTCTACACAAGCAATCAGCGGAATCAGCACGATGAAAGAATCGGTTGATACGCTTATCGTCATTCCGAATGACCGTTTGCTTGAAATCGTCGACAAGAGCACGCCGATGCTTGAAGCATTCCGTGAAGCGGATAACGTTTTGCGCCAAGGTGTCCAAGGTATCTCAGATTTGATCGCAGTTCCTGGATTGATCAACCTTGACTTTGCTGACGTTAAAACAATCATGTCGAATAAAGGTTCTGCATTGATGGGGATCGGTGTTTCTTCTGGTGAAAACCGTGCTTCTGAAGCAGCGAAAAAAGCCGTTTCAAGCCCGTTGCTTGAAGTATCCGTCGATGGCGCTAAAGGTGTTCTTATGAACATCACGGGCGGATCGAACTTGAGCTTGTACGAAGTCCAAGAAGCAGCGGACATCGTTGCATCGGCATCTGACGAAGATGTAAACATGATTTTCGGATCTGTCATCAATGACAATCTGAAAGATGAAATTGTTGTCACTGTAATTGCTACAGGTTTCAACGAAGAGCAGGTACAACCAAGAACGCCGCGGGGCTCTGGATTGAATTCTAGCCGCGTACAGTCTATCCAGCAGCAGTCTCCGCCGCCTTCACTACGTGAATCGCGCCGCGAAGAACAGCGCCGTGAAGACCACGCGCCTTCTTACCAACAAGAGCCTGTGCGCCAGGAAAAACAACAGGATGATGCACTAGACATCCCGACATTCTTGCGCAACCGACAAAAGAGACGCTAATCACAACAGCTGCCGAACCGGCAGCTGTTTTTTTATTGCGCTTAAAAGAGGTCATCGCGTTGCTGCCAAAGCGGAAAGACAATGACGGCAGAGCTTAATTGATAAATATGCCTATACTTGGTACAATAAAGTGAAACTTCAAGCAGCAGGGCCAATAAATGGTCAGGCTTAGTGGCAATTGGTTTTGATGGGCTTTTGCCGATTGGGATTGATTGAACATCCTTAGAAAAGTTGTGAATAAATGAACGCGATAAAACCGGTTTTTGAAAATATTACTAACGAATTAAATAGCATCCGCCCAGGGATCAACATTATTGCGGTGACGAAACAGGTCGGTGTTGAAAGGACTCAAGAAGCAATCGATGCCGGCATCCGGCATCTTGGCGAAAACCGTCCGGAAGGACTTGCCTTGAAGCTCCAATCTATAGACGCCGGCGTCTCGTGGCATTATATCGGCAATCTGCAGACCAGAAAAGTGAAAGACGTCGTCAATAACATCGACTATCTCCATTCACTTGACCGCCTGAGCCTGGCGAAGGAAATTCAGAAACGGGCAGAAAAACCATTGAAATGCTTTGTGCAAGTGAATGTCTCCAACGAAGAAACCAAAAGCGGAATATTGCCGGAAGAGACACTGGATTTTATCCGTTCGCTTACAGCCTTTGATAAAATCCAGGTGGTCGGGTTAATGACAATGGCGCCGAACACCAGTGACAGTGCTTTGATCCGCACTGTGTTCAAAGAGCTTAAATCGCTTCAACTTCAAGTGGCCGCAGAAAAGATGGAGCACGCCCCGTGTACGGAATGTTCTATGGGTATGTCCAATGATTACGTCATTGCCGCCCAAGAAGGAGCAACTTTTGTTCGCATAGGTACTGCATTAGTAGGGTCGGAAAGTGAGG
>NZ_RQII01000039.1 GCF_004761975.1 Planococcus koreensis | reverse complement strand
CCTTCTTCTGACTTTTGCTGCTATTTATCACGATTCTTGAGCATCCACGCTTAATCCTGCACATCGCGTTCTGCAGACAATGCCTTGATCGGTTCCAACTCCAGATCCCAACGTTCTTCCGTCAACTCGTCTGCAGTCCAATCTGTGTTCATTTTTTGCTCGATTAGCTTAAAACCGTATTTGCTATACAGATAGCGCGCAGCTTCTAAGATGTTGACCGTCCACAGGAATACATGCTGATAGCCTTGCTCGCGGCAAAAGTCGATTGCCGTCTCCATCAGAATTTTCCCGATGCCCAACCCTTGGAACTCTTCATCCATAATAAACCAGCGCAATTGCGCAGTATGGTCTCCAGCTTTTGCAATTGCTATGGATCCGGCAACAACACCGTTCACTTCAGCGATCCATAACTGGCCGCCACTTGGATCGGCCATAAACTCTGCCAAGCCTTTGACCACATAGAATTCAAAATCATGGCTGAATTGATGCGTATTGCCATACAGCGTACCGTGCAGATGCGCAATGTAACCGGCATCGCCAGGACCATATGGCCGTATGATGATTTTATCAGGGACTTGCTGGGCCTGCAGCAGGCTTTCGATCGTTTCCATAGCGGCGGTCAGTTTCAGTAAATCGCGTTCTGACAGCGCGGCGACCATCTTGCTGACGCCTAGATTGGCGTTTTTCACGAGCTGCTGGTGGATTTCTTCGCCTTTTTCGGTCAATCCCAGCAAAATGCGGCGTTTATCATCGGCTGATTGCTGCTTGAAAATCAATTCGCTGTCTTCGAATTTTTGCAGCATACGACTGATATAGCCCCGGTCCAGCCCCAGTTTTTCGCGTATTTCTGAAGCCGTCGCGCCTTTTTGCGCATGGAGTTCCGACAAAACACGTGCTTCTGCCAACGGATATGGCTGCTGGTAGATTTCCTGGTCGATTTTGCCAAGGACATTCGCGTAAAAGCGGTTGAATTTCCGGATTTCCTCGATTTGCTTCAAGTTATTCATCATTAAACCCCCACAATAATTTTCTGAAAAATCCATTTCTTTCATCATACCTATTATGGTTGACTTTAACAATTAAAAAACACATTCAAATGAATGCGTTTTTTAGAGGTTTTATTGGCATCATCGAGCACCAATCTTTACAAGCGATCGTTTTTCATGTCCCGGACAGCTTGGATGGACAGCCTCACCAAAAGAATCACGCACAGGAACAAGCCGGTATAGGCGGCTGTGTTCAAGTAAACGGCGTACACCGTATCGATAAACTGGGCAATCGCCAGCAAAGCAGATGACACGATGCCGAACGTAATGCCTGTCATCAACAGGATGAAGCGGGAAAACATCAGCGCCACGAAATGGGCATTCGATTTGTCCGAAAAGATGTCGTGGTGCAGAATGATGCGCCCTCCCTCCACTTTTCGCAGCAGGTGATCCACACGTTTCGGAAATTTCTTCAATTCCGGTATGATAAGCGCCAATTCTTCTTCAATGCGTTCTTTGACTTCGCGCGGTTCACGGAACGGCTTTTTCAAAATCGCGGTTTTCGTCTCTTTTGCGAATGTTTTCGCTTCGGTGAACATATCGAATCCGGGGTCGATTGTGTGCAAGGTGCCGTCAAGCGTAATCAATGCCCGCAATGCAATGCCGACAGACGGGTAAAACGACAGGCCGAAATCCCGTACGACATCAAAAATGGAATGGATCAGTTCATCGGTTGAAATGCGGTCGACATATGACACCCGCAGCAAAATCTGCCCGATCGCCTGTTCAAATTTCTGGCGGTCGATGTCCTTGCTGTCTTCCACAAGGTCCGTGACAGCATCGTAGATGATTTCTGCATCGTTTTGCTGGACGCCGATGACGAATAAATTCAAAGCTTCCTGCTGCACTTTGGCCAGGCGGCCGACCGCCCCGAAGTCCAGCAGCACCGGCAAGCCGTCCCTGCTGTCGATGAAAATGTTGCCAGGATGCGGATCGGCATGAAAAATGCCGGCGAACAGCATTTGCTCCAAATACGAGAACAGCACCGTCCGCGAGAAATCACGCTGCGGAATTTGGAACTGCTCAAAAACTTCTTTGCCTTTCGGAATGCTCTTGCCTTTAAAATACTCAAGGACGATTAAATTATAATTGCTGTATTCGCGGTAAACGTGCGGCACTTTCACGGTGTATGGACTTTTCGCCAGAATGTTGCCGATTTGGATCGTGTTGCGTATTTCAATTTCAAAATCGATTTCTTCCCGCAATGCATTGGCGAACCCGATGGCAAGCTCCCGGAAGCCGATATTCGATGCCCATGTCGATTTCAATGCCACCCATTCCGCAAACTCCACCAGGATGTCCAGATCGTCGCGCATGATTGTCGAGACGTCCGGCCGCAGCAATTTGACAACGACCTCATCACGGTTTTTCCGCAGCACGGCTCGGTGTACCTGGCCGATTGACCCTGCGGCCAAGGGTTCCATACTAAAAGACTCAAAAACCTCATCAAACGTCTCGGGCAGCGCTTTATGGAGAACTTCCTTCACTTGCTTGGCGGTCAACGGTACGACGTTCTGCTGCAATTTTCCGAGCTCTTCGATAAAAATGGGATGGAAAAGATCGGAACGCGTTGACAGCGCTTGCCCGAACTTGATGAAGATGCCGCCGCTTTGCTCGAGCGTCCTGCGCAAAGCGATGGCCAATTGCCGTTCGTTTTCGCGGTGGCGTGCGTAGTGGAACGTGCTGGAAATGCCGTTTTTCACCGCAATTTCAAGCACTTTGCTCAACCGCTTCTGGCGGCGCCAAAGATGCAGCAAGCGTTTCAAGAAAAACACGCGGCTCGTCAGCGTCGCACCGCTGCCGCCGAAACCGTTCGCTTCAAAAAGCTCGAAGAACAAGAAGAACAGCATCGAAATCATCAGCATGCTGCCGATCCAAATCAGCGTACTGGCATCGGTCACAGCGGATAAAAAGCCCTGTTCAAAATAATCCGTAAAACGCAGATAGGAATACCAATAGACGAGCGATGTCAGGCTGACACCCAGAATCACCGACAGCAGGCGTTTGACGACATGGACCTTGGAGCCGATCAGCCGGCCGCTGACGTAAAAAATGAACAGCAGTATGAGACTTATTTCGATGAAAATACGCAAATAGACCAACATTGTCCCACCTCCTACCACAAATCTTCTGAACGCGCGTAAATATTGCTGAACGCTCGTAAATTCTCCTGAACGCTCGTAAATTCCGCTGAGCGCGCATAAAAGCTCATTACTACCAAATTCACCTAATCGATTACACGGAATTAACCCATTTAACATTCCTTCCAATTAACTGAATAATAAGTCCTTTCCTCTAGTATAGCAAAAATAAGCTGTTATAGCGCTTCCCTCCTTCTACCACATGATGACAGCACCAACAGATTTTTTTGCTAAAAGAACGCTTATTTATCATCGATTCCACTGTGCGCTTTTGCTACACTTGAACTTGTGCGCTAAATAGCGGATCGATTTTCACGGTTTGCCTTCTTGGTTGCTTGTTTTGAATTTTATTCAGTAAATACCTTATGTAATATCCTACATGTACTTTTTCTTTCCATAAAAAAAGAAGGCCTGAGCCTTCTTTTCAGCTTACAACGCGGCAGCAAATAGCATCACGAACAAAATAATCACAACAACGATGACGACGCCAATGACAATCGCCGGGATCAACACCGTCGCAAAGCCTTTCCAGCTGCTGAACCGGTGCGCTTCCCCAATCGCCTTGCTCTGGATGATGATACCCCAGATAGACAGGATGAATGATAGCGTGCCAAGGACAATCAGTGTTCCCCAGCCTTCCCCAGTGCTGGTTTCCGCCAGTGGATCAGCGAAATATGTAGCCGGTGCGAGCGTCGCCCATGCCAATAAAATCGGTGCAATCCAGACATACGGAATCATTGAAACCGCAACCGCTTTGAACATTTCGATATAAGTCGCTGTCCCATTGAACAGTTTGCCGACGAGCAAATACAATGCGGACAAGAAAGCGGCACTCGCGAATCCGACCACTGGCCCGAGAATGATCGTAAGCAAAAATATCTGCCAGCCGGCCATGCCTGCGCCGCCTCCTGAACTTTGCATCCCCATCAAGCCGCTGCCGATGCCTGAAAGCATAATGAGCATAATGGCAAATCCTGTGGACTTTTCTTCAATAACAAAGCGGGCAGCTTTGCGCGTCTGCAGCCAAACAGCGGTGAACGGGTTTACTCTTTCTGTTCCGTGCTTTTCAGTTATGTCGATCATTGGATCTCCCCCTAAAAGTTCTCTCTCTATTTACGGCTCAAAAGCTATTTGGTTTCGTCCATACACTAAAAACCCATTTGCGTTTTCCGCTGTTTTTTCTTGTTACGTTTTTGATTTTCATTGTATTATCCTTAAGTAGTTTAATACATTTACGTTTTTTAAATCATTATTCCCGAAAATCGTCAGGGTTTTCAACGTAAAACGCCACCGCTCCGCAATTGCTGCAGACAGCCGCTTTCGGCTCCGCTGTGGCGTTATTGAATAATCCACGTTTTTTCCGGGTGATTTTCAAGCCGTACATGGCGCCTTTGATCGTAACTTTCAGATCTTCAGCCATTGCGCCTCGGCATTCCGGGCATTGCCTCATCGGTTTCTCTCCCTTTTCACCGCTTCCGATTCCACCAAGTCCATAAACTCGTTGACGGTTTCCATATTGCTTTTTGTGCCGCCCATCTTCAGCATCGTCCGCCCCACGAGATTCGTGCCGCGGTTCGACCCTTCGTAGACAAAGCGTGTCTGTTGTTCACTGATTTTCTGCAGCCTGAACTGCAAATCGACTTCGAAAAGGTTAGCGAGCACAAAATGCAATTGCTTCACTTTTTCATCCGGCGTGTCTTGGTAAGCCACCGTTTCCACGATATACGTCTCCAGCCGGCTGCCTTGGCGGTAAGTCTGTTGGTGCTTGGCACCGACTTGATCTTCCCGTTTTTCGACGAGCTGGTGCTTTTCCAGCTTCGGCATGATCCGCTGGATATTGTCGTCTCTGAACAAGTCCCATACCGTCTCGATATTGGCATCGATGATGCGCTTTTGCTTCCATTCAATCATCCCATTGCCCCCTTTTCGGCCTGTCTTGCCTATGCCATTTTCTCCGCCTCGTCTTTGACCCGCTCCATGAACGTCCGGGCTGTCGCTTGCCGGCTTTTTTTGCTGCCGGCAAGAAGCATCATTTTCGCTGAGGCCGTAAGCCCTTTATTAAAGCCCGAATAAATGAAGCGGGTTTTCCCCGCTTCCAGTTTTTCAAGGCGATAGGCATAATTCACGACAATCGACTGCCCCATCAAAAACTCGACCGTACGTTCTTTGAGCTCCGGCAGGTCCGTATATGCTTTTGTGTCGACCACATAGCTCATGAGCTGTTTGCCTTCGTAATAGCTTTGGCTGTGTTTCGCACCGGCTTGGTCGTTATGCCCTTCCAAAAGTTCATGGCTGTGGATCTTCGGCATGATTTTCTGGATGCTGCGGTCTTGGAACAACAGCCAGACTTTGTCGATATCGCGGTCGATGATGATTTCCTCTTTCCATTTCACCATATTCTTGAAATCCTCCCTGGCTTGTTTCTCAGCGGATTTTCGCCATCAAAACGGATTGGTTGCCCACTGGCTTGACGATGGAATGAATATGCGCGGGTGCAGCTTCAGCTGGGCCACGATGTACTCGGCAATGTCTTCCGGCTGCATGAATTTCTCGTCGCTGTCTGCTGGCTTCTGGCTGCTGCCGCCAAAATCCGTGATGACGCGGCTCGGCGTCAATGCGAATACGCGGATATTGTGCTTGCGCACTTCCTGCGACAACGATTCCGTCAACCCGAGAACGCCAAATTTCGACGCACTGTACGCGCTGGACCCTGCGCCGCCTTTCAAGCCGGACATCGAAGAGATATTGACGATGTCGCCGCCGTTTTTTTCGATCAATTGGGGCAGCACGGTGCGCGTCACGTAGAACATGCCCATTAAGTTGACGTCGATGACTTGCTTCCAGTCTTCCGGTGCAATTTCCAGTAGCGGACCGAATTTGCCGATGCCGGCATTATTGATCAAAATATCGGCGGCTCCAAGTTCCTGCGTTAATTTTGCAATCGCCTGTTCCACTTGTCCGAGGTCGGATACGTCCGCAAGCGCATAAGCCGTTTTGACGCCTTGGGCCGCAGCTTCTGCCGCCGTTTTTTTCAAGTCTTCTTCGGTGCGGGCGATCAAGCCGATATGCACCCCTTCTTTTGCAAGTGCGAGCGCTGATGCCCGGCCGATGCCTTTCCCCGCTCCGGTAATAAATGCGATTTTCCCTGATAATGATTGTGCCATAGCCATTCCCCTCTCAATTATCAGATAAATCCATTGTGCAGGAATTGCTGGCGAAACGCAAAGATGCAGGCAGCTTGAAATTTTCAGGAGCGGAGTATATAGTAGGTATATAGAACAGAAAAAAACCACCGGTGCGCTAACACCGGTGGCAAGCAATCAATAGGTCCTCCCAAGGGAGATCAGCCTCAAGCTTTCTTCATAAGGAATAACCCGCCGAGCAGTCAACTCAAGGGCGGGTTATTTTTTTTGGTTTGATGACGTCACTGCGAGCACCAAGCTTGCAAACGTTACCGCAAACATCAATGCTTCGAAAACTGTCATCCGCACCACCCCCTTTCTTCCGGGGATGGCCGACCACCCTTGAGTACCCTTTTCAATTGCCTTTTTCTATCTTACCATAACTTCCCGCCAAAATTCCTAACCTTTTTCATTCATCCAGCGCAATGATGAACGATGTCAGGTCCTGGATTTTCTCTTCGATGTCGTGCATTTGGTAAATGTCGCAGTACAGATAGGTCTTTTCTTCGCCTGTCGATGTGTTGAACGTCATTTTGCCTTTGACCACCGCCTCCGCACCGTCCGTCAGCAAAGTGTCGATCGTCAGCTCCGTTCCGAGCCCACTGTCCATGTCCATCATTTTCATGTAATCGATAAACGCATCTTTGCCTTGCGCTTTTTTGCCATGCAGCGTCCACACCACATCGTCCGCGATGATGCTTGCGATAAAATCGATGTCCCTGTTGCTGAATGCCTCGTTCACTTTCATGAAAAATTCCGGTTTCGCTTCCACGACCATTTTAAAACCTCCTTAAGGATGAATTTCATTCCAAACTGGGTGATTCTTTGAGCGATAAAACATTCCCGGTCATTGCAATTTCCTTTTAATCGCCAACAGCTTCTTCTTTTTCTTGGCTGACACGAGCGGTTTCGGGGCGGGATTGAAGTCATCTTCGTACAGCCCCGTATACGCTTGGTACCACTGGAACAAATGCACGAGAAATACTTTGATGACGGCATAGGCCGGGATGCCAAGAATGACGCCCGGAATGCCGAACAAATTTCCGGCAGTCAATAACACGGCAATGATGGTCACAGGGTGGATATTCAAGTTGCTGCCGAGGATCAGCGGCTGGATGACACGGCCTTCCAAGGTCTGTTCAATGGCGAAGACAATGAGCACTTTCGCGAGCATAATCGGCGAATGGACGACAAGCGCGACAATGACGATCGGAAACAACGCGATGAACGTCCCTAGGAACGGAATCAAGTTCAAGACGCCCGCGATGATGCCGAGGATCAAGGCATATTCCATGCCGATAATGACGAAGCCGAGCCAGAACATGACGCCGACTGCGAACGCAACAACCAATTGGCCGCGGATATACTGGCTGACCTGCATATTCGTCTCCCGCAGCAGGATGTAGGTTTTCTCGCGCATCTTCGACGGCACGAGGTTCATGATGTGATAAGGCATATTATGGCCGTCTTTCAGCAAATAAAACAAGATGAACGGCGTCGTGATAAGCGCCAGCACAATCGACGTCAGCGTTCCGAAAATGCTGCCGATGTTGCCGAACATATTGTCGAGGATTGCTTCCGCTTGGCCCGAGAAAGTTTCGCCCAATGTACTGCTATCCCCCAATAATTGCTGCTGCAGCCTCGACAACACATCGCTCCGCAGCAAACTGTCGACTTGACTGGTGAAGGTGGTCAAATACGCCGGGAAGTTCTGAATCAATGAGATGATCTGCTCGCGGATGATCGGGATCAAAATGACGACGCCCCAAGCAATCAAGCCGATCAGCACCAGAAACACCAGCAAAATGCCCGTGATGCGCGGCACTTTCTTCTTCTCCAGCCAGTCAATAAGCGGGTTCAGCAAATAATAGAGGATGCCCGACATGACGAGCGGCAGCCCCATTGCGCTGAAGAACCCTTTGAGCGGCTCCAGCAGATAAAGGACTTTCGTCAATAGGAATAAATTCAAGAGGATCAGCAGCGACACCAAAAGAATTGCCACCACTCGATTGTTCAACACCCACCGCCACAACAAGCTAGCCAGTACTTTTACTTTAGGTTGTTCTTTTTCCGGCTCCACCACGATCACCCTCCTGCCGAGCCAGCCCCAAGCGCCGCTTTTGCACGGCCTGCAGCTGACTCTCTCGTTGACTCATTGTGTTGCCTTGCTGTCCTTTATACATTTCGTCTTTGCTGTGCTTTTTCCTCTTTATTGCCCCCATAAAAAAGCCGCATCCGGGAATTTCCGGATGCGGCAGGAATTATGTGTTGCTTAAGCTGCTGCTGGAACAGCGATTTTCTTTTTCAGGAGGCCGGCAACGGTTGCCGTGACAGCCGATCCGATCAGGATAGCCAGTGCATAAAGCGCGATGTTCATCGCTCCGCCGTCCACCAGTCCGATGACGAAAACGCCGCCGTGTGGTGCACGCAATCCGATATCAAACAGCATGACAAGCGCTCCGGTCACCGATGCACCTGCAACAGTAGCCGGGATGACACGGGCCGGGTCTGCGGCTGCAAACGGGATGACACCTTCAGTGATAAAGCAGGCGCCCAGCACGTAAGCCGTCTTGCCCGCTTCGCGTTCTGTTTTCGTGAATTTGTTCTTGAAGAACGTCGTAGCTAATGCCAAACCAAGCGGCGGAACCATGCCCGCTGCCATAACGGCAGCCATGAAGACGAAATTCTCTGCGCTCAGCATCGCCAAGCCGAAAGTGTAAGCAGCTTTGTTGATCGGGCCGCCCATGTCGATCGCCATCATGCCGCCAAGCAATAAGCCGACAAGCAGCAAGTTCGTGCCGCCCAGGCTTTCAAGGAAACTTGAAATCCCTGTGTAGACTTTCGTCAGCTGCGGGTTGACCAACATCATGATGATTCCCGTGATGGCAATAGCGAACACCGGATAAAAGAGCACCGGCTTCAACCCTTCAAGCGAGTTCGGCAGTCCAGAGAAAGCTTTTTTGACGAATAACGTGACGTAACCAGCCAGGAAACCGGCGATCAAACCGCCGAGGAAACCAGAACCGCCGCTTGCTTCTTCAACACCCGTGACCGTTGTGGCAATCAAACCGCCGATCATACCTGGCGCAAAACCAGGGCGTTCGGCGATGCTCATTGCGATAAAACCGGCAAGGACAGGAACCATCAAGTAAAACGCTTTGCCGCCGCCGATCGTGCTCAGCATCGCTGCGAACGCATTGTATTCAGGGCTGTCCGGATTCGATGCGTTGATGCCCCAGAAGAACGACAGTGCAATCAAGATCCCGCCGCCGACGACGAATGGCAGCATGTTCGAAACGCCGCTCATCAAATGCTTGTAAAATCCGCCTTTGCCATCGCCTTCAGACGCTTCATCTTTTGATTTATCGTGCTGGTAGACAGGCGCATCGCCTGCTAGCGCACGGTCAAGCAATTTATCCGCTTCGTAGATGGCTTTGCCGACTGCGGTCTGGATGACCGGCTTGCCGGCGAAACGCGCCATTTCAACTTTCGTGTCTGCCGCAACGATGATGGCATCCGCTGCTGCAATGTCAGCATCCGTCAGCCGGTTTTTAACGCCGCTGGAGCCGTTCGTTTCGACTTTGATGTCGATGCCGCGCTCCCGTGCACGTTCATTGAGTTTTTCTGCCGCCATATACGTGTGGGCGATGCCGGTCGGGCACGCCGTGACTGCCAGGATGCGTTTCCCGCCAGCGGCTGCCGGGTGGCTGCTTTCTGGAGCAGGGCCGTCCACTTCATTTTCTTTGTCGGTCACCGCTTGCAGGATCTGCTCTTTTGATGTCGCTTCCAGAATGCGCGTGCGGAATTTTTCGTCCATCAAGAAAGTCGCAAGGCGGGACAAAGCTTCCAAATGGTCGTCATTTGCGCCTTCACTTGCTGCGATCATAAAGAACAGATGGGCAGGCTGGCCGTCAAGCGATTCGTAATCCAGCCCTTGATGGGAGCGGCCGAATGCGATCGCCGGGGCTTTTACCGCTTTCGATTTCGCGTGTGGGATGGCAATGCCGTCGCCGATGCCCGTCGTGCTTTGCCCTTCGCGCGCCATGATGTCCTGGAGAAAAGCCTGTTCGTTATTCAGTTTGCCGGCGCGGTCAAGCTGTGCTGCCAATTCTGCCAACACTTCCGGTTTCGTGCGTGCCGCGACATTCAGGATAATTGTCTCTTCTGTCAATAATTGCGTGATTCTCATTTTGCCACATCCTCTTCTTTTATTGGATAGACTTCAACAAACTCGAGCACAGCATCAACTTTGTCTTTCGTGCAAAGATCCGGGCTGAATGCGGTGGCGCTGCCGCTTGCAACTCCGTAGCGGAAAGCCTTTTCAGCATCGGCGTCCATGGCGTAAGAAGCGATAAAACCGGAAACGAGCGAGTCGCCCGCCCCCACTGTATTGATGACTTTGCCTTTCGGCGCTTTCGCCTGCAGCAGCAATTCGCTGGTTGCAAGCAAAGCGCCATCGCCGCCCATGGAAACCACAACATGCTGAACGCCTGAATGCACTAACTTTTTAGCGTAAAATGCTGCTTCTGCCATGTCTGTGATGTGCCGCCCGAACAATTCCCCGAGCTCTTCCTGATTGGGTTTGATGAGGAAGGGCCCATTTTGAATCAAATTCGCCAAAGCCGGTCCGGACGTATCGAGGACGAATTTTACGCCGAGCCTGCGGCAAGTTTCCGCTAGGTCCATGAAAAAGGATTCCGGAATCGAATCCGGCAAGCTGCCAGCGAGCACGAGCCAATCACCCTTTTGCATTTTTCCGGCCTTGTCCGCCAATTCGTTCAGCTGAACCGCATCCAGTTCGGCCCGGGCCCGTTCAATTCCGTTTCTTGCGCGGATTTGATCTTGACATTGATGCGCGTGATTTCATCAGTTTCAATAAAATCAGTGGCAACTCCTTCTTTTTTTAAGAACTCTTCTATATAATGACCTGTGAAACCGCCTGTAAAGCCCAATGCGATATTGTCAGCACCAAGGCGCTTTAAAACCCGTGAAACGTTTATGCCTTTGCCGCCGGGGTAATAATACACTTCACCGGTGCGGTTCAGCTTACCGGCAGTAAAGTCGGGCAAATAAGTGGTATAATCCAATGACGGTGTGATTGTGCATGTGTAAATCATCGCGTTCCCACCTTTACTGTAGTTTTCTTTTCGAGCGTTTCCCGAAGCTCGGTCGAGATCGAATCGGTGATCAATACGGCATCGCCGAGCTCCATGATTTTGGCAAAACTGATTTTGTCGGCTTTTGAATGGTCCGCCAAGACGTAGCTTTCACTGGCGAGCGAACTGGCGAGCCTTTTGACAGCCGCTTCTTCCGGGTCGGGAGTTGTATAGCCCATTTCCGGATGGAAACCGTTGACGCCGAGAAAACACACATCGAAGCGATAGTTTTTCAACGACTGGATGGTTTGTGCGCCGATGAACGCACCGGTCCGGGGCTTTAACAGGCCGCCGGTCAAATACACGGTAATGCCATGTTCATTGAGTTCTTCGACAAGCGTCAAGCCGTTCGTCACCGCGACGATGTTCTTGTCCCGCAAATAGCGGATCATCTGGAAAGTCGTCGTGCCTGCATCCAAATAGACACTGTCGCCGTCCTGTACTAAGGAAGCGGCCAGTTTGGCGATGCTGTCTTTTTCTTCTAGGTTGCGGGCGGATTTGTCTTTGATCGTCGGTTCCGACAAATTGCGTCCCGGTAGCACCGCTCCACCGAATACCCGCTCCAATTGGTTGCGGTTTTCGAGAACGGTCAGGTCGCGGCGTATCGTCGATTCAGACGCCTCGGTCAAATCCACAATGTCCTGAATCTTGATGGTCTGCTTTTGTTCCAACAGATTCAGGATGAATTCATGGCGTTCGTTTGTCAGCATGCAATCACCTGCTTTTTGTTGTGATGAATCTCCCCGGGATTTAAATTCACGCAGTGTTCCGGGGAGCGTCCAGCCATCCTTGCGCAACGGCCGGAAAACCGGACCGGGGATGACTGAACCTTTTGTTAAATTGATATTACTTGAAATCGCTTCCAAAATCAATCATAATCATTCATAAGCAATCAAAAACAATCATTTAGTTTGATTTTCATTCATAATCGTTCATAATAAAAATGAATTCAGCTAAATGCATTCAAAAAACACTAGGAGGAATTTAACATGACAGAAAAACAATTCGTTATTACAGATGAAGCAGGAATCCACGCACGCCCGGCATCAGCATTGGTCGGTTCATTGTCTAAATTCAAATCAGACATCACAATGGAATTCAATGGCAAGAAAGTCAATTTGAAATCAATTTTAGGCGTTATGTCCCTTGGCGTCTCTTCAGGCTCTACCGTTACGATCGCCGCAGACGGTGAAGACGAAGAACAAGCAATCGCACAAATCACAGAAGTGATGAAAAACGAAGGGCTTTCTAACTAATGACACGCACCCTTTCCGGAATTGCGGCTTCAAACGGCATCGCTCTCGCTAAAGCGTTCCGTTTGGAAACTCCGGATCTGACTGTAGAAAAAAAGGCGATTGATGACGCCGATCAGGAAGTGCTGCGTTTTGAAGCAGCTCTTGCAAAGGCTAGCGCTGAACTCGAAACGATCAAAGAACGCACAGCTGCACAAATCAGCGACAAAGAGGCGGCCATCTTCGGCGCACACCTGCTGGTCTTGAGCGATCCTGAATTGGTCGGTCCGATTACCGAAAAAATCAAATCCGATACGGTCAACGCTGAATTCGCGTTGAAAGAAACTTCGGATATGTTCATCGCGATGTTCGAAGCGATGGACAGCGACTATATGAAAGAACGCGCAGCGGATATCCGTGATGTGACAAAACGCGTCACTGCCCATCTGCTTGGCGTCACCATCCAAAACCCAAGCTTGATCGAAGAAGAAGTGATCATCCTTGCGGAAGACTTGACGCCATCCGATACGGTGCAATTGAATCCTGAATTCGTAAAAGGGTTTATCACTGATATCGGCGGACGCACTTCCCATTCGGCAATCCTTGCCCGCACGCTGGAAATCCCGGCTGTCGTCGGTGCCAAGAAAGTCATGGAAACGATTGAAAACGGCACGTTCATCATTGTCGACGGCCTTAAAGGTGTCGTCATCATTGATCCGGATGCGGCTGTAATCGCAGAATACGAAGAGAAAAAAGCTGCCTATGACCGCCAAAAAGCGGAATGGGCAAAATTGAAGAACGAAGCGACTGTAACGGCTGACGGCCACCCGGTTGAACTTGGCGCCAATATCGGCACGCCAAAAGATGCGACGGGTGCTGTCGACAACGGTGCAGAAGCGATCGGCCTTTACCGGACCGAGTTCCTTTATATGGGGCGCGATGCCTTCCCTACCGAAGAAGAGCAAGTAGAAGCTTATTCGGCTGTGCTGAAAGCGATGGATGGCAAACCTACCGTCGTGCGCACACTCGATATCGGCGGCGATAAGGAATTGACGTATTTGGATCTGCCAAAAGAATTGAATCCATTTTTGGGGCTTCGTGCGATTCGCCTATGCCTTGAAATGCCGGACATGTTCCGTACGCAGCTGCGTGCCCTTTTGCGCGCAAGCGTGCATGGCAATTTAAAAATCATGTTCCCGATGATCGCGACGCTTGAAGAATTCAGAGCGGCAAAAGCTTTGGTGATGGAAGAAAAAGAAAAACTGGCGGCTGAAAGCATTGCTGTCAGCGATTCGATTGAAATCGGCATCATGGTGGAAATTCCATCCACTGCAGTGATGGCCGATACATTTGCCAAAGAAGTCGATTTCTTCTCGATCGGCACGAACGATCTGATCCAATATACGATGGCGGCTGACCGCATGAACGAAAATGTTTCGTATTTGTACCAGCCTTACAATCCAGCGATTTTGCGGATGGTCAAAATGGTCATCGATGCATCTCATAAAGAAGGCAAATGGACAGGCATGTGCGGCGAAATGGCTGGCGATGAAATCGCTATTCCGATCCTGCTCGGTCTTGGCCTGGACGAATTCTCGATGAGCGCTTCATCGATTTTGAAAGCACGTGAACAAATCAGCAAATTGTCGAAAGCTGAAATGGCGTCTCACACTGAGCGCATCTTGGCTTTAGCAACTGCTGAAGAAGTCGAAACCTATGTAAAAGAAATCATGTAATGGCAAAAAACGGCGCCCTTGAGGGTGCCGTTTTTTTATGTTTCAAATATCATTTTTATTGTCAGTTGCTCCAAAAATAACTATATATTTCTTATACCAATAAACTTGCACTTTGCAAATATAATGATTGGCCGTGCTTTTATTTCGATAGATAATCCAGCAAGCCCATCGCACTGACTTCCATGTCGACTTTGATGATGCTGTATACGACGTGACTTTCTGGAACGCCCAGCGAACTCAGATGTGTTCGGACCAGTTCCTGCAACCGGGCTGCCAGCTCCTGCGGGCTCTGCTTTTTATCAAATGCGTCCTCTGCCGCTTCGAGGAATTCGACCAGCCACTCACCTGCTTGGCGCAGCGCTTCTTTCGGCTCGGAAGCCATGCCGTAATGGCCATAATAAATAACATCGAAGTTCGCTGCCTGGAAACGGTCGATTGCGAGCTGCATCGCCGCAGGGTCGAATTGGTTCGGCGACGTCGAAGGGAGAAACAGAGGGATGCCGTCCGCGACGAGCTGCTGGTAGCGGATGCCGACTGTATCCCCGGCGAACATGCCGTTGCTGATAGGGTCGTATATGCCGAAATGGTGTTTGGCATGCCCCGGTGTATCCCAGAACTCCAGCGTGCACGCCGGACCGATTTTCAATTGGCCGCCTTCTGCTTTTTCTATCAGCCGATTCTCTGGCACTGGCACGATCGGTTCGAAGAGAGGATCAAATTGCTCGCCGTAGACCATCCGTGCCCCCGCAATCAGCCGGCTCGGGTCCGCTAAATGACGTGCGCCTTTGGGGTGGACAACCACTTTGGCATTCGGGCAATCCTGCAGCAGCAAGCCCGCTCCTCCGGCGTGATCCAAATGGACATGTGTGACGATGATGTATTTTACCTGGTCAAGCGTATAGCCAAGTTCGTCCAGCCCTTGTTTGATATATGGAACCGACGGGCTGGCGCCGGTGTCGATGAGCGTCAGCTCGTCTTCCGCAATGACGTATGTACCGGTACGTTCTTTAACGCCCAGGTCATAGCCGTCAATCAGGTAAATGCGGCTGTTCAATTGTTGGACCATGCGTATTCCCTCCTATGTATGAGATAATCAATAGCAAGAATATTCTACCATTAATCCGATTTAAAATAACGGCTTTACCACCGACAGGAGGATTTTCTATGCCGATACAGGATGGACAGCGGTTATTCTGGACCGCGAAAGATGTCAGCGCCACGCTGCCTGCAAGAGATGACGGCGGGCATAAAGGAACATTCGGAACTGCGTTGCTGCTCGCGAGTACACGCGATATGCCGGGCGCAGCATTGATGGCCGGGCTCGGAGCGATGCGGAGCGGTGTCGGGAAACTGGAAATTGGCACCGATCCGGAAGTCATCAACGGCGTCGTTTCTGCGTTGCCGGAATCGATTTATTTGCGCGAAGGGCTGAGGAAAGTGGGAGCTGGTGAAGTCGAGCTCGAAAGGTACCGGGCGATTGCTGCGGGCCCTGGCGTCCATCCAGACGATGTTACGGAGAAAGCGGTCCAAGCCTTGCTTGCCAGCCCTTGTCCGTTGGTGCTTGACGCCGGGGCGTTGTCGATGCGAAGCTATCCAAAAAGGCACGCCCCTATCATACTCACCCCCCATCCGCTCGAATTTTCACGGATCACCGGCATCGTCAAAGAAGATTTGGCGGAAAACCGCGTCTTCCATGCCGTTTCATTCGCCAAAAAATGGGGTGTTGCAATTGTCTTAAAAGGGAATCACACAATCATCGCTTTCCCGGATGGCGACGTCCGCATCAATCCAACCGGCAACGCCGCTTTGTCTAAAGGCGGCACCGGCGACACGCTGGCCGGCATGATTTTGGGCATGCTGTGCTGCCACGATAATTGGCGGCACGCCGTGCTGAACGCCGTCTATCTTCACGGAGCTTGTGCGGATAAATGGGTTGAGACGCGTTCTGCCCATACGATGCTCGCGCATGAAATCACGTCGCTGCTGCCGGAAGTATGGAAATCGTTCGAGCATTGACTAGGATTATCATGCTGAGCTGAGTGAAGCGAAAATCCCTTTGTCTTTAATGCAAAATCAAAGCGATAAAAAATCCGCATGCGGTTAGGAATCCGACAATTGGCCCTGCTTTTACATAGGCTTCCGGCAACATGGTTGCTGACACCATCGCAATGATGGCTCCAGCTGCAAATGAAGCCAAAATGGCTTGTGTATCAACTGACGCCTGTGCCAAGAACGTAAAACCCAGCAAAGAACTGACAGCCGATGCAATCAGCACCGCAAGCCACATCAACAGAATCCGGGCGATGCCATATCCGCTTTTTTTCAATCCGGATGCACTGGAAATCCCTTCCGGCAAATTGCTGATGAAAATCGCCGCTATCAAAACGGCACTCACTTTCCCTTCGTGGACTAAGCTCAAGCCGATTATCGCAGTTTCGGGTATTGCATCCATCACGGTCCCGATAAAGATCGCCAAGCCTGAACCGGTCGCTGCAGCGTTCGGGGCATCTTTGCCATGTCCCGAACGCTTCCGGTGGAGGCCGCCTTTGTGGCTGATGATGATATCGATGGCCGCAAACAACGCTGCTCCGCCCAGAAAGCCAAGTGCAATATCCAGGATGGTTCCGATTGCCAATGCCTCTCCAAGAAGTCCATAAACCACAGCCCCGATCAGCGTACCTGTACCCAAAGCCATGACGCCGGCAATGATGCGCTGGTTCAGCGGCAGCCAAAGCACCAATAAAGCCCCAAGCAAATTTGCCGATCCGGCCAACGCTCCCCAGAACAATGCTTGCTCCATCCCATAGCCTCCTCATCCTTTTCAGGCATCTTGCAATAATGCTGTAAAAATATCCTGCATTTAAAGCCGCTGTGTATGGGTGCCTTTAAAGCCGGTTTCGTATTTCAGTCCGTAGCCCAGCATACGGTCTATACCGATATGGACCAGCTAGATAAAACTCACCAGCAATAGCCAGTCAACCGAAAGAAAAAGCCCTAAAAAGACCAGCAATAAAAGCGTAATGTATGTGTGGGCGGCGTTGTAGACGTATGCATCCACTTTTTGGCTGATGGCATAAGCAGCCATCGAAACATCCGGCACAAACAATAGCAAAACGAACTATACCCAGCTGGACCGTTTGAAAAATACAAATAAGTCTCCAATGCGCCCACTGTAAACCCTTCAAGCTTGATCAATAGACTGTTCAATGTCTATCCCTCCATTTCCTGTTGGGAAGTTCGATTTCTTCATAGCCTCCATCCACTCATTTTCCATTTGCTCAGCCTTGTTCTTTAGCGCAACCGCCCGATCAACAATAAAATGTTCCATGTATGCTGCTAAAAACAATTTATCCGCCAGCTTCCCAAGAATGCCTAACGGGGACTTGTAGACAAACTTGTCCTTCATCAGCGTACCGCTGCCGCTTTCACTAAACTCGTGTGTGTGGATAAAAGAATGGAACGCTCCTTTAACCATGGCGTCATTGAATCTATACGGTTTTTCCATGTCGATTATTCTGGCTGTCAGTTGCTGCTTCCTCCCAAAGTGGACAGCTTCCCAAGTTACTTCGTCGCCTTTTTCCATTCTTCCTGACAGTACCCCCGCAATTGCCTTTTCTTTCGTGCGGGAAGCCGTTTCCATATGGATGTCTACATCACGAGCGAGATCAAAACAAATGCGGATAGGCGCTTCAATGTAGATTTCGTGGACGATGCTTGGCATTATTGTACCTCCTCACTGTTTTATCTATTATAGATTCTGTTGCGGCAGCCGCTTTTCCTTTCGAAAATCGGAGCTTTCACTCAATGCCGTCAAATGTTGGATTCATAGAAATTGTAAACCGTGGTGAGGTTACGCTTGATCCCCTGTACTCCCTTCCAGTTATTGTACTTTTCAGGCGTAATGAAGCCCTCAAGGAATTCTTCCAACGCAAAAGCGGAAAGATGCGCCCTTTTTCCAGCATCGATCAGCATGGATAAGTAATCAATCATGGCATCAATCTGTTGGCCGTTCCCCACTTCGCCGTGCCCTGGCAAAATAGCCAGCATATCCATGGTTTTTACTCGTTCAAGAATAGATAAAAATGCATCCGGGTTAAAAATCGGCAAATGCAAATCTTCCGTAATCAGATCCCCCATAAAGGCAGCTTTTTCCTGTGGAACGTAAAGGAAAGCGTCACTTACAGAATGGCCGCCGCCCCAACAATGCAATTCCACATCACGCATAGTGCCATGAATTTTCAAGGTTTTTTCGAATGTCAGCGACGGTAAAACCAGTTCCAAATTTGGCAGTTCCTCCAATAGCTTTGACATCTCTCTAAACTGATTTGTTAAGCTGCTTTTGATTGCAGGATTTTCCTCAACTAAAATTTGGAGAGCCAGCTCTCTTAAATAGTGTTCAGTTTCCTGTTGTTCTTTATCCCTGTCGCCGATGGCATTCTTTTCACTGATCCATTCTTTTGTAGTTGCCGTGGAGATGATCACTTGTTCTTTAAAAGTTTGATTGCCGAATACGTGATCGCCATGAAAATGGCTGTTGACAAGGTAAGCCACTTTTTTCCCTGTCAGTTTTTCTGCTTGATTTTTAAGTTTCCGAGACGCAGAAGGCGTATTGAACGCATCAAACACCAATAGTTCGGTTCCGAGATCGACAAACCCGGCATTGCTCCAAGCTCCGCTTCCAGGTTTTGCAATTGCCGCAAACATCCCATCAGCCATTTCTTGCAATGTGAAAAATGCCGTTTCCCGTAAAACTCTCACTTTTAGACCACTCCTTCTGTGCAGTTTGATTTTATGTAAATAGGCATTAACTCAAATTTCCAAATGCACTTTAGACATCAATTGCTTCAGCTCCAGTAAATCCTCTATAACAAAATCCGCTTGCGCCAATTCTTCTTCCTGTGCAAAATCAAACCGGCAGCCAATCGCTGTTAATCCATTGGCTTTTGCTGCATCGATATCAGACAGGCGGTCGCCAATGACCGCTCCGCTATCGATGCCATATTTTCCAATGATCGATTTGACCAAATCCCCTTTATCCATTGAAGTGATCTGCTGAATGCTGAAGGTTTCCGTTACCCATTGATCCAAGACGTAAAATTTCACGATTGCCGCTAGGTATGCCGACTGGCCATTGCTGGCTATGTAAATGGGATGCCCTTGACTCTTCAAATGTGCGAACAGCTCTTCCACATTCGGGTATAAAGCGCCGTTCCCTTCTTCGATATTTTCAATCAACCGTTCGTGAAAAAACTCGTTTGCTTGATGGCGTATGCTATCCGAGTGTTCCGGCAGCAGCGTTTCCCATACCTTCGGCAGCGGGACTCCCATTATTGCCCGGTATTGTTCAATCGGCGTTTCGGAATCCCATCTATTCAATGATCTTAATCGGTCAAACACATCTGCCAGCGACTGTTCCAAGATTTTATCGGTTTGAAAAAGTGTTCCGTCCATGTCAAAAATGAATGATGCCATAAGTACCTCCATTTATTTAATATAATTTTTAAATACAGTTTTCATACACCTTACAAGTCATTCTTCAGTCACCCGACTGCAGTTTAAGCCTTTTATGTTTGCTGAAAAGGAGTTTGCAAAATTTTGTAGAAATAAATAATACAGTAAGAAAGGTTGGGAATCATGAAGATCATTAAAGGAAAATACAGCGATGCAAAAGTTTTTACCCAAAATATCGATGACATGACAGTCGCGCAGATTGAAGGTTTTTTGAACGAAGAAGTGACACATAACGCAAATGTCCGGATCATGCCGGACTGCCATGCCGGCGTAGGTGCGGTCATTGGCACAACGATGAAAGTGACGGAGCGGGTTATTCCGAATCTTGTCGGCGTCGACATCGGCTGCGGCATGCTGTGCGTCGAAGTACAAAAACAGGACATTGATTTTGCAAAGCTCGATGGCACCATCCGGGCATCGGTGCCTTCCGGCCAATCCATCCGCTCTTCCGCCCACCCGTTTATCGGCCATATCGAGCTGGAAAAAGTGCTGGCTCCGTTTTCAGAAGAAACTGCAGTCCATTCCCTTGGCACGCTCGGCGGCGGCAATCATTTTATCGAAATGAACGAGGCGGAAGATGGCAGAACGTTCTTGGTCATCCACTCGGGAAGCCGCCACTTGGGAGCAAAAGTCGCGAATTACCACCAAAAGAAAGCTGTCGAAAGCCTAAGCACGGATAAAGAAGGCTTGGATGGATTGATTGCGCAATTGAAGCGTGAAGGGCGACATAAAGAAATCCATACTGCTATCAAGTCCTATAAATCCACCCTGCCAGACGTTCCGAAAGACCTCGCATATTTGCAGGGCGCGCTGATGGAGAATTACTTCAACGATTTAAAGATTGCCCAGGAATATGCTAAATGGAACCGTGCCACGATGGTACAGGTCTTGCTGGAAGAGATGAATTTCAAAGAGATCGGCCGGATCGACACGGTCCATAATTACATTGATTTGGAGCACATGATTTTGCGCAAAGGCGCCATATCCGCCAGAAAAGATGAAATGGTCTTGATTCCAATCAATATGCGGGACGGTTCACTGCTCGCTAAAGGCAAAGGCAACGACGATTGGAATCAGTCCGGACCGCACGGTGCAGGCCGTATCCTTTCGAGAACGAAAGCCAAACAAGTTCTTCAATTGGGTGATTTCACCAATACGATGAAAGGCGTCTACACCACGAGTGTGAACCAGGATACAATCGATGAGTCGCCATTCGCTTATAAAACAATGCAGGAAATCATCCATAACACACAGGACACAATCGAGATCCAGTCGATCTTAAAACCCCTTTATAATTTCAAAGCGGCGGAATTTCAAGGATGGCGCCGAAAGTAAGCAAAAGAGCGGCAGGCGAGCCGCTCTTTTTTTTCATATGTTTTTTGCAGCAATGCCTTCGCCAGGATCAATCAGATACAAGCTGCTCTTGAGAATCAGCATGCATTTGATTTTCAAGCTCCCGCTTCTGTACAATTCCCATTCCGCACCCGTGTACGCCTATTTTCATTCCATCACTAAACGCTCTTTTAATTATTTAATAGTTTGAGCAATTCCATTTATTTTAACACTAAATTTTGGGAATTGAACAGAAAAATTACAAATAAAGACATGTGATATTCCATTCATTTTCAAAGCCGGTTAATTCCTCGTGCGCCGCAATGCCCAAATTAACGTGCTGATTTCTTTCTCAGCCTTGTTTACGTTATAATGATAGCGAGTGAATTTCATTTAGAAGACCCATTAATGTCAGGAGGACATAATGATGCCAGAGGAAAAAACACTGCACGCAGAAATCAGCAGTTATATATCCACATTGCTGCGTACGAACTTCGGCAAAGGCCCGACGTCAGTTTATGTGAGCGTGAAACGTCCTTATATCACCGTCCATTTCCGGGGATTCATGGCCCCGATGGAAGCGATTCTCATGAAGCAGAATGAGTCGAAGCGAATTTTGGAAACACGGAGTTTGATGATGAATGATCTGCGGCAGGAAATCAAATTGCAATTCCTGAAAATCGCCGATTTGGATATCAAAGATATCTACGCGGATTGGGATTTGGAGAAAAAAACCGGCATGATTATTGCCATCCTTGACGAGGAGCCTTCAGAGGTGTTCGAATGGCCCGATGACATCGATCAAAAAGAATTCGAGGAAAAAGTCGATCTTGCCAGCTTGAAAGCGGAGAAGATTCCGGAAAAGACAGAATCGTTTTGGCTGAATGACCGCACCATCCTGGTGAAGCGTACCGGGATTCTGGTACGCATCGAAAAGGAACTGATCCGCAACGGCTTTGTTGAAGAACTGAAAGTGACGAAACGGCCGTTGGAACGGCAGGTCATGCAAGAAGTCCAAATCGAATCGGTTTTAAACAGAGCTGTTTCGGAAATCTTCATTGACTGGAATTTCGATGAAGATATCAGTTACATCGCCTTAATGCTCGAACCGAAATCTTCTTAAAAACAGAAAAAGACGATGTGTGCCATGGATTGGCGCACATCGTCTTTTTATCGAGCCGGCCTTTTGAGGCATACGACGATTTCACGGGTGAAGCCTGCTTTCTTAGCGATGCAGCGGTCGATAATATCGAAGCCTGCAGCGTCGATCATCGGGTCAAGATTGTCCATCGTGACCAAGACCATTTTATCGGCAAAATCAGCAGCATGCGTTAAAATCGACAGTTGGTCAGCAGAAGACGTACTGGTGAAGAGGTTGTATGGCATATCGATGATTGCAACATCATAGTGGCTGGAAACATCCGAAATCGGACCATGGCCCACTTCCCCGCTCAAGCCAAAATGGGCGATGTTTTCAATCGAGCCATCCACAACAAGCGGGTTCAGGTCTCTGCCGACGATGTCCATGCCCATCGACAAGCCTTCAACCAAAACTGTGCCAATTCCGCAGCAAGGATCGATTGCACGGACGCCGGATATTTTGGGTACGGCGATATTCGCCACGGCGCGTGCCACTTTGGTGCTGAGAGCAGTTGAATACTGCCGGGGCTTTTTCAAATGCTTGAACCAAATGGCTTCAGCTGCTGTGTAATAGCCGAAATACCAGCGGCCGCCAAGCGGCATCAGCCCGAAAATGACATCGGGTTCGTGCATATCTGCTGTGCCTTCGATCGCTTGGCCGATCCGGTGTTCTATCGAGCGCTTTTCCTGGTACTCGACTTTAGCAGTTCCGGACAGCCCGTTGATTTTTACAAAAAGCACTTTAAAGCGCTGCTGGCCCATGTGGATGGCTTTGAGCTGCTCGATGAGCCCGTCCAATTGGTCATCTTCATACAGCACTTCGATGCGTTCTTTAATGAATGGGCTTCGGCTTGGGTCGAGGCTTCGCTGGCTTTTCACTATTTTACGGCTTGTATCTTCCCCGAACAAGGCACGCATTTCCAAAAAACACAAGGCTTCTTCATCAGGCGTATAGGCATATGTGTAAATGAATTCGTTGTCTAATGTGGGTAGAGTCAATATGGGTTCCCGTCCTTCTCGTTGCGCTATTTCACTTATGATCGCCTTTCAATTATATAGCTATCACCACAAAATTGCTCTTTTATCCGGCCAAAGAAAAACCTCCCGTCAGCAACGGGAGGAAATAAATCGTTATTTGCCGCTTTTCAATTCGGCAGGTGCTGCTTGAAGATTGCGTTTCCGCTGTTTTGCTGTTTCAGTTCCGGCCGGCTTTTTGGACCAGATCGTCGCCAGGATCGGACCGGAGATATTATGCCAGATTGCGCCCCAAACGCTTGGAAGTGCAGCAAGCGGGCTGAAATGCGCTGTCGCAAGCGCGACACCCAAACCGGAGTTCTGCATGCCGACTTCAAGTGAGATTGCCCGGCGGTCATTCTCGCTGAGCCCCATGGCAGTGGCAATGGCATACCCTAACAGCAAGCCGACACCGTTATGCAGGAACACCGCCAGGAACACCACGAATCCTGCGCTAATGACGTTAGCAGCGTTAGCCGCAGTAACTGCTGAAACGATGATCAAAATCGCCGCAACCGAGATGAGCGGGACAATCGCGATGCTTTTGCCGACGATAACCGGGAAGAAACGTTGGACAAGCAAGCCTAATGCAATCGGGATGATGATCACCTGGATGATGGACATGAACATAGAAACCGGATCAACCGGCAGCCATTGCCCCGCCAATAGCAAGAGCAATAATGGCGTCATGATCGGAGCCATCAACGTCGAAAGCGATGTCATCGCAACCGATAGCGCCAAATTCCCTTTCGCCAGATACACCATGACGTTCGAAGCGGTCCCGCCTGGCACACAGCCAAGCAAGACAAGCCCTGCAGCAAGTTCAGGAGGCAGCTGCAACAAGTATGCAATGGCAAAAGCGGCCAATGGCATCACGACAAATTGAGCGGCTACACCGATCAATACCGGAATTGGATTCGTCAAGACGATTTTAAAATCGACAGGCTTTAATGTCAGTCCCATACCGAACATGACCACTCCGAGCAAGATGGCGATGTATGCGCCGAAGCCGAGAAACGGTTCAGGCACCAAAAAAGCGATGACTGCGATTAAAATGACCCAAACGGCAAAATATTTACCTGCAAATGCGCTGATCGTTTCCAGCATTTTCATAGAACTGCCCCCTTCGTTTCTGGTTTCACATTTTTATACGGATTCAATAGATTGTCCGGATCCAATGCTTGTTTGATTTTTTCCATGACTTGCAGGGCTGCACCGTGCTCTTGGAGCTGGTATTTCTGCTTGCCGATGCCGACGCCGTGTTCACCTGTGCACGTACCGCCGCGCTCAAGTGCGTAAAGGACGATGCGTTCATTGAATTCCTGCGCTTTCGCCACTTCCACAGCATCATTCATGTCCATCATCAGCAAGGTATGAAAATTGCCGTCTCCGACATGTCCCACGATTCCGCCGGTCAAGCCGAGTGTATTCAGGTTTTCGCGCGCATGGCGTACAGCGCCAGCGAGTGCTGAAATCGGCAGGCAGACATCGGTCACCATCATCTTTTTACCGGGGTAGCCATGGATATAAGCGTATGCCAGATTATGGCGTGCTTCCCATAAACGGTTGCGAGCCGCGTTGTCAGTCTCGAATTCGATTTCTTCACAGCCATGCCCGTGGACGATTTCTTCCATGAACTCGACATCTTGTTTCAAACCGGCTTCATTTCCGTGAAATTCCAAAAACAATGCCGGTTTTTCTGGATATGCGGTATCGCTGAATTTATTCGCTTGGCGGATCGATTCTTCGTCAACCAATTCAACGCGCGCCACTGGAATGCCTGCCTGCAAGATCGAGACAACCGCTTCCACTGCGTCATTGACCGTCGGGAACGAGGCACGCGCCGCCGTGACATGCTCCGGAATGCCATAAACCCGCAGCGTCATCTCTGTAAAGCAGCCGAGTGTCCCTTCAGAACCGGTAAACAATCCGTTCAGATGGAGGCCTGAAGACGATTTCGCTGCCATGCTGCCGGTGTGGATGATGGTGCCATCCGCCAGCACGACTTCCAGATCCCTTACCTGGTCGCGCATGACTCCGTATTTGACTGAAGTAGTGCCGCTCGCATTCGTCGCCACCATGCCGCCAAGCGTCGCATCCGCTCCGGGGTCGACCGAGAAGAACAAGCCATATTTCTTCAGTTCCTTATTCAATTGCGTGCGGGTGACCCCTGGCTGTACTTTCACCAGAAAATCCTTTTCATAGACTGCCAATACTTTGTCCATGAGCGAGAAATCGATCGTGATGCCCCCGGTAACCGGGATGACATGTCCTTCCAAACTCGATCCCAAACCGAATGGGATGACAGGTACTTGAAATTGCTTTGAAACTTTCATAATACGGCTGACTTGCTCTGCCGTTTCCGGAAAAACAACGACGTCCGGCAATTGCTGGCCGTGGTAAGATTCATCTCTGCCGTGAAGTTCCCGGACAGTTTCGTTGACCGTCACCTGTTCGCTTGTCAGAAAAGCTGTTAATGCCGTTAACGCCTCTTGAATATTCGCCATGCTGTTCCGCTCCTTACGTGTACATAATTATGGATGAAAGCGCTTATGCAAAATTGGTCCAACCAATAGAGTTCATTATACATAATTGTCTGAAAAATTCAATACAAATTTTCTGACATTGATTATTCTGTCAACCATTGTTAAGGTTTAATCAGTAAAAGCGTTTAAGGAGAGGTTCTAATGAACGCACCAAAAAGGAAAACTTATGAACTGATCGTTGAAAAAATAGAACTTTTCTTTATCGAAGAGAACATGGCACCGGGAGACCGCCTCCCTTCAGAACGGGAATTGTCGAGCCGGTTCGGCGTTAGCCGCACATCGGTCAGAGAAGCGCTAAAAGCTTTGCAGATGGCAGGTTCAGTGGAAATCCGGCATGGCGGAGGTAGCTACATCAAAACGCCTGAAGTGGCGATGCTGGGCAGGCAGCTGGGCTCGCTGATTGAAAAAACCGAAAGCCATCTGGTGCATGAAATGCTTGAATTGCGCCGTGCGCTGGAAGTCGAATCAGCATCACTGGCAGCCCAGCGCGCGGGCGAAGAAAACCTTCAAGGCATGCGCCGTGCGCTGGCGCACATGCATGATTCTTTTAACGATGAAGAGTCCGGCGTTCAAGCTGACGTGGATTTCCATATGCAGATCGTCCGGGCCTCGCGGAATCCTTTGCTGATTGAAATGGTGGAGACGCTTGCCAATAGACTCGAAGATACTATTCGTGCAACGCGGCGCCATCGATTCACAGATGCCAGCCGTCACGCTGATACTTACGCTGAACATTACGAAATCTATGCAGCTATTGCCCAACAAGACCCGCAGCGCGCAAAAAAGTTGATGGAGCAGCACATTGACCGGATCATGCTTGAACTGGACACGCATTGACAGCCAATTGCACAATTTCTGCCCAAATTAAAAAGCGGACTCAGCTGAGTCCGCTTTTTGCTTATTCCACAACCACAGAAGTTTTAACATCGTTAACGCGATTCTGGCGCGCTTTCGCGTAAAACATTCCGATAATGGCTGCTGTCAGGAATATTCCTATGATGTAGGAAACATTCAAATCAAGGTTAAACCCGATTTTCTGATTCAGGATATAGACAAATACCATGTACGTGATAAAGACGGCAGGGGCCATCGACACCAGGTAGTTTTTACCTTGAATGTACAAGTACATCGTCGCAATCCACAATGCGATTGATGCGGTTGCTTGGTTCGCCCATGAGAAATAACGCCACAGCAAATTGAAATCGATTTGCGTCAGAATCAGCGAGATTGCGAAAAGCGGCACGGCAATGATTAAGCGTTTCATGATTTTCTGCTGATCCAATTTGATATAATCCGCAATGATTGAACGCGCAGCGCGGAAAGCGGTATCTCCCGAAGTGATTGGCAGTACGATTGCTCCTAGAACAGCAATCGTCCCCCCGACCGCTCCGAGCAATGTCATGGAAACTTCGTTGACGACTGCCGAAGGCGTTCCTGAAGAAATGAGGCCGCTCAAACTTTGGCCATCGAAAATACTCATAGCGGCAGCTGCCCAGATCATCGCAATGATCGCTTCAGCAATCATCATGCCGTAGAAAATGTAACGGCCTTGTGATTCGTTTTGCGTTGTGCGGGAAATGATCGGCGATTGTGTTGCGTGGAAACCGGACAGCGCCCCGCAAGTAATCGTGAAGAACAAAATCGGGAAAATCGGCAAGTTCCCCGGATGCATATTCGTCAATGACAATTCAGGGATTTTGTAATCCGAGAACAACAAGCCGATGCCGACGCCGAACGTCCCGAGCAAAAGAATGGCTCCGAAATACGGATACAGGCGGCCGATAATTTTGTCGATCGGCAATACTGTCGACAGGAAATAATAAACGAAGATCACTCCGATCAGCACGCCGACCGCTACTTTGCCGTCCATTAAAATGGACAATAGCGATGCCGGCGTCGTAACGAAGACGGTACCGACCAATAACAGCAGCAATAAAGCGAAAAAGTTAACAACATGTTTGGAAGCTTGCCCCAAAAATTTGCCCGCAAGTTCTGGTATATGCGCCCCTTTATTGCGAATCGAAATCATGCCCGTCAAATAGTCATGCACGGCACCGGCAAAAATGGAACCGAGGACAATCCATAAAAACGCGACTGGGCCGTACAATGCACCCATGATAGGACCGAAAATCGGTCCTGTTCCGGCGATATTCAGTAATTGGATCATGGCATTCTTGTGTTTGTTCATTGGCACGAAATCGATGCCGTCGCGGTTAGCGTAGGCCGGTGTTTTTCTCGACTCAGCTGGTCCGAATAATTTTTCTATGTATTTGCCGTAAGTGAAATACGCCGCGACCAAAATAACAATCGATGCTAAAAACGTGATCATTTTGTCACCCCTTATCTTATTGGTTTCAGAATAGAACTTCGATGAGTCTGAGAAGCCGTAATCGCTTACAAAACGCCATGCCTAAAAGTAAATTCGCTCTTGTATGGACTCTGGCCATTTGCCCAGTCATGCCATCGTAATTTTATCTGCAAACATTTTATTATGTTATTACTATAATTTAAAATAGTCAATATTCTTTTTATTCGCACGAAAAAAAACAGCCGCCCATGGAAGTTGGCGGCTGGCAGGGAAATTTTCTTTTAATTTGACTGCTGCAATTCATCGAGCTCATGGATATCGTAGCCGGTGGCAGCCAATGTTTTCAGCAAAAGTTCGTGCATGATTTTATAGCCTTCATCATTCGGATGGATATCATCCAGCCAGATGGCGGTGTTCTTGCCCATCGGTTGGGTTCGGGAAATAATGATGCCTTCTTCGCCGATTGCCTTATTCCACACACGCAGCATGATGCCAGTGAAACCGAAATACTGCACTTCTTTTTTCATTGAATTGTACAAATCGTTTTGGACGATAAGCGCTTCACGATTCAATTCACGGATGTGGCGGTAAATGGCCAAAAGATTATTGCGGTATGTCCGCCGGATGCCCGCAAATTGGCGGATCAGTCCTTTTGCCCCTGCTCCGTGGAAGCCGCGAAGCAAGTCGTTGCCGCCGATGTTCAACAGCACCAAATCCGCCTTGCTGATATGGTGGTTCCATCTGCTGGAACTGAGCCGGTCAATCAGTCCGTTGCTCGTCAGGCCATTGATGCCGAGATTGATCACATTGCTGTCCGGAAATGTTTCTTTCAAATATGTGGCAATCCCGCCTCTCGTGCCATAGCCATAGGCAACCGAATCCCCCAAGATTACAATATGCTTAAGGCGCAAGCCTTTTTTCGTCCCTCCGGAAGACGATGCGGCTCCATTTCGGAGAGGATAAAAGCGTCGGCTCTTTATCATACGCACACTTCCCTTCTTTGTTCGATATCCTTATTTTAACATAATGAAGAGATTTCTACGATTATTCCGCTTCGTTATGCAAGCCGCTTTTTTTACTTTCTCCCATACTTGGCGTAACATTTGGTAAGGAGCATTAAATGGATGTTAAAAATTCTCTCTGCAATAAACACTTTGTTGATAAACACAAAAAGACTGGAGCACGCTTTATGGAAAATTTCCTGCTGGATCTGGAATCCACTATCACCGAAATGGGTTGGCTTGCGCCGCCTCTTTTCATCTTGCTCCATTTGCTTCGGCCTCTGTTATTTTTGCCGGTAATTGTCGTATGCATAGCTGGCGGCGTCCTTTTCGGCTTTGTGCAAGGCTCTATTTATAACTTTATCGGCTTAGCATTGATGAACTACTTTTTTTATCTTTTTATTCGCAAATTCCCGAAATTCGAACAGAAGATTCGTTCCTTGAAAAACAAAGTGCTGCCTGGCAGAACCATTTCCGTAGGCCAAGTAATGATTCTGCGGATAATGCCCTTTGTCCATTTCCACCTGTTGTCGTTATACTTGATGGAAATGACGAAAAATTTCAAGGAATACATGTATTTTTCCCTTCTCGGAGTCATTTTGCCTGCAATTATCTACACAGCATTCGGCGAGGCCATTTCAGAAATGCCTTGGTACTTGACCTTAGGGATGATCCTTATGCTGGCAGGCTTGTATGCGCTCCTTGGCAAAATGCATAAATTCAGGCTGCCTTTATAGCCTTGTTCTTACTTGGAATAAAATCAAAAAACGCGTCCCCTTATGATACGGGACGCGTTTTTTGGTATTGTTTTAAGAACGGCGTTTTCTTTCAGCAAGTTCGTAGCGGGCCCCGGACTTCTTGCGTGCCCGCCTCTTTTGACGGCGTTCGTCATTTTCGATTTTCGCTGACAGCAAGCCGACCATTGTGCCGAATAATGCGCCGCCCAACACTTCGATCGGCTGGTGGCCCAAAAGCTCTTTCAGCTCGCTGTCGCGCTTTTCAAATTCAAGGCTCGGAAAATCTCCGCTCAATGTAACAAAGCTGTCTTCCAGGTCGTTGACAAGCCGTGCAATCTCACCGGTATGGCGGCGGATCCCTTGGGCATCATACATGACGATGGTGCCGAATATGACGGCTAAGGCTGTTTCCGTATGGCCCGTCCCTTTATTTGCAGCCACATAGGAAGCAAGCGCAGAAACGCCGGCCGAATGCGAACTTGGCATGCCGCCTGTTGTAAACGCCTGTTTCAAGTCCCAACGGCCTGATAATTTTTTATGCGTTACGATTTTCAATGCTTGGGCTATCCCAATTGCTGATAATGATGTAATGATTCCTCTGTTCATTGTGTCCATAAATAATTCCCCCACTTTTCAATCCTATAATCGATTTTAATTTTTCCGGTTAGTTTTTTATACCCCCAAGTTTCGGTCTTTAAGCGGAAAAATAAAAAACAGCACAAGCAAAAACTTAATTTCTTCTTTTTATGGGTATACAATAAACCGTATAGCATGCCAGTATTTAGTATATACTCCTCATCAATCAAATCAGAAAGCCGAAAGGAGCTTTTATGTGATCCATATCATTCCGTTGGAAAACAAGAATTTGCATTCTTCATTCAGCAAACATTACAGCCCGATTTTAACCGTCCAATCTGGCGACACGATACAAGTTTCGACACCGGATATCAAATGGGGGTATTCGCCCTCCCCTGATCAGCCAAAACAATTGCTGTCTTCCCGTGAACAAGAAGACCAGCCCTTGCATCCGATGATCGGTCCGATCAAAATCGAGGGTGCCAAACCGGGAATGGTGCTCGAGATCCGGACAAATGACTTGCAGCCAGGCTGGTATGGCACAAATTGGGCCGGCAAGCTCCCCAGCTGGCAAAACGAAAAACTTCAATTGCTGGATTCTGAGAGAGTGCAGCTGGACTGGAAACTGAACGCCCGGCAAATGACTGGCAGCTGCGTCATCGGCGAGAAAGAATTCCGTGTCGGTCTCTCGCCTTTTCTCGGGCTGATGGGCAATGCGCCTTCAGAAGATGGCATATTCAGTACCAAACCGCCCCGTTCTGTCGGCGGCAATATCGATTGCAAAGAGCTGGTGCGCGGCAGCAGCCTGTTTCTGCCGATTGAAGTAGACGGCGCCATGTTTTCCTTAGGCGATGGACATGCACTGCAAGGCGATGGCGAAAGTTCGGGCACTGCCATTGAATGCCCAATGGATTTCGTTGACGTGACGCTGATCCTCCACGAAGATTGGACGTTGGAGATGCCGCGTGCAAATACACCAGCGGGCTGGATTGCTTTCGGCTTTGATGAAGATTTGAACGAAGCGGCAGCCACCGCTTTAAATGGCATTGTGGAATTGATGCAGGAATTTTATGCAATCTCTAAAACCGAAGCGACCGCTTTGGCCAGTGTCGCAGTAGATCTGCGTATCACCCAAGTCGTCAATGGCGTAAAAGGCGTACATGCTATTCTGCCCCATGGCGTTATCCGCTGACGTATCCATAAAGTTCTATCCCTTAAAATAACTGAAGGCAACTTTATCAAAAGCTGCCGCTGAAAGGAAAGATTCATGTGATGGATTCCACTGCATACTTGAAAAGATTTCATGCATTCCCAGTAGAAGAACTTTATTTGCAGGATTTGGCCAAGCTCCAGTCGCTGCATATGCAGCACGTGCCTTTCGAGAACTTGGACGTGATCCGCAAAAAACCGATTTACCTGAACCTGGAGACGATTTTCGATAAAATCGTCAACCATAAGCGAGGCGGCTACTGTTATGAATTGAACGGCTTGTTCCATTGGCTGCTACAAGATTTGGGATTTGATGCCAAACTCATTTCGGCTACTGTTTTGAAACCCGATGGCACCGCCGCTAAAAAAGACACCCATGCCGCCATTCTGGTTGAATTGGACACGCCATATTTGATTGACGTGGGATTCGGCGATTCAACGGTCAGCCCGATTCCTCTTGGCGGGGAACGGCACGCCGACCATAGCGGAACTTACCGAATCGAGGAATTGGAAGATGGGTTTTATCAATTGATTCGCCAAGAAAACGGCGATGAGGGCGATGAGCGCATCTTATACCGATTCAATACCGATGAAAAGAAACTTGCCGACTTCCATGAAGGCTGCGTCTTTAATCAGGTCTCGAGCGAATCGACATTTACCCACGACGACCTTGCGACTCGTGCGACGGAAGATGGACGCATCACCCTTTCAGGAGATGTCCTAATCCGCACTGAAGACGGCGGCAAAAAGAAGCGCAGCCTGTCTCCGGAAGAAAAGGTCAAAGTCCTAAAAGAGGAGTTCGGCCTTGAACTCGAGGTATAAGCCTTAAATCACCGCTGCTGCACAATAAAACTAGGCAAAAAAAGAGCTGCCGGCATTCGCCGGCAGCTCTTTTTTGGTTCCTTAATCTCCATATTCGTATAACGTGATGCTTTCCAAATGATTGACATAGCGCCTTAGCTCCTTGGCTTGGTCCCGTGTGATGTCTCCGCGTTCATACATTTTGTAAATCTCAGAACGCCCTTTGTCCATTACGACAATGCGCAGCTCTTCTTTTAATAACTCAAAATGTTCATTGTACTGCGAATCCGGGCGTTTAAGGCCGCCGATCATTTGCTTGTAATCGGTGATGACCGCTTGCATCATGTCCTTGTAATCATTTTCAGCGGCCAGCTCTTCCAACTTTTTCAACCCTTTTTGAAGTGCATGCAATTGGATTTCTTTCGCTTCCTGGCTTTTCACCAAGCGCGTTTCCTCGTCTTTGACATATTGGCCGCCAAAACGTTTAGCCGCACGAGCCAATTTCCCTTCGATAAAGACGATGATTGACCGGAAGCCTTTTGAAATGGCTTGTTCCCTGCGGATCAAGGATTTATCGAAAGCATTGTAGACGCCTTCTTCCATTCCTCCCTCTTTGTAAAGGGTGTCAATATAACGGCGTTCTTCTTCCAATGCCGAAAATCGGATTTCCCTCATACGGTCCCTCAATCTTTTCGTGCCTTTTTCAAGGGAGCTTTCGTCAAAGTCCAATTGGTTGAGGCGCATCGTATATTCGTCGATCAACTCATAAGCGGCAACTTCGTTCTCGACATTCAATTCCGCCTTCAGCTTTTTGAGCGAGGCCAGCAAAATTCGGCGGCGCGCTTCTTCAATATCAAGTTTCGCCCCTTTTTGTTCATCTGTCTTACCGATGCTGAATAATGGCAGCAGAACCGTCGCTGCAATCAATGTGAATAAAATCGTGCCGGCTGCCAAGAAAATGATCAACGAACGGTTCGGGAAGTCATCGCCGTTTTCCAGTAAATACGGAATAGACAATACGCCGACCATCGTCACCGTGCCGCGGACGCCGGTCAAACTGACCATGATGGCCGTCTTCACTGTGGGTTTGTCCACTTCTTCTAGTTTGCCGCGTTTGTATTCGTAATAAGCATAAAGATAAGCCCAAATTAACCGAATCCCTAAAATAGCCAATGCAATGGCTGCGACATAGGACAGCAAAAGCAATTCACTGATATTTTCATTCTCAAGCACGCCGCTCATTGATGACGGGATGCTCAACCCGAGCAGAAGGAACACAAAACCGTTCAAGATGAACAGCAGAATCGTCCAGATGTTTTCGGTCAGCACTTGCTCTTCAGCAACGAACGTTTCCGTCCGCTCACGGACAAGCGCGTGGATGATGCCGGCTACGACAACTGCGATAACGCCGGACGCATGAAGCACATCTTCTGTTATATAAAAAATCAAAAATGGTGTAAGAATGGACAGCAGCGACTGGAATGTCACATCGCTGATTCCCTGCTTGCGAAGCAAATAGCGAATGCCTGTCACCAAAAGGCCGAGGAGAACACCGAGGAAAAGGCCGGCTAAGAATTTATACGAAAAATCGATTGCGGCTTCCTGTATGGAAAAATAGCCGGTAACGACCGCTGCAACTGCATAATTGAACGCCACGAGGCCTGATGCATCGTTGATCAGCGATTCCCCTCTAACCAGGTTCAACACTTTTTGCGGCAAGTGGATCCGTTTCGCAATGCCATTCACGGCAACAGGATCCGTCGGCGAAAGAATCGCCGCTAAAGCGAATGCGGCAGGAAGCGGAATTTCGCTGATGAGCCAATGGATGAAATACCCCCCGGCGACTGTAGTGATCAGCACCAAGAATATTGCATTGCCTAATATCGGCCCGCGCATGCGCCATAATTCATCACGCGGAAAGTTCCTGCCATCACTGTACAGCAGCGGCGCAATGAACAAGAGCAAAAACCATTCTGTTTCAATTTCCAAGGAAATGTCATCGAATAGAATGACAACTGCCACGCCAAGTGCAATTTGGATTAAAGCGGTCGGGATGAATGGCGTGTAATGGCTGATGATGTTGGATACCAACAAACAAAACAGCAGCAATAATATAATCAACAATAAATCCATAAACATTCTCCAATCTATGCAAGTTGAACTGCAAGTGCATGTGCACAAACTCAGTAAAAACGCTTGGAACACGCATTGCACTGCAATAACTAACTGTCCGTGTATTCACTGACACGAAGCTGTGTTTCAGTGAATTTTTCTGCTATTCAGCCTAGGGCCGATTCATGTAATCTATTGTATACCCTTAAAATCAGCACTTATGACGTTGGCATGCATCAATTTCAAAAAAAAACACAAAAAAAAAACGCCCCATTATTAAGAAGCGGATAAAATAACAGCCTTATTCTTTTCACTCTGTTTAATGGATTTTTAACGTCTAGAATTTGGAGATATGGATCGGTGAAACAAAATAAAGTTCTTTCGGGCATGTTTTCGCTGTATTGACCAGTTCCAAAAAGACATTTTCTGGCACCACGAAATTCTGGATCCGGTTTGGCAATTTAAGCATTTTTTCCGTTGCATGTGATGCTTTTACTTCATCGATGTCAACCCAGACCGATTCCCGCTCACTCATTTTCTTTCCACCACTCACAAATGTGTGTTCCCGGCATAACCTGGCAAATAACGTTACGAAAGTTTCTCCTTCTTCTTCATGGACACTTTTGGACCTTACAAAATAATAAGCAACTGACTGCTGAGGCAAAAGTTGTTTTTGTGGCATACAAGCACACCCCTTTTCACGTTTCTGCATAATTTGTAGAAATAAATTGGGAAAACGGACTTTTAACTTATGTATGGTCGGCATAAGCTTATTTATAATAAGATTTGTCCGGTTTGACTGAAATACCAATCTTCCGTTTAAAATCCGTGAGCTAAAAGGCTCACCAATTAAAATAGGCTTAAAGTTGTCTTTGCGAAGTAAATAAGGAACTTTTAAACTAATGATTATCTAAATCTTCCAACATATATAATATACTATATCCATTAGTCTACTGCAACAACTGAAAATACTGAATTAATAATAAAAAATATTTTTTAAATTAAATCTAAAGCTTTTTTAATACATAACCGTATTCATTCTATAATTTAGTGTGACTATTATCACACGTTAGATACTTCTGGATATACAATTGTTTAACCAGCTTTTTAGCCACCAGCTAAAAATTTTAAAATCAACGAAAAAACCGGGCTGTGTTTAACCACTGCCCGGCTTTATTGCTCATTACTCTTTTTTTAAGAATTCCTTAGAAACTTCTGTAGTCGTCGTTTGTCGGCGGATTCGGTTTCTTTTCTTCCGCTTCCGCTTTTGCTTCAAATTTCTCCAATTGGCGTTTTGCCATATCGCGGCCGCCGATGCCGAATGCGATCGCAAATGCGACTGCAAGTCCAGCTACGATGAAGAGGAATGCCAAATTGACGATATTCGTTGCAAAGTTCAATTGATCCAAAGTCATGAAGACAGCCATGATGATGATGGCATATTTCACGATGCCGCCCGTCATCCGGTTGCCGGATGATTTAGTGATGTAATTGCCCAATAGGTTTGCACCGACAATACCGATGCCCAGAATGATCAATGCGCTCAATACAAGCGGCAGGTAACTGATGATCGCAGAGCCGATATTATTCAATACATCCAATTGCAAGACGTTCAAAGCTTCGACTGTGAAGAAAATGATGATCAAAACTTGAACTGTTTTACCGATGATTTTCGCTAAATCAAAGGTCGGCACGTTCGGATTGCTGCTGGTGTTCAAGTAATTCGACACATTGTCGATTCCCGTGCCTTTCAACAAGCTAGTGAGAAGGTCTCCGATAAATTTCGCAATCATGACACCTACGATGATCAAAATGATCGCCACGAAGATATTCGGAATCATGTTCAGCACTTGGTTCAGCATAGAAGTGATCGGCTGTGAAATCGATTCGATTTCAAGCGTCTCAAGCGCTATTGTGACAATCGGAATGAGAATGATGATAAAAGCGACATTCCCCAAAACATTGGCAAGTGTATTCTTATCGCTCGCCGACATTTTTTTCGGAGTGTCCGTCTTATTTGTCAGCTTATTGAACCAACGGTCGATGTTCACCGTTGCAAGGAGCGTAACAACAAGATTCTTTACAAATTTTGCGATGAAGAAACCTAGAATCAAAATGATCGTAGCCATCAAGAGATTAGGCAGGAAGGCCAGCAATTTGTCCATCATATTGGAAATCGGTCTTGCAACTGCTCCCATGTTCAATTGTTCAAAGACGCTTGGCAGGAAGAGGATAAACACTAAATAATAGAAAATTTTACCGATGGAATCCAGCTTTGAATCTGCATCCTCCACTGTTTTCGCCATGTGGCCTTTAACCATTGCCCGGTCCGCGCCGACTTTCTTCAATCCTTTTTGGAAAATCATGCGTACGATGGTTGCAACTACCCATGCGACCAATAACAAAAGGATTGCGCCCAGGATGTTCGGCAGGAAATTGACAACGTTGTACCACATGTCCCGAAATGCAACTGTAATGTCATTCATTTTCATTTCTCCTTTCAGTTTGTATTTTCAGCAAAGTAAAATAATTGCTACTATTATATTCCCCTTTTTTCGAAAATAAACCCAATTCCGCTAACTATTCAGATATTTTCCCTACTTATGGCCTGATGCTTTTTACGCTTCTTCTATTTCCCACTCCGATGTTTAGGATTTATGCCATGCGGAATAATAAGAAAGCATAATCTTATAGGAAAGCAGGGATTTTATTATGGAAGAAACCACCTTGGAATTGCCGACTGGCCAATCGAAAACCCAAGCCAATACACCCGATTCCATCAATCAGGAAATCGAGCGCCAAATCGAAGCGAATGTGGGGTATTTCAAGCGCCAAAGCAACGAGGCCATTAAAGAACGGATCGACAGCCTGGATCGTGAATGGGATGCGGGGCGTGCAGTATCTGGCATGAATGCAGCGCTAGCGATTGCAGGAACTGGGCTGGCATTGGCTGGCAATAAAAAATGGCATTACCTGACAGCAGCTGCTGGCGCATTTATGCTGCAGCAGGCATTACTGAGCTGGAGTCCGCCTCTGGCAGTAGCCAGAAGAATGCGGATCCGGACTCGAAATGAGATCAAGCTCGAAAAACAAGCATTGGAAAATTTACTGAACCAACCTTCTTAACCCGATCGTTAAAGGCCCGCTGACCAACGTGCGGGCCTTTTTATTTTTTTCATTTCAGGTTTAAAGGAAGATGAAAGAAGGAATAAACCTATCAAACATTATAATTGCTGTTTTCTAAGTGAATTTTATATAATGGAATTATAACGGTGAAGGGGATGAGCAAAGTGAGCATGGAGACAATTAGAGGATCAAGCATGGTCATAAAAATGACGCGCACTTTAATGGAAGAAGGTTGGGCCTTCATATCCAATGAATCAAATGTTGTGGTCAGAGCAGAGCATCAAGCTACAGGCGAAGCCATCTCCTTCAATTCCGCCGGCAACCTAAAACGCTGGCTATACGAAAAAGCTTTAAGTTATTAACCCATAGAAACCGCTAATTCTTCAGTGAATTAGCGGTTTTTTAGATTTCACAAATCCAGATAAGAGGATGTGATGATTTTTGGTTGAGTGGTTGATCGCCTTGCCTCCGGTCATGCAGGCGTTTCTTGCATCGCTTTTCACTTGGGGCGTTACAGCAATCGGTGCTGCTACTGTATTCTTCGTTAAACACATCCATCTGAAAATCATGGATGCTATGCTGGGGTTTGCAGGAGGAGTCATGATTGCTGCGAGCTTTTGGTCTCTGCTGTCTCCTGCGATAGCTATGGCGGAACAAGCGCACGCACGACCTGCATGGCTAATTAGTGCCGCTGGTTTTCTAGCAGGCGGCTTGTTCATTTTCCTTTTGAATCGGTACATCCCGCACCAGCACCCATCCGACAAAAATATTACGCCAAGCGCAAATCGAAGCCGGCTTTTGGTGCTGGCAATTACTTTGCACAATATCCCGGAAGGCCTCGCTGTTGGCGTTGCCTTCGGTGCTGTGGCAGCTGGCTATCAAGAAGCATCAATTGCGGGGGCCGTCGCTTTGGCAATCGGCATTGGGCTGCAGAACTTCCCTGAAGGAATTGCGGTGGCAATGCCGATCCGCCTTGAGGGAAAGTCCCGCTTGAAAAGCTTTTTCTACGGTCAGGCATCGGCGCTTGTCGAGCCGGTTGCGGCAGTAATCGGCGCTTTAGCGGTCAGCATGATGCAGCCGCTGCTGCCGTATGCATTAAGTTTCGCTGCCGGTGCAATGATTTTCGTCGTCGCAGAAGAAGTGATTCCAGGTTCACGGGAAAACGGCAATCATGGACTTGCTGCAAACAGCCTGCTCATCGGCTTTGCGGTTATGATGATGCTTGACGTCGCATTAAGCTGAATAACACTGAATCCAATTAATTTTAGTGTTATATATAAATATTATGTAATCTAAATTTAGTATGCATTTTTTTGTATAAATCATAGATTATCTATACAAATGAGTAGTTCTAGCAATTGTATTCCCCAAACATACCTGCTTCCCTTTTCGATTAGCTGGATACAAGCAAAAAAATCTGCAGCCTATACCCTGGCTGTAGATTTTTTGTTAAACTGGTACAGTGGTCATTTCGGCTCGCTGAAACTTTCGGTGCAAATTGAATTCAAATGATAGCGTATGAGCCTTTTAATTTTTGCCTCTTCGGCTTCTGCAGGATTCGCTAGGCTTATCATAGCCAGCCCATCCAACAATGCTGACAAACGCTCAGTTTCAAGCTCCAGATCCGCATTCTTCACTAATAGATTTAATAGGGCTAAATACGAGATGACATTTTTCGCTGCCGAATAGGCGGCGTCCGGAACCTTTCCGCTGGTTTCAGCCTCTTGTGCGGCCGCCATCTTCAAGCTCAACCTGACTGACGTTTCAAGCATGGGTTCTTCCTCTGACGGCAGCAGGCAAAGCAGCACACGAAGAATTTTCTCTTTCGGCTGCACGTCGTCCTGGAATATAGTGTCGATCTTTTCTGCCAATCTGGCATGGACCAGTTGATTGGCATAGGCCAATAATTCGTTTTGCGCCGAAAAATAATAACGCATTGCTCCGAGTGATAATCCGGCCTCCTTCGCAATATTTCTGGCTGACGCTTTTTGCATACCTTGTTGCATGATAACTCTCCACGCGGCTTCGGCAATTGCTTGCTTTTGTTTGGGGTGATCGATTAGTTTCGGCATATCTCTATTCTATCAGAATAATAGTAATTTTCAAATAATTCAGTACAGTTGTATTAAATTATTTATTGCTCTCTTTTTTTATTAGTACGGTCGTACTGCTATATGCGCACCCATTCTCGCCTCTTGTGGATAACCCCGCCTGCCTGTGGGTTTCTTTCCACAGCTCACGAGATGCCGCTATGGGCGGCTTTTCGTGAGCTGCGGCAAAATAAAAACACCCTTGAATCCAAGCCATTAGATGGATGGATTCAAGGGTGTTTTTATTTTGCAAAATCATTCCATTTCCTTTTCTGTGAAATAGACATTCCGTTTTTGCAGTTCTTCCGGCAATGCGCCGAACGGGATATGGACCTTGAAGACAGTCCCCTCCCCTTCCGTACTGTCAACGCCAATTGTTCCGCCCTGCATGTCGACAATCGATTTTGCAATGGATAAGCCGAGGCCATAGCCGCCTTCTTTGCGTGAGCGTGCCTTATCAGCGCGGTAAAAACGCTCGAAAATTTTATCCCGGTCTCCCGGCGCCATTCCGATGCCGTTGTCTTTCACAGTCAATGACAGCTCCCCTTGCCTTTTCTTATGTTCCACTGAAAGTGCGATTTGCACCTTGCCACCGCTTGGTGTGTATTTAATGGCATTTTCCCCTAGGATATACAGCAATTGTGTTAAGCGATCGCTGTCTCCCTGGACAAAGATCTCATCGTTCGCATCAAGCTCCAGCTGAATCCCTTTCCTTGCGCTCAATTCGCTCAGCGAAGCCATCACTTGCGCTGCTGCCGGCCTGAAGTTGAACCATTCCTTTTTCACTTCAAGAACAGCCTGGTCGGAATCGGACCGGGCCAAAGCCAGCAATTCCGTAATCAGTTTCGACATCCGTTTGACTTCGTGTTTTAAGGTCGTTTGAATTTTTTTCGAGAAGGGGCTATTGCCGCTCTCCATTTCCAATGCTTCTACTGCAGACAGGATCACGCTGAGCGGTGTCCGCAATTCATGTGATGCATTTGACACAAACTCCCGCTGCACATTATAAGCTTGCTCGACAGGAATCATAGCCCGCTTTGCCATCCAGCGACTCAATAATACACCAATTAACGCAAAAAGCAGCGCAACGCCGCTGAAGACGATAATTAGCCATTGCATGACTGATTTGTAAAAGCTATTGTCGATTCCCATGTACATCATAGCGATGCGGTTCCCGTCATGGTAAACCGGCCGCGCCAGCACCAGCACTTCCCGTTCAAAATCCTGGAAGTCGGCAAAAAGCGGATCGTCTTTCGGGATATCGATCGGAAAACGTTTTATTTCGATGTCTTCTGTGACCCAATCATCGATCAAGTCCAGATAAAGAAAGCGCAGCTCTTCGTAATCATCCTGGTTGATCATCAAATCGCCTGAGTTGTCAGTGATGTAATAAAACACGTGATTTTCCGCAAGCACTCTGCGCTCCTGCTCCCGCCAGGCTCCTCCGCTGCCATAAAGCGCACGTTCAGCCATCGATACTTCCCTATCGGATAACAAGGTGAGCGTCTTCTCCTGATCTTGCTTCAATTCGACATAAAAAACCGACAGGGTAAAAAGCACAAAAACGAAGAGAAACGCGATGATGGCCAGACTGTAAAACAGCGTCAGCCGATTGCGCGTCCGTGAAAAGACATCTTTGCTTTTGGTTTTGTTGGCATCAGGTTTTTTCAATTTTATAGCCTACTCCCCTGATTGTTTCGATCAGGCTTTCGCCTTCATCGGCATCAACTTTTTTCCTCAGTAGTTTCATCGTGGCGTCGATCGTCTTCATCGACACGTCTGTATCGAACCCCCAAATGCGGTCAAATATCAATTCACGGGTTAAAACCTTGCCCCGATTTTGTACAAGCATATCCAGCAGCTCGAACTCACGGGGCGTCAGACTGATTTGTTCTTCATTGCGGCACACGCTATGGGAAGTCCGGTTGATTTTAAGTCCATTAAATTCCACTATTTCTTCCTGCAAAGGTGAAAACGTGCGCCTGGCCAATGCACGCAACCGGGCCCATAATTCCTCGATTTCAAAAGGCTTTACCAGGTAATCATCTGCTCCTGCATCAAGGCCTTCCACCCGGTCGCTGAGGGAGTCTTTCGCCGTCAGCATCAGTACAGCGCCGCTATAGCCATTCTTCCGCAGCTTTTTGCAAATTTCAACGCCATCACCATTCGGCATCATCCAATCCAATACAATAACATCGTAAAAAGAAGCACGCGCGTAATCGTAGGCATCTTCGCCTTCCATCACCCAATCTACCGACTTTGCCCCTTTTTTCTTCAGTAAATGCACGGTCAATTCCCCCAACATCTCATCATCTTCCGCCAACAGCACCTTCATCCCAAACACCCCTTCCGCCCGTCAATCTTCCTTCTCTCTATATTAGAACATATTCAAATGAAAAATAGATGAAATTTTCAGAAACCCATCATTTAAGAAAATTTACCATGGATAACAAGGAAATGGTAGCATTTAGGTCGATTTAATTTTACCTCCCTCTAAAATGCATTTGTTTAACTGCAGCCAGTCAATTAAAACCATTAACTTCAAAAAACCGCTAAGCCATAACTTAGCGGTGAAAGAGTTATCCAGCTTATTTCATTTTGCCGCTAGCGGGTCGCGGATCGCCCCCATGAAGAGGATTGCCCCTGTCTGTTCATCGCTGATGGCGATGTAAAACGGCCGATCCACCACCATCGACACTGCCTCTGGCCCCGCCGATTCTGTAACGATATCAATTTGAGTTGCTGCAGCTGCCTCCGTTCCTTTTTCATCCACTTCTATGAAAGTTTTTTGTTTCACTAAGCTGATCCAAAGCGGGTCATCTTCTTCGATTATTTTTGAAAAGTTCGCTCCTTTTTGAAAGGCTGTCGCCATTCCCAGCTTTTTCAGCACATCATTCAGCTCAACTTCATAGGAGAGCTGGAACTTCGGCATTTGGATCGACACGGGCTGTTCATTGAATCCAGATTTCCAGCTTTCCCACTTTTCACTGCTCAGAGACTCTGTAAATTCCGCAAGCGTTGTCCCTTCCGCCGGCAGGAATACATTCATAGTCACGTCTCCTTCACCGTAAGGCAAAGCAACTGCCTGGAATTCATCGGTTTCCAAATAGTCCAGCCTCGTTTCCATCTTCATGAATTGCTTTTCCATGGCTTTGCCGTCTTCATTGTAAAAAAGAGCCGCTGCAGTTTGTTTTTCATCAAATTCAAATTGCCAGTCGGCGTTGAAGTAAATGGCGTTCAGCAGCATGACCACAAGATCGGGGTTAAGCGGATCGGCTACCATGTCTTTTATCTTGCCTGCTGTCGCATCGTCCACCCAGCCATTGATTTTATCCGCTGTCCCTGCTGCAGTGACATCAATCACTTCGAGTTCGGCGTTAAAATAATCTTGGTTGTTGGCGGCAAACCCTTCTTGCAATTGAAATTCGCCATTCAGCCACATCGAGTTCGCGACATTCAACGTGATTGCTTCTGACTCTTTATCGAGCATTGCGAGGAGCGAAGCATTCGCCCGGTTCATGCCTTCCGCATCCAGTTCAGTGTACAGCACGTCGGCAATTTCTTCTTTCGTTTTGCCGTCCGCTCCGTTATAGGCCATCGCCAATGCCATGTAGAGGCTTGTAGGGGAAATGAATGCATTGCCGCTGTTGTCAGGTTTGATTTCAGGCAGCACCGCCATACCCAAAGCATTGCCGGACAAGGTGATGTTTTGGTATTCGTCTTTTCCGAATTCCACATCGTCAGCTACGTTGGTGCCTGTAGAATTTCCGGGTTGGCCACATCCGCTCACAAATATGATCAACACCCCAATTGCTCCAAACAGCAGTTTTTTCATCTTGTATCCCCCCTTATACTTGAGTAGACTCGCTAGATGCTTTAAAAGTTTCAGCAAACCAAAAGCCGCTTCAGCATATGTGGCTGAAGCGGCTTAAAACAGGAGCTTATTGGCGTTTCCGTTTAATGAAATCGGCTTCGATGTCTTTTTTCCATTGGCCGTCGAGTTTTTCGTTGTGGCGGAACGAAGTTACCGCTTCGCTCAACACATTAAAATTCAATTCGGTGCCTTCCGCATCTGCATGGTAATCAGCTGCGAATTCTTTGCCAATGCCGAATTTCTCTGCGGCCGCAGCGGCGTCGATATTGGCGCCCAGGAAAATGAACTCCCACATGAATTCTTCTTTTTGGCGGGCGATCAAAGCCTTGATCTTCTCATGTGTATATTCACAGCTGGCATTTTCCATGCCGTCCGTTGTGATGACAAAAATCACTTTTGCGGCGCGTTCTTGCTCAGTGGTGCTTTTTTGGACATTGCGTATTTTTTGGATAGTCGCGCCGACTGCGTCCAGCAGCGCTGTCGTACCGCTGACTTCGTATTCTTTTTCCGTGATCGGCCGAACGCCGTTCAGTGGTATGCGGTCGTGCAGCAGCTCATAGCCATGATTGAACAGCACCGTAGTGACCCGTGCATCGCCAGACTCTTTTTTCTGCTTGGCGATCAGCGCGTTGAAGCCGCCGACCGTGTCGCTTTCAAGTCCGGCCATCGAGCCGCTTTTGTCCAAGATGAATACCAATTCCGTCATTTCGTTGTTCATGTTTTTTCCTCCTCAAGTTGTTTTGTCTACAACTTCAGGATACGATTTCCGGAGAAGCGAGAGGTCGCTTTACAAGCGACAAATAATTAAACGTGTGCATGTAGATGTATTTATTCCAGTGTATTGCCTTGTGCAGGAATGGGATTGTTTTTCAGCATGCCGGCTAAATGGTAGGTATTATACGCCAGGCGTTCGATAGCGGATTTCGTGAATTCATTGTCCCGCCCGGCTTCGATATACGATGCACCCGGACCTGCTTCGCCTACCCAGTAAGCATCAACATTCGGCGGAATGACGAATCCGATATGGGACAAGCCATATAAGATCGAAGCCGCTGCGTGCTTGGCCCCGTCTTCGTTTCCGGTAATGACCGTTCCGCCGACTTTGTTATAAAAAATCGATTGGCCTTTATCATTGGTTGAGCTGCTGCTGCCATAGAGGCGCTCGATCGCCAATGTGGCAATCGAACTTTTTTCGCCGAGCCATAACGGGGTGCCGATGATGACAATATCCGCCGCCTTGACTTTTTCGAAGATTTCCGGCCATTGGTCATCGCCGCCTAAATCTTCTTCGATGCCATAGCCGATGGTCCAATCGGCGAGCCGGATAATTTCCGATTCAACGCCTAACTGATTGAAATGGGTTTGCACATCGTGGATAAATCCTTCCGTATTCGAAGTTTCGTCCGAACTTTTTAATGAGCAATTCAAAAAAACCGCTTTTAATGTCTGCATCTTGCATCATCCTTTCCATATCGAGCTTTTCTCTTTATCCAAGTTCCCTGTCCGGAATCCATTAAACAAAGAGAGGCTGCTGTTTCATGGAAAGGCATTCGGATCACGCGCCCAAAAGCGCTTGATTGAAAGAAAATAAGGCTTCATTGATTTCGTATATATCGTACTTTTCATGGACGATGAAATACTCGATGATGACATCGAATTTATTGCTGCGCGACAAGGCATAGCCCGCGCTTTCCAATAATTCCTCGGTTTCATCCAGATCAAGTTCCAGCGCAATGGCAAAAGCGATGATTGTTTTTTTCATCGGCGTGTAGGAAGGTGAATTTCTTATTTTAGAAAACAGCTTGCGGTCGACGTTGGCTTTTTTATACGTTTCAACATCTTCCATGCCTTTTTCATCAATAAAACGCAGCAAACGCACTGAAAACGGCTCATCGATGTGCGCCAGAAAGTCCTCAAGAGAAGCCGGAAGCTTTGCCTCAGCCTCGTGAAGAATAACTTCTTGCTCCAGACGCGGATAGCGGACAGCCATTTCCTCGACGTAATGTTCATCAATATAGGAATTGATGGAATCGGCCAGGGATTCGCTGATGACAAAGGATTTTTGGTCGAAGACGACCAGGTAGACCAGCATCTCGTGGTCCTGCAGGAATCTGCGGATTTCTGAAATGGCAATTTCCAAAGCTTGATCTTTTGGGTAGCCGTAAATCCCGGATGAGATAAGCGGAAAAGCGATCGATTCGCAGCCCAACTCCTGTGCCAAATTGAGGGACGTTGAATAGGCGGACCGCAAAAGCCGTTCTTCTCCTTGTCCGCCGCCTTGCCATACAGGGCCTACTGCATGAATGACATAGCGCGCCTGCAGGTTGAATGCCGGCGTCGCCACCGCGTTCCCTGTCGGACAATCGCCGAACTCTTTGCACGCTGCCTGCATTTCACTGGCGCCGGCCCCTTGGAATATAGCTCCACACACGCCGCCTCCCATCTGAAGGTTTGAATTTGCTGCGTTGACGATGGCATCGACGTGCATTTTTGTTAAATCGTTCCTGATTATTTCCAAAGGCATTGCGTCCACTCCCTGATCTTCGATTAATAGGCCATGCGCAGAATACGGTCCATAAGCTCCCGGTTTTCTTCAATACCGACTTTTTGGCTCAATACGCCATTCAGGCGGAGAATTTCGGGCACCGTCTGTTCGAGGACTGCCATGATGTCCTCGGTATTGCGGCCTGATTGCCATTGGCTCAGAAGCGCCAATTCCCGTTCGTTCAAATCGCTTCTGCCGCCTTCGACTTTTGACCAGCTGCTGAAAGCGCCGTCAAAATGCTGTTCCATTTCCATGAACCAGCCCGAGACAATGTACCTGAGCAGCCGGTCCAAGTTTGCCGCTGCGTAATAGGATTCATTGCGCATGGCAGCCCGGTAGGTTTCGTGCGCAAAAGCGAGGACTTTGCCTTTCCACATTTCCACTTCTTCTATAGACACTTGATAAATTTTATGTGCTGATGCGGCCAATATCTCTTTCAAGATATCATCCGGATCATAGAGGATTTGGGCTTTATGGAGCCAATGCGACGGTTTGATTTCGTCCGGGGCATGATACCAGCTATCGATTTTCACAAAACAGCTATAATGGCTGACGATATACGGAGCTACCGGGTTAATGCCTTCGTGGAACAGCACCTCTCCCCATCGTTCCGATCTTGTTTTCTTATTCAGGATGAATTCCGCTTTACGGCCGGCTTTGACGATAATATGCAAATCGATGTCCGAATATTGGTCATGTGTTTTCTTTGCCAATGAGCCGCTCAGGTAAACCGCCAGGACATTTTTGTCGGCCGTCAAATCTTCCATGCATTTCTCCAAAAGCTGTTGGCGCTTTGCGGGCAAAAGGGCATCTCGTTCTTGGTGCCTGCTGAAAAATTCCGCTGCCATCTTTTCCCTCCTTCTTGGATGCAGCTGAAGCGCTGTGTCCATCCTGAAATGTTTTCACTAATGTTAACATTAACTCCCAATTAATATAAGCCTTTGCCGCAAAAAAGCCGCCGGAACAAGATCCGGCGGCTGATGCTATTCAATCTGGTAGATATCTTCCCGTGAATGGAAGCCATCTTCAATGATTGTTTTGCTAATATTCGACTCGACGACGGCAATCGGGTTCAGCAGAATCGACGGCACTTCGATTTTCCCATTATTGACCGTCCGGTTGACATCGATGCGCTCGCCTTTCGCTAATTTAATGGCGAGTTCGGCTGCACGCTCAGTCAAAATATCGATCGGTTTGTACACCGTCATTGTCTGCGTCCCTACAGCGACGCGCTGGACGCCTGCCAGCTCGGCATCTTGCCCTGCGACCGGCACGACTCCCTTGAGCCCTTGGTCGCTTAATGCCTGGATAGCGCCGCCTGCAGTGGCATCATTCGCCGCAATAACCGCATCGACCCTATTATTATTCGACTGAAGCGCCTGCCCCATATTGATGTATGCATTGGCCGGCGTCCAATCTTCGGTCCATTGATCATAAGTGATTGTTATATCGCCTTTGTCGATGTATGGCTGCAAAACATTGAATGCCCCCTTCTTCAGCAAATGGGCATTATTGTCCGTCACCGCACCGCCGATGTAAACGTATTTGCCTTTGGGCGCTTGCTTCAGCATTTCCATCGCCTGCAATTCGCCCACCCTTTCGTTATCAAACGAGACGTATAAGTCGATATCTGCATTTTTGACAAGCCTGTCATAAGACAAGACCTTGATGCCAGCGCGATGGGCTTTAGCGACAATAGCGGCGGCTGCTTCAGCATTATGCGGAACGATGACCAAAACGTCGATGCCTTTGTTGATCATCTCTTCCGCTTGGGCAATTTGCAGCGAATCGTCGCCATTCGCCGCTTGAATTTCAATTTCCGCACCCAGACTTTCGACTGCCTGCCTGAACAAATTACGGTCTTTCAGCCAGCGCTCTTCTTTCAGCGTATCCATTGAAAAGCCGATTTTCACGGGTTCACCACTGTTTTCCTCATCCTGCTCAGGCGTTTGTTTATGCGTTTCTTCGGGGATAGGCTGTTTACTGCAGCCCACGGCCATCAGTAAAGAAATGACGAATACATATAAAACCAGGAACTTGGTTGATGTCAGTTTTTTCATCTTCAGCGGCCCCTTGCTCATTCCCTGGAACCAACAATCGATTTCCGGTAATCGGTCGGTGATATTCCACACATTTTCTTGAACACCTTGCTGAAGTAATTCGGGTCATGGTAGCCGACTTCAAACGTGATTTCCTTCAAGCTAAGCTCCGGATCGGCAAGCAATTTTTTCGTTTTTTCAATCCTGCATTGGGTCAAAAAATCAATATAATTGATGCCAAGTTTTTCTTTGAACATTTTGCTGATGTAAATCGGGCTCAAATCCACTTGCTTCGCTAAGGCTTCAAGCGAAATGTCTTCGTGCGAATGGTCCATGATAAATTGCCTGATCTGGTGAATTTTATCCGCCTCAAGGCGATTTCCATGCATCAAGTATGCATTTTTCAGCAGCGCCATTAATTGGGCGGCTTCTTTTTTCAGCATGCGGTAATCTTTCGGCTGGACGGTGAAATAAGGTACGTCCGATTCAATTCCGATTTCTTCCATGATGCGCGAAGTGACCCATAATAATTCCTGCATCCTCTGCTGCGCTATTAAAACTTCTGTGCCCAGCCCTTCATACCGTTCTACTAATGAAGTCGAAACCTGTTCGACACGTTCCCATTCGCCCAAGCGAATCCAGTCAAAGAATTTCCGTTCTTCTTGTTTCAATGAATGTGCACCGCTGCCATGTGCCAATTTGGGGACGTCGGCATAAAATCGGTAGCTATTCCGGTATGCGGCATCCATTGTCGCGATCAATGACTCCTGGTAGGACTGCCTGATTTCTTCCAATGAATGGCAGACATTCCCAAAACCTATAAACCATCCTTTGTCCCCTTTTTCCCGGGCAATTTCGAGCACTTGATTGGCAAGCGCTACCGCCTGGGAACGGAAAGACACGCCTTCATCACGAAAAACGATGATGGGCAATTGCCTGCCGTACATGGCTCCCATCCAAAACCCGCCAGCACTTCTCAGCTTTTCTTTGATCGCCGAATAATTCAGTTCTGTGCTTTCCGGAACAATGACGACCATTACGAATTTTTCATCAGAAGGCTGAATTTCCAGCATTTCCATGAGCATATCAATATGCACTTCATGCACATGATCAAATAATAATTGAGTCACTACATCCGTTTCGACTAACGCCAACGCTTTTTGAATGGATTGCTGGTCATGCAGCATCGGATGCCCCCATTGTTCCCGCTGCTTCAGCCGCTCCAATATTTTCCCGAGGGCGTCTGCAATATCACTGGCCTTGCTTGGTTTCAGCAAATAATCCTTGACCCCTAATTTAATGGCTTGGCGGGCATATTCAAACGTTTCAAATGCAGTGACCATAACAAATTGGATATCATCCTCATGTTTTTCCTTGATTTTTGAAATTGCTTCCAACCCTGTCATGCCGGGCATCAGGATATCCATAAAGACGATATCGGGTTTCCAGTCATCTACAATGTCAATGGCGATTTTGCCGTTTTTTGCTTGCTTGATTTCAATGTCCGGAAAAGCTTTTTGCAAGATCGCCTGCATGGCCTGGCGTTCAATTGGTTCGTCATCAACGATCAGCAGCTTCGCCTGCATCTGCAATCCCCCTTGTTTTCGGTAGTTTCAACATGATTTTTGTACCTCTGCCTTCTTCGCTGTCGATTGAAACGATTGACTCTCGGCTGTAGAACAATGCCAGCCGCTTCATGACATTGGAGAACCCGATGCCAGTTGAATGGCCATTTTCGGGAATGATGGTTCCTTCAAGCAATTGCTTCCGCTTGTCGAAACTCATGCCGCCGCCGCTGTCTTCAATTTCAATCCGGACTTCTTCTTCCTGGTCAATGATGCGAAACCAGATATGGCCTCCATCTTCCTGCGGTTCAATCGCATGGATCACCGCGTTTTCGATGAGCGGCTGTAATGTCAGCCCTGGTATTTCAATCGTCAGGCAGGAGTCGTCCACCTCTGTGTGGAAATGAAGCCGATCTGGAAAACGGGCTTTCTGAATTTCCATGTATTGCTTTAAAACGACGACTTCTTCGTAAAGCGTGACGGGACGGTCCATGCGCTTCAAATTGTAGCGGAACAGCCCAGCCACGTTCACCAATAAATCGCTTGTTTCTTCGGACCCTTCCAAATACGCTTTTTTGGATAAGGTGTTTAAAGTATTAAAAAGAAAATGCGGATTAATCTGGCTTTGCAGGATACGCAGCTGGCTTTCCTGCAGCAATAACTTATTTTCCTGCAGCTCGATTTCCAATTGAGCTTTCATCTGAGTTTCAGCAAAAAGGTTATTGACGCTGACTCGCATATTATCAAAAGTCCTTGCCAGAAACGAAATTTCATCATTGGAATCGACTTTGATCGGCAAATCAAACCTGCCTTTCGATAATTCGTTTGCGGCTTTGCGCAATTGATGGACTGGCCGCGTGATGCTCAACGAGAACAAATACGCCAGCAATAACAGAAATGAAGTCATCATCAGAAAGAGCCAAATGCCCATTTGATTGAGGTCATCGGATTTGGCGATAATATCGCGGTAAAATGACTCGTACGATTTCAATTCCGAATCAATAATCGACAAGGTCATTTCAGAAATATACGTCGATATGCGGTTGGCTTCTGAAAACTCCGCCAGCGATGAATCTGCATCGCCGGCATTCTGATAACTCACAGAGCGTTCAACCGTCTCTACAAAACTGTCGATCAGGTTAATGTAATTGGTCAGGATAAAATCATTTTCTTCATTGCGCAGCTCGGACACGGCCGATTGCGCAGCCAACACATTTCTAGTGCTGCTGCTCAGACTGCTTTCGTTATTGAATGAAGGGTCAATCAGAAAATTATTCAAATCCGTAATCACTTGCTGGCTTGCATTCGTCACTTCATTCATTTCCAGGTAGCGCTGCAAAATTTCGTTGTATTGGTCTTGCGTTTTTTGGTTATAAAATGTCAGGGTCAACCAAATCGCAATCATAACAAACAGGACGATGGCGACAAGCATCCAGATTTTTTGCTGTATTGTCTTCATCAGGAACCATCCACTCTTTTCACCAATTCAATATCTGTGATATAGCCTTCTGTATCCAGAGGCTCCGATTCACTGGCTATCCAGTCTATCATCAGTTCAACACTTTTTTTGCCCATTTCCTCTGGCGATTGCCTAATCAATGCATCCACTTCGCCTTGTTCCAACAGCGCTAAAGCATCGGGGCCGTCGTCAAAAGAATAGATGTGATAAGGTTCCACTTGCGTCCGGCGTGAAATCTCCTGCAGCATCGCAGCCAAGTGATTCGCATTGACTGCAACGATGCCTTTGGCGTCCGGGCTCTTGTTCAGAAAGTCCTGGGCAGCAGCCACGACTTGTTCTTTCGAACTGGAGGTTTGGCTGTTCGTTACGGTGACAGCCGGATAAGCTTTAAAAACATCCATCATTCCTGCGATGCGCTGCTGCTGGTAGTATTGGGAATCTTCATCGGACAAGATAATGATTTCGCCCTGGTGTTCCATATCTATCAATAATTCCTTCGCCAGGAGATTGCCTGCATCGAACTGGTCGGAACCGACGTATGTTTTGCGCAAGCTTTCCTGTTTTGGCACGTCGTTTGCAACGGTGATGATGGGAATGCCATAAAATGCCGCTTTGACTTTCGTCAATTCATTGAACGCTTCAGTGTCCAGCCCCTGTACAATGATGCCGTCCATCTTCGAATGAATCGCCAATTCCAATTTTTTCAGAAATTCATCTGAATTCGTGCCGTAGCTGCCCCAAACTTCAAGTTGGGCTCCTTCTTCAAGCGCCATATTTTTCGCTCCTGCAGCCACCTCGTCCCAAAATGAAGTTTCCAATTCTTGCGTAATGAGAACAAGGCGCGGGCTGCCATTGGTTGTCGAAACCGATTTCGGCAGCTCGGTGCTCGGCCGGAACACTTTTTCTGCGGAAGCGATCGTGAATACCAGAAAGATAGCACTTAATGACAGGAGGACAATGATCACTTTTTTCCTCATGCAAGCTGCCTCCTTTGCTGTAGACTGATATCATCTTACCATTTGAAGAAAAATTCACAATAGCAAGTTTAAACGGCGCCGGGCTCCCTTTTGCAAGGATGCCTGGCGCCGTTTTTAGGGATTTATCCTCTTTTTCTTCGGGTCATGACATCGAATATAACAGCTGCTGCCAAAACACCCCCGCGGATGATGTATTGATAGGAAATGCCGACACCCAGCAAGTTCATCCCGCTCGACAACGAAGCCATAACGATTGCCCCGATGATCGCGCCGGTCACTTTGCCGACGCCGCCTGCAGACGATACGCCGCCGACATAAGCAGCCGCGATCGCATCTAGCTCAAACAATGTGCCGGCTGTCGTCGTTGCCGATTGCAGGCGCGACGTGAACAGGATTCCTGAAAGGGCTGCAAGCATACCCATCGAACCAAACACGAAATAAGTGATTTTATTGACATTGATGCCGCTGAGATGTGCAGCTTCCGGGTTGCTCCCGACTGCGTAAATGTGGCGGCCAAGAACTGTTTTCGTCGTCAGGAAATGGTAGATGACGACGACGCCCAGCATGATGATCACTGTCCATGAAAATCCGTTATAGCCAGCTAAAAGCCACGTGATGTAAGCGATGATTGCGGAAATCAAAACGATCTTCGTGATGAATAAGCCGATGGACATGACTTCAAAGCCGTATTTCATCTTATCTCTGCGTGTGGAAAACTCGCTGTAGATATAGAAAAGGATGCCGACCACACCGACTAGCAGCGTCAATAAGTGCAAGCCGTTGATCTCCATCAGCGATGGGATGAACCCATTGCCGATTGCATTGAAACCGTCATCGTTGACGATAATCGTGCCGGTCCGTTCCGTGACTTGCAAAAGCGCACCGCGGAATATGAGCATCCCGGCCAAGGTTGCAACGAACGCCGGAATACCGACTTTCGCAATCAGCACGCCGTTTACGAGGCCGATCAACGCGCCGAAAACCAAAATGACCGGAATGGTGATGAACACCGAAACGCCCATCTGGGTCAGGAAGATGGCAGCTACCGCTCCAAGAAACCCGGCTAAAAACCCGACTGATAAATCAATGTGCCGGATGACGATGACCAATGTCATACCGACTGCCAATACGGCGATATAGCCCGCAGAATCCAGCAAATTGCTGATGTTCCTTGAGGACAAGAACAAACCGTCCGTCTGGATTGCAAAAACCAGCATGATGACAGCAAGCGCTATATACATTCCGTATTCGCGTATATTTTCTTTTAATAATGTTTTTGCTTCCGAAAAATAATTCATCCTTTTAACCTCCTATTGCGTAGCGAGTTCCATGATCGATTCTTGCGTTGCTTCTGATATATCCAATTCCCCTTTGATCGCGCCTTCGGCCATGACATAGACCCTGTCGCTCATGCCGAGCACTTCCCCGAGTTCCGAGGAAATCATGATGATGCTCAAGCCTTCATTGATCAATTCGTTCATGATCGTGTAAATCTCGAATTTTGCCCCGACATCAATGCCACGCGTCGGCTCGTCCAAAATCAAAATCTTCGGCCCGGTAAAAAGCCATTTGCCGAGCGATACTTTTGCTGATTGCCGCCACTGAGTTTGCCGACAATCTGTTCGAGCGAGTTCGCTTTGACATGGAGCTTGTTTTTGTAATCGGTTCCGACTTTGACTTCTTCGTTCAAATTCAAGATGCCCTTATGCGAAATCCCTTTTAAATGCGCAGCAGAGACATTGCTTTTAATGTCCTGGATGAGGAACAGGCCATCGCCTTTGCGGTCTTCCGTTACATAGGCGATATTCGCTTTGATGGCGTCGCTTGTGTGCTTGAATTTTTTCTTTTCGCCAAAAACCAATAATTCACCATCCAGTTTATAGCCTTTCGGGTTGCCGAAAATACTTTGCGCAAGCTCCGTGCGGCCAGATCCCATCAAACCGGCAATGCCGATGATTTCCCCTTTTTTCAGCTGCAGGTTGGCGTTTTTGACAACATTGCGGCCCAGCTCGATGTCATAAGCCGACCAATTTTTCAGTTCGAGTACAGTATCACCAATTTTTTTGTCCGGCCGTTTCGGATAAATGTCTTCGATGTCGCGCCCGACCATGTTTTTGATGATCAAGTTTTCCTTGATCTCGCCTTTTGCCGCATCCAGCGTGCAAATCGTCTTGCCGTCCCGCAAAATGGTCGCTTTGTCAGCGATGGAAATCACTTCTTTCAACTTATGCGATATCATGATGCAAGAGATGCCCTGGCTTTTCAGCTCTTTCAGCAATTCCAGCAGATTTTCGCTGTCGTCTTCGTTCAGCGCTGCTGTCGGCTCATCCAAGATCAGCAATTTGACGTCTTTGCTCAATGCTTTCGCTATTTCAATGAGCTGCTGCTTGCCGACGCCCAAATCTTTGATAAGCACTTCCGGCTTCACTTTCAGCTTTACTTTTTTCAGCAATTTTCCGGCTTCGGTGATTGTCTGATTCCAATCAATGAACGGCCCTTTTTTAATTTCATTGCCTGCGAAAATGTTTTCGTAAACGGAAAGATCCGGGAACAAGGCAAGCTCCTGATAAATGATGCCGATTCCAGCCGCTTCACTGTCGTTTACGGTATTGAACTTCTGGACCTGCCCTTCAAAGACAATATCGCCTTCGTATGTGCCGTAAGGATAAACGCCGCTTAATACCTTCATCAACGTCGATTTCCCTGCGCCATTTTCACCGATCAAGCAATGAATTTCGCCTCTCTTCACTTTGAAACTGACATCGGACAATGCCTTCACTCCGGTAAACTGCTTTGTAATATTATTCATTTCCAATATATAGTCGCTCATTCGATCGCCTCCCTGCTGAAAATGCTATGTAATCAAGAAATAGTGATAGAAAAATCTATCACTATTCCTTTTCATATTCCGTTTTTATTCGAGGCCTGTAAATTCGCTTGCATCGTAGTACTCTGAGTCGATCAATTCTTGCTTGACGTTCTCTTTGTCCACAACGATAACGTCAGTCTGTTTTGCTTTGACTTCCACTTGGCCGTTGTCGTAAGTACCAGTAGTTTCTGGCGTGTTGCCGTCAAGCACTTCAATTGCCATGCCCATCGCATCTTCTACCAATGTGCGAACATCTTTGAATACTGTCATCGATTGTTTTTCGTCAATGATGTATTGAATCGATGCTTTCTCAGCATCTTGGCCAGTCAACAGATAGTTCGTCACTGCGCTGTCTGAAGCGAATACATCGGCAATCGAGCGTGCTGTGCCATCGTTCGGCGCCAAAATTGCGACGTCGCCTTTTTGTGCATCAGATGCTGCAGTTAAATGCGTTTGTGCTTTGTTTTTGGCTTCGTTCGGATCCCAGTTTGTCGTAACCTGGCCGATGATTTTACCTAGGTCTTCACGCGACAAGTCTGCAGAGTCTTTCAATGCTTCCGCTTCGCTTGAGTTGGCAATGACCAATGTACCGTCAGCGATTTTCGGCTGAAGCACTTTCCATGCGCCTTCGAAGAATAGGAATGCGTTGTTGTCAGATGCTGCACCGGCATACAAGTAAAGCGGTACGCCAGATCCTTCGATGTTGTCGAGCAAGTATTGCGCTTGTGCTGCACCAACAGCCAAGCTGTCGAATGTAACGTAATAATCCACTGCATCCGTATCTGTGATCAAACGGTCATAAGCGATGACTGTGACATCATCTTTCTTCGCTGCTTCTACAGCCGCTGCTGCCGCTGCTCCGTCATGCGGTGTAATGATCAATACTTTGATGCCTTTGTTCAGCAATGCTTCAACATTTTCTTTTTCTTTTGCTGAAGATCCTTGGCTGAAAAGGATTTCTGTCGAGTAGTCGGAATCCGCTAAAGCATCTTTAAAGCGCTGCTCATCCTGAACCCAGCGCGGCTCATCTTTTGTCGGCAGGATGATTCCTACATCCACGCCGCTTCCTGAGCCAGAACCTGATCCTGAATCTGAATCTCCTGAGTTGCAGCCAGCTGCAATCAAGGCAAAAATCATGACCATCAATAATAGCGTAAACCCTTTAAAACGTTTGCCCATTTCTTAACCCCTTTTCTTTAGGTATATTTCATTACTCCTTAAGTATAAATTCAGAAATTTCTAATGAAAGCGCTATCACTAGCATTCTTTTAATATAGTCTGGAATTTTTTAGCTTCGGTATGTTTTTTGTACTTAATATTTGTTGAACTAAAGAATATTAAGTATCGATATTCCGCAAAACTGCCTCGCTTGCCGCGGGCAAGAGTTGACCGAAGCCTGCGAGGGCAATTCTTTGCGACGAAGTGCGTAGCACTGCAGGAGCAGTAAGGTTTTCTACGCAGTTTTGCTCCATATCGAGAGAAATCTTTGCGACAAGATTGCGCATGAGCAACGCTCTTTCGTGTCTCGAAGACAGCGCAGCGATGCAACTCTT
>NZ_RQII01000038.1 GCF_004761975.1 Planococcus koreensis | reverse complement strand
GAACGTTCAATGCTGTAGCTGTCAAAGCTCCTGGCTTCGGCGATCGCCGCAAAGCGATGCTTGAAGACATTGCAGCACTTACGGGTGCGGAAGTATCACGGAAGACCTTGGCTTGGAATTGAAAACAACGAACATTACACAGCTTGGCCGTGCATCGAAAGTTGTCGTATCGAAAGAAAACACGACAATCGTTGAAGGAAAAGAGGTCCTGAGGATGTCCTCAAGACCAAAACACAGTTGCATGAATTTCGTCAGCTGGTGGCACAATCCGGGATTCCGGAGTTTCAGAAAGCGATGCGGACCTTCCATAATTGGCAGACCGAGATCTTGAACAGTTTTGCATTCCCTTATTCCAATGGCTTTTTAGAAGGCATCAATAACCTCACAAAAGTGATCAAACGCAACGCGTTCGGATTCCGGAATTTCGAGCGGGCTCGCGCGAAAATATTACTGACACACAAGTATAAGAATATTGGAGTTCACGTTGGTTAAGGGTGAAGGCGATATCGCCTCACCCCAACATTTGACGGAGAACCTTTTTAGTTTCCGATGTATTCCGATTGCGGCCGGAATATGACGTTATCGTTTTGCTGCTCAAGAACATGGGCAGTCCATCCGACGATGCGGGCAATGCTGAAGGATGGCGTGAACAGTTCCGGCGGCATGTCGATCGAGCGCATGATGGCAGCGGCGTAGAATTCGACGTTCGTGTGCAGTGCGCGTCCCGGTTTATGGAGGTTCAGCAACCGGATGATTTCGGTTTCAGCGGCCGTCGCGAGATCGAGCCATTCGTCTTCGCCTTGCAAAGCCAGGCATTTCTTGCGGAGGATGATCGAACGCGGGTCCTCGGTGCGGTAAATGCGGTGGCCGAAGCCCATAATTTTTTCACCGTGCTCAAGCTTGGTCCGGATGACGCTTTCGATGCGGTCCGGCGTCTGGATTTCCTCCAGCAAGTCGATGACGCCGGAAGGAGCTCCGCCGTGTAAAGGGCCTTTCATCGTTCCGAGTGCGGAAGTAATGGCTGCGACCATATCGGATTCTGTGGACACGGTGACGCGTGCAGCGAACGTGGACGCATTCATGCCGTGCTCCATGGTCAGTTTCAAATAAGTGTCCAAAGCTTCAATGTGCACATTTAGCGGCTCCTGGCCGTTCAGCATCCACAGGAAGTTCGCAGTGTGGCCGAGATCTTGGCGCGCTTCTATGGGCTTCAGGCCGTGTTTTAGGCGATAAAGCATAGCAGCCATCACCGGAAGTGCTGCGGTCAGTGCAAGTGCTTGGCCTTTCGGGCTGCGCAAGCCGAACTCGCGGCTGCTGAAAGCCGAGACGAGCGTCCGCAGGTTGTCCATGATCGAAACATCGGCCGGCAGCAATTCTGCAATCGCTGTTACGTGTACAGGCAAGATGCGTTCTTTTTTCAGCTCATCCACAAGTGCATGCAATTCATCTTTTTCCGGCCAGGCACCGTTCCACAGGAAAAATGCGGTTTCTTCAAACGTTTTTCCTTCGACAGCCTGGTCCACCAGCAGTCCGCGGTACTTCAGCTCGCCTTTATCCCCATCAACCGAGGCTATTTTTGTTTGTACAGCTATTACGCCTTTCAAGCCTTTTTGGAACATATGAATTCCTCCTTTTTTATTAGCATACGTTGGATCTTTGATAATGAAAATTAAAGATATATAATTAAATCAATCAAAATACTTAATTGAGGGAGAGGGAAGTATGGAATTGGCGTGGCTGAAAACGTTTGTTGATGCTGCTGAAACAGGGAATTTCCGCAAGACGTCGGAGCGCTTGCTGATGTCACAGCCGAATGTCACGGTGCATATTAAGTTATTGGAGGAATCGCTGGGCATCGCGCTTTTTAAACGGGAAAAGAACAGAGTGGCGCTGACGGAAGCGGGCAGGCAATTCAGACCGCAGGCACTGCGGGTGCTCAATCAACTGGAGGAAAGCATCGAAGGCCTTCATGCGTTTGAACAAGGCTACCGGCAGAAATGGGTATTGGCAATTTCGCCGCTGATGGCGGAAACGGTGCTGCCGTATATACTGAAGTCGTTCATGCGGGACCATCCGGACATTGAGCTGGTTATCCGCGTAGAAGAGTCGGAAGGGATCGAAGAGCTTGTGGACAGCGGAGAAGTATCTGCGGGGCTTTCTGCTCTGCCTTCCGTGAGGCGCAGCGTCATTCACGAAACGGCCTACCGCGACCGTCTGTTGTTCATCCTGCCTAGGGATGCATACGACGACGAGGGCGGGCCTGCGATTTCAATTGAAACGGTGCTGCAATCCGGTTTTCTCTTTACCCACCACCATCCGGTCTTTTGGGAGGAATTGCTGTTGAAGCTGCGCCGGGGCATGCCGGGACTTCGGACGATGAAAGTGACGCAAGCCCACATCGCCAAACGCTTTATCCAGGAAGGGCTTGGCATGTCATTTCTGCCAGCTTCGATGGTGCGGCGCGAATTGATCGAAGGCAGGCTGATGGATGCCCATTTCGATTTGTTTCCGCTGCCTGAAGTTTTGACTTATTATTTAGTGAAGGATATGGGCGCATTGGAGCGTGAATTTTTAGCACGAATTCAAGCGGTCCATTTCAGCTAGAAGGGGTGATTTACAATGATGGAACATTCAGGGGTACGGCTAAGGGCATTGGAGCACAGCGATATACCGGCTTTGTGGGAACTTCATACACCGGCTATTTTTGAGCATATGCTGACGAAAGTGCAGAGTTTCGATGAGATGAAGGTGTGGCTCGAGGCAGGAATCGGCCGCAGCGATGTGCGGGGCTTTGCCGTAGAAGACATGGATACTGGAAGAATCATCGGCACGACACGGATTGCCATGATCGACCACAAGAACAAGAGCTGCGAAATTGGTTCTACTTTCTACGCGGAATCCGTACAGCGCAGCCATGTCAATACAGCGGTCAAAACGATGCTGCTGGCGCATTGCTTCGAAGAAATGGGTATGATCCGCGTCCAATTCAAGACCGATGCGGAAAATCACCGTTCCCAAAGAGCGCTGGAAAGGCTCGGCACTGTCAAAGAAGGCGTGATCCGCAACGAACGGATCCGGTCGACGGGAAAACCTCGGGATGCCGTGCTGTATTCGATCATCGACAGTGAATGGCCTGAAGCTAAAATACAATTGATTGAAAAAATGAATAAATATACTTGATTTTGTCAGGTTGAGCCATTGCAACAAGAGAAGTTACAATGGACTTAGACTTCAAAGGGGGTATAAAATAATGAATAAAAAGAACATCTCGATTATTGGTGTACCAATGGACCATGGACAAAACCGCCGCGGCGTCGACATGGGGCCAAGCGCAATCCGCTATGCGGGCGTTGTGGACCGCATTGAAAGCCTGGGCTACTCGGTGAAAGATGAAGGGGACATCCAAATCGGACAGGCAGACGGCAAACTTGATGCTGACACGAATTTGCGCAATTTGAAGATTGTCACGGAAGCGACTGAAGCGTTGGGCGCGAAAGTCTTTGAAGTGGCAGAAGCGGGCAATTTCCCACTCGTACTTGGTGGAGACCACAGCATTGCCATCGGCACATTGGCCGGAATTTCTGAACGCCATGAAAACTTGGGCGTCATCTGGTACGACGCGCACGCCGACATGAACACGAGCGACACATCACCATCGGGCAACATCCATGGCATGCCGCTTGCAGCAAGCTTCGGCCTTGGCCATGAGCAATTGACGCATATCCGCGGCTATTCACCGAAAGTGAAGCCGGAGAACATCGTCATCATCGGTGCGCGTTCGGTTGACCCGGGAGAACGTGAATTGATCAAAGAACGCGGCATCCGCGTATACAGCATGCACGAAATCGACAGCATGGGCATGCACGCAGTCATCGATGACGCAATCCAGTACTTGAAAGAAGAACGCCGTACGGATGCTGTGCATTTATCGCTTGACCTCGACGGCATCGATCCGATGTACACGCCAGGCGTCGGTACACCGGTTCCAGGCGGCATCACGTACCGCGAAAGCCATTTAGCGATGGAATTATTATTCGATGCTGGAATTATCACTTCTGCGGAATTTGTGGAAGTCAATCCGATTCTAGACGAGAAAAACCGCACAGCGGATGTTGCTGTCGCGCTGATCGGCTCCTTATTAGGGGAAAAACTACTATAAAACAGGCGAAAGCCTGTTTTTTTTATGGGCTTTTTTATTCAGTGAATTTGAAATAAGATGGGATTTTCTGGGCGAGATTTGTTAGGATAGAAGTTGAGAAATAAAATGAAACTTTATGAAAAGTAATCCGTATATAAAAGACAGCCGCATAGGCGGAGGGAAATGAGAGCATGGATGCTTTAGTGAATAAACGAATAAAACAAGTGTTAAAAGGGGATCAACAGGCATTTGCAGAGATTGTTGAATTGTACCAGCACCAGCTGTTCCAAATTTGCTATCGCATGCTTGGCAATCGGCACGAAGCGGAAGACATTGCCCAGGAAGCTTTCACGCGCGCCTATGTGAATTTGCATACCTTTGACCAGCAGCGGAAGTTTTCGACATGGCTTTACCGCATTGCGACAAACTTATGCATTGACCGGATTCGCAAGAAAAAGCCGGATTATTACCTCGATGCAGAAGTACGCGGCACAGAAGGGCTGAATATGTACTCGTCGATTGCGAACGAAGACCAACTTCCCGAAGAAGAATTGATGAGGATGGAAGTGCAGGAACGTGTACAATATGAAATTAGCCGCTTGCCAGATAAGTACCGTGCCGCTATTGTATTAAAGTATATTGAAGAATTGCCGCTGGCGGAAATCAGCGAAATTTTAGATTTGCCGCTTGGTACCGTGAAAACGCGTATACATCGGGGGCGAGAAGCTCTTCGGAAGCAATTGAGCAATTTGTAGGAGGCGAGCACGATGACGACGTGTCCGGAAGAAATCATCCGATTCATGGATGATTATTTAGACGGGGATTTAAATCCTGAAGATGAAGCGGTGCTGAAAGGCTATTTGGAAAGCTGCAGCGATTGCCGCAAGATGTACCATGAATTGACCAAGACGATTGCCTTAGTGCAAAGTGCTTCGCATATACAGGCGCCTGCCAGTTTTGTCCAGAAGACGATGGAGCGGCTGCCGAAAGAAAAGAAACGCGGCAGTGCCCAGCGCTGGTTTAGGCAGCACCCGTTTGTAACAGCAGCAGCGTTATTCATCTTGATGATGAGCGCAGCGCTGTTTACGAGTTTCAATGAAGACCAGCAATTCGCATTCACCAAACAGCCGAATCTGCAGGTCGAAGGCGAAACGGTCATTGTACCGGAAGGAATGGTTGTCGACGGCGATCTGACCATCCGCAATGGCGATTTGAGGGTCGAAGGCGAACTGAACGGCGACGTGACAATCGTCAACGGACAGTATATGGCTTCGAGCGGTGTAATCACCGGTGAAATCGAAGAAATCGACCAGATTTTCGAATGGCTATGGTACGGCATCAAGGAAGTTTCAAAAGATGCTGCTGCTATTTTCAGCAGCGGCGATAATGAAGACCAATAGAACCTATCCTTCCGGGGATAGGTTTTTTCTTTCGGGGCAAGTGAAATCGGGTTATGATATACTAAAGTATATGCAGATGTTGAAAAGCGAGGGTTGCAGATGCCGTTTTTGGATAATTTAACAAATCAAACACCACTCGAACTTTTAGTGAATGTCATTGATATTTTATTAGTATGGTTCGTTGTCTATAAATTGATCACCCTCATTAAAGGGACGAAGGCTGTCCAGTTATTGAAGGGGATATTCTTCATCGTCATTGCGTATCTGATTACCCAAGCCCTCAATTTGGAGACGCTCGGCTGGATTATGCAGCAAGTGCTGAATTGGGGCTTTTTGGCGATCATCATTATTTTCCAGCCGGAAATGCGCCGTGCATTGGAGCAGTTGGGGCGAGGAAAGCTATTTTCCAGCAGCACGCTGAATGAAGAATCCGAGCGCAACCGATTGATTGAAGCGATGGTCAAGTCGGTCAGCTATATGGCAAAACGCCGCATCGGTGCGTTAATCTCGATTGAACGCGAGACGGGATTGAGTGAATACATCGAAACGGGAATTCCGATGAACTCCGACATTACGTCAGAGTTATTGATCAATTTGTTCATTCCCAATACACCTTTGCACGATGGTGCAGTGATCATCCAACGCAACCGGATTGCAGCGGCGGCTTGCTATTTGCCGCTGTCAGAAAGCCCTTTTATCTCAAAAGAGCTGGGAACGCGCCACCGGGCAGCGCTTGGCATCAGTGAAGTGACAGACGCCATTACAGTCATTGTCTCAGAAGAGACGGGCGCAATCAGCCTGACAGCCAATGGCGATCTGCACCGCAACTTATCGCTTGAGGATTTTGAAGCGAAATTGCGCAGAATCTGGTTCGGAGCCGAACAGCAGCAGCAAGCGGATTCTTCCTGGTGGAACTGGAGGGGGAAAAAGAATGGATAATTTGATGGACAGCCCATGGTTTTTACGGATTATGGCATTGTTGCTCGCATTCCTGCTATTCTTTTCCGTTAAAGCGGCTGATGATACGAATAGCGCCGTCGACAGCGGAACAATTACTGAAAAAATTGAAGATGTGGCATTGGAAGTTTATTACGATGACACCAATTTAATGGTCAGCGGCCTGCCTGAAACGGTCGACTTGACGATTTCAGGTCCGACGAGCGTCGTGCAGACTACGCGCCAATTAAAGGATTTCACATTATTCGTTGATTTGCGTGACTTGGAAATGGGCGAACACCGTATTTCGATTCAGACAGAGAATTTATCTGAGCAATTGCGGGTGCAGATGGATCCGGCATTTGTCGAAATCAATATCGAAGAACGGGTAAGCCAGGAATTCCGCATCGATCCGGAATTGAACGAACGCCTTCTTGCGGAAGGCTTCGTGCTCGAAAGCATGGTGGCAGATCCGAATTCCGTCACCGTCACCGGTCCGAAAAGCGTCATCGATTCAATCAGTTTCGTCAAAGCGACCATCACAGGTGAACCCGGCATCAACGAGTCATTTGAAACGGAGGCGCGCGTGCGGGTGCTGGCCAATGATTTGACGAAGCTGGAAAATGTCACGATTGAGCCTGAAGCGGTCCAAGTAGCGGTCGGCATCGAAGAATACAGCAAGGAAGTGCCTGTGGCGCTGAGCCAAAACGGCGAGCCGCCAGCGGGCATCATCATCAATTCACTGGAACCCTCAGTAGAGAATGTCCGGATTTACGGACCGAAAAACATCGTCGATGAGATTGCGGAATTACCGGTAGAGGTTGATGTGGCAGACATCACCGCAGCTAATACAGAGCTCGATATCGATTTGCCGTTGCCAAACGGAATCACTTCACTGGATCCGGAAAAAATCACAGTCGAAGCGGATATAACGGTCGAGAATGAACTTGAGCTGCCTGAAGGCGCTTGAAGTCTGCGCCTTCCGGAAAAAACTTTCTTGAATTTTGCTGTTTTGCACAAAATGCATTAAAGTATAAAAATGGATTATTCTGTAACGAAGATAGAGTCAAAAGGAGAGAACATAATGGGTAAATATTTTGGAACTGATGGTGTGCGAGGTGTAGCTAATAGCGAACTGACACCTGAATTAGCTTTTAAATTAGGACGTTTCGGCGGATATATTTTAACAAAGAGCTCTAAAGAAAAGCCGAAGGTATTGATCGGCCGCGATACGCGGATTTCAGGGGAAATGCTTGAAGGCGCTTTGGCTGCAGGCTTGCTGTCAGTAGGGGCGGAAGTTATGCGCCTCGGCATCATCAGCACTCCGGGAGTTTCTTATTTGACGCGTGTCATGAGCGCTGAAGCAGGCGTCATGATTTCAGCTTCGCATAACCCGGTAGAAGACAACGGCATCAAATTTTTCGGATCGGACGGCTTTAAATTGTCCGATGACCAAGAAGCGGAAATCGAAGCGCTTCTGGACAGCGAAGAAGATCTATTGCCGCGCCCGACAGGCGGCGACCTTGGCAGCATCACGGATTATTTCGAAGGCGGCCAAAAATACATCCAGTATTTGAAGCAGACCGTGGACGAAGAGTTTACGGATATCCATGTAGCGCTGGATTGCGCACACGGTGCGACTTCCACATTGGCAACGCATGTTTTCGCAGATTTGGATGCTGATATCTCCTCAATGGGGGCTTCACCGAATGGCTTGAACATCAACGATAAAGTGGGCTCAACGCACCCTGAAAAATTAGCGGAATTGGTATTGGCTAAAAATGCTGATATCGGCCTTGCATTTGATGGAGACGGCGACCGATTGATCGCCGTGGATGAAAAAGGCAAGATTGTCGATGGCGACCAGATCATGTACGTCATCGCGAAATATTTGCACGGTGAAGGCCGTTTGAAAAAGAACACAGTTGTTTCCACGGTTATGAGCAATATGGGCTTTTACAAAGCTTTGGAAGAGCACGGAATGGAAAGCAGACAGACCGCTGTCGGCGATCGCTACGTAGTGGAAGAAATGAAGAAAAACGAATACAATCTGGGCGGCGAGCAATCAGGCCACATTATTTTCCTGGATTACAATACAACCGGAGATGGCTTGTTGACGGGCCTTCAATTGGTGAACATCATGAAAGTGACCGGCAAGAAATTGTCGGAGCTTGCAGGAGAGATGACAATTTTCCCTCAGAAATTGGTGAATATCCGCGTCACAGATAAGCACGCGGTAACCGACAATGCGAAAGTCGCTGCGAAAATCGCAGAAGTCGAAGCGGAAATGGGCGGCAACGGCCGTGTGCTCGTGCGCCCATCCGGGACAGAGCCATTGGTGCGCGTCATGGTTGAAGCATCGACTGCTGAAGCTTGTGAAGAATACGTGGAACGCATCGCTGAAGTCGTGCGTGCAGAAATGGGCATGAAATAAAATAACTTAGGGAAAGCTCTTGCAAGCCATGGAAATGGCTTGCAAGAGCTTTCTTTTTTTATCGCCAATAAAAGAAAGCGCATCCAAAAAGAAAGGGGGGCATAAAGAGCCTCGCAACGGTGCTGAAGCCCCATTTCAATAGGGTTTCATTGACTTCCCAAGTGTTAGGAGGTATGATGAAATTGCCTGTTTGAGGCCGCAGAAAAAGGGGGATAGTAAAGCGTACAAGGAAAATAGTTGAAGCGCCTGTACTGGAAAAATCGGATGGATAAATCAGTTTCCAGTAGACGAGGAGGAGGAGTATCGATGTTTCGGCGGATACCTCCCGGCCGCGAAGCCCGGTCGTAATATCTTGCACCCAAAACAGTTGAGCGATCGGCTGGACAACGGTGGAGATGGGCTCATCGGAAGCGTTTGCGAACGTAAGCAAACGCTCATTTTGACTTGAAAATGGAGGAATTTAAACATGTGTGGAATTGTCGGTTATATTGGAGAAAATGATTCAAAGGAAATTTTGTTAAAAGGATTGGAACGATTGGAATACCGCGGATACGATTCAGCGGGCATCGCAGTGCGCGGCGGAGAAGGCGTAACAGTATTCAAAGAAAAAGGCCGCATTGCTGATTTGCGTGCAATCGTAGCAGATGAAGTAGTCGGCACAACTGGAATCGGGCACACGCGCTGGGCAACTCACGGCAAGCCGAATAAAGTGAATGCTCATCCACACCAAAATACGTCAGACCGTTTCACGATTGTCCATAACGGCGTTATCGAAAACTACCACCATTTGCAGCGCGATTATTTAGCTGGAATGGAAATGGAATCCGATACGGATACAGAAGTCATCGTCCAGTTGATCGGCAAGCTTGTTGCAGAAGGCATGACAACAAAAGAAGCATTCAGCAAAACGTTGACATTGCTTAAGGGTTCATACGCAATCGCGTTATTGGACGCTGAAGAAGCGCAGACAATTTTCGTTGCGAAAAACAAGAGCCCATTGCTTGTTGGACTTGGTGAAGGCTTCAACGTTGTCGCAAGTGATGCAATGGCAATGCTTCAAGTTACCGATCAATTCGTGGAATTGATGGACAAAGAAATCGTCATCGTCCGCAAAGACAGTGTTGAAATTTCAACGTTGGACGGCGAAGTGATCAACCGCCAGCCGTTTACAGCGGAAATTGACATGAGCGATATCGAAAAAGGGACATACCCTCATTATATGTTAAAAGAAATTGACGAGCAGCCTGCAGTTATGCGTAAAATCGTCCAAGCCTACCAGAACGGCGAAGACCAATTGACAATCCAGCCGGAAATTCTGGATGCGATGAAAAATGCAGACCGTATCCACATCATTGCAGCAGGTACAAGCTACCACGCTGGTTTGATCGGCAAAGAATACATCGAGAAAATGGCGCAAATTCCAGTAGAAGTGCATGTAGCGAGCGAATTCGGCTATAACATGCCGCTTCTGTCTGAAAAACCATTGTTTATCTTTATCTCACAATCAGGCGAAACGGCTGACAGCCGCCAAGTTCTTGTGAAGATCAAAGAATTGGGCCACCCGTCATTGACGATCACAAACGTTGCCGGTTCTACGCTTTCACGCGAATCGGATTACACGTTATTGTTGTACGCAGGCCCTGAAATTGCCGTTGCGTCGACAAAAGCATACACAGCCCAAATCGCTGTGTTGTCGATTTTGTCAGCTGTAACAGCACAGTTCAAAGGCCTTGATATCGGCTTTGACCTTGTGCAGGAACTGGGAATTGTGGCAAACGCAATCCAAGCCCAAGTGGACATGAAAGAAGAAATGGAGCAAATCGCCCGTGACTTCCTTTCAACTACACGCAATTGCTTCTTTATCGGCCGCGTAATGGATTATTTCGTGGGCCTTGAAGGCGCATTGAAACTGAAAGAAATTTCGTATATCCAAGCAGAAGGTTTTGCCGGCGGCGAATTGAAGCACGGAACGATCGCTTTGATCGAAGAAGGCACACCGGTCATCGCTCTTGCAACACAAGAAGCGGTGAACCTGAGCATCCGCGGAAACGTCAAAGAAGTAGCGGCACGCGGCGCTCACCCATGCATCATTTCAATGGAAGGCTTGCAGGAAGAAGGCGACAGCCTTGTGCTTCCGAAGGTCAATGAATTGCTGTCACCGCTTGTTTCGGTTATCCCGATGCAGCTGATCAGCTATTACGCAGCGCTTCACCGCGATTGCGACGTTGACAAGCCGCGTAACTTGGCGAAATCCGTAACAGTCGAATAAAATCATGTAAATAAGAAGACGTTCGCAAAGTGGCCAGCCACTTATGCGAACGTCTTTTTTTAGGTTCTGAAATAGAAAGGCCTGCCCTCCAATGACAGGGCAGGCGCATATTTTGAGTCTACAATTCCGCCTGAATGAAGAACTGCGATTGTACGTAATTATAAGTCACTTTGGAAAAGTCGAAAGGCTGGCCATTGCTTAAGTGGAAAATGGATTCCACATAAAGTTTGGGATCGCCTTCTTTCAGCTCTAGGTACTGGGCTTCTTCAGCGGTCAATTTGTCGACATGGAGAAATGTATCAGCAAATCCGATGCTCAAGCCCAACCCTTCCGTAATGTAATTGAAGATCGATTCGGTGATGATTTCTTTGTTCAAATAAGTGACAATCGATTTGGTGAAATACGACTCTTCGAGGCATAGCGTCTGTCCGTGGATAAAACGGATTCTTTTGACGTAATAGACATCGTCATCGATGCTGATATTCAAATTCAGCGCAGCTTCTTTTGTCGGCTTTCGGACATCGAGCGCAATCACTTTAGAGGCAAGCTGAAATTCTTCCAGCATTTTTTTAAAGCCTTGATTCGACAGCAGGCTGATATAGCCATTTCTTTTATGCCTTCGGACAAAAATGCCGCTGCCCCGAACTTGGAACACGACCCCTTTTTTCTCCAACAACTCCAATGCTTTCGTAACGGTGCTTTTGCTAACATTGAATTGGCGCATCAAATCCTGCAGCACCGGAAGCTTGGCGCCTTGCTGGAGCTTATGCTCTTCTATGTAATTTTCCAGTTCGTCTGCAATGTGCTGATATTTTAACATGGGCATACCTCTTTGCTTTATGGTCTGAAAGATAACCGAATTATACCATATAATGCACGAGTGCTCATCTAATCAAATATAACACTCACAATATAATTGTTTGATACTTGATTAATTAGACCGGTACAATTAAGATGGAGGAGTATTCAAATAAAACACGGAAAGTCTTCAAAGAAGGAGAGAGATAAAATGAGTAAATTACCGAATGATTTTTTATGGGGCGGCGCTTTAGCGGCCCACCAATTTGAAGGAGGATGGGACCAGGGCGGAAAGGGGCCGAGCGTTGTGGACGTTATGACGGCGGGCGCGCACGGCGTAGCCCGGGAAATAACCGATACAGTTGAAGCTGACAAATTTTACCCGAACCACGAAGCCATTGATTTCTACAGCAAATACAAAGAGGATATCGCTCTGTTTGCTGAAATGGGATTGAAATGCCTGCGTACATCCATCGCTTGGAGCCGGATTTTTCCGAAAGGCGACGAAGCGGAGCCGAACGAAGAAGGCTTGAAATTCTACGACAATGTGTTCGATGAATTGCTGAAGAACGGAATCGAACCGGTCATCACGCTGTCCCATTTTGAAATGCCGCTGCATTTGGCTCGGGAATACGGCGGATTCAGAAGCCGCAAAGTAGTAGACCATTTCGTCAAATTCGCTGAAGTTTGCTTTGCCCGCTATCAGGACAAAGTGAAATACTGGATGACCTTCAATGAGATCAACAACAAGATGGACGTCAATAACCCGATATTCTTATGGACCAACTCAGGTGTGATTGTCGAGGAGGGTGAAAATGCGCGGGAAGTGATGTACCAAGCAGGTCATCATGAACTGATTGCAAGCGCACTTGCCGTATCAGCTGGAAAAGCCATCAATCCTGAATTCAAGATCGGAGCCATGGTTTCCCATGTGCCGATTTATCCGTATTCTTCAAACCCTGCGGATGTGATGCTGGCGGAAGAAGAAATGAGGCAGCGTTATTTCTTCCCGGATGTCCACGTGCGCGGCTATTACCCGAGCTACGTGTTGAAAGAGTTTGAACGGGAAGGCTATAAAATCCAAATGGAGCCGGGGGATGACGACATCCTGCGAAACGGCATAGTGGATTATTTAGGATTTAGCTATTACATGTCCACAACGGTGAACAGCGCTGTCCAAAATGGCAATCACGGCAATATTGTGACGGGCGGATTGCCAAATGTTGTAGAAAATCCATACATCAAATCAAGCGACTGGGGTTGGGCGATCGATCCGATGGGATTGAGGTATGCATTGAACCGCCTTTACGACCGCTACCAGATTCCGTTATTCATCGTCGAAAACGGCTTTGGCGCAATTGATCTAGTCGAAGAAGACGGCTCAATCCATGACCCGCAAAGAATTGCCTACTTGAAATCCCATATCGAAGCATTGGAAAAAGCCGTGATTTACGATGGCGTTGATCTGATGGGCTATACGCCATGGGGCATCATTGATATCGTGTCGTTCACAACCGGCGAGATGAAAAAACGCTATGGCATGATTTACGTCGACCGCGATAACGAAGGGAATGGCTCGATGAAGCGTTCCAAGAAGGATTCGTTTGAATGGTATAAAAAAGTGATTCAGACGAATGGCGAGGAATTATAAGAAGGCTGTCTATATTGAACGAAAGAAGAGGTATTTTGAACACCGCTTCGGACGCTTTGGGCATGGCTCCTGTAATAAGCCGGGAAGAACACCCCTCTTATAGCTAAGACCTTTCTGCTTCTGCATCGCTTCGCTAGCTTCGAAGCAAAGGAAATGACCAAATTCCATTTGGCCATTTCCTTGCCTAGCCCTTTGACGCGCCTCCGCTAAGATATCTCTCGATACAGTATTAAAAGAATTTCAAAACTTTGAAAAGGAAAAGCATTCGTAAAGTGTGAAGTCACTTTACGGATGCTTTTTTTGTCGTATTATGGAAGAAGAGAGTGCGTGAAACAGGGGGGGATTATTTATGAAAATCCAGATTATTGGCGGGTCCGGTACAGGGAAGACTACGTTGGGGGAGTATGTCGCTGAAAGAGAAGAATTGAGATGCATCGATACCGATCGTTACATTTGGAAAGGCGATGGCTTCATCGAAAGCTATGCTGTGGAAGAGCGCTTGGCGATGTACCGGCGGGACATGGAATCTTCGGAAGGCTATGTGGCTTCGGGTTCGGTTTATGCCTGGTGCAAAGAGGGCTTCAATGACCGGGAGCTGCTGGTTTTTCTTTTTCTTGATGAAGATCTCCGGCTGCAACGGCTGCGCGCGAGGGAAGCCGAGCGGAACAGCCCATTTTCGCTTGATGAAAAAGGAGAAATGACGAATGAGTTTTTGGAATGGTGCCAGACGTATGTGAAAGCTGAAGACAAGGAAATGGTCGGAACGTATGCGGAGCATGCCCATCAAATGGCGATAGCCAAGAGCCCGGTGCTGAAGCTCGACAGCTCATGGCCGCTTGAAGAGCTCCACGCCAGGATCATGACGGCCTATAAGCTTTCTGCAAAAGAGCTGGGCGGACGCCGCGTTCAGGATAAGGCATAAAAAAGCCCGGATTTCCGCTAAAGGATTCCGGGCTGTCGATCAATTAATAGAAGAGGTCAGTTTTTGCATCATGGCTTCATCCATGGGACCGACAACTTTCTTCTGGATGATGCCTTCAGTGTCGATGATGTAAGTGGTCGGAATCGTCACGGCCTGGTATTGCGGCCCGAGCTGTCCGTCGCGGTCCATTGGGATCGGAAACGTCAGGCCGAATTCCTCAACGAATGCCTGGACCGATTCCTCGCCTTTATCGATGCTCGTCAAATTGACAGCGAGCACTTCGATTCCCTGGTCTTTATTGGCTTCATAGAATTTTTGCATATGCGGCATTTCGGCTTTGCAGGGCGGGCACCAGGTGGCCCAGAAGTTCAAGATGACTTTTTTGCCGCGGTAATCCGACAGGCGGACCGCTTCGCCATCCAACGACGTAAGCACGAAGTCCGGAGCGGCTTCTCCTTCTGCCGGCGCAGACGAGTCAGCAGTATTAGCAGCTCCGCTGGCCACGGGTTGGGCTGGCTTTTCTTCGGCAAAAGACGGTCCGAGGAAATTGACTGCTGCAATCGCAAGCAGCAAGACGATGATGGCGATGGACAATGTGTTTTTATTCATGGATGATGACCTCACTTTTTCGGAATCGTGCCAAAGCAAATGCGGTAAGGGCAAGCCAGCTGAAGGTCAGCGGCTCAACCGAGAAGAGCGGCTGGAAGATGCTCAGGGTCAACCCTTCAGCTAGGACGAATAAAATATAGATTTGTGTGCTGCCAGCAATGGCTCTTTTGCGGGAAATGTAGAGGAAGGCGGCAATGCTGACAAAAAGAATCGTATGGAGAACAGAAGCCGCCAATTGCTGTTCAAGCATGGCAAGCGCAGCTTCAAATCCGACAAAAAATAGCAGCAGGACTGGCAGCGCATCCCGGGAAAGGGCGGCGTGTTTTTTTACGGCCATCCATAGATAAACGGCAAGCGCAGCTAATGCCAGCATATGGCCGGACGCACCGCCGTTAAAGTACAGCACGGACATTGGAAAGTTCATGAATTCCTCAAAGTTAAAAAGGATATAACTTGCTTTCCAGACCAAAAAGTATAAAGTGAACGCGTTCCAATACCATTCACCGATTTTTTCACCGCTGATGATGCGCCAGGCGACAGCGGAAACGGCAAGGGCAATGAGGGTGGCAATCCACACAGCAGGCATTGTGATGCTGCCGATTTGGTACAAAGTCATTTTGGAACACTCCTTATTCAACACAATTATATACAGTATGGGGTATACGGCAGGCGAGATGCAAGAACTTAAGATTGGCAGCGCCGCTTTAAAGGATTCCGCCTCGGCAAAATCGAAAGTAAAGAAGATAGCATCGCATATTAAATGAGAAAATCAGCAAAGAAGGTTGATGGCATGAAAGCATCGGATGAAATTTTGGAAGTCTGGAAACGCTTTGATGGATTCCCGATGGAAACCTTGACGAAGGCTTGGTTTTTCAAAAGAACCGATCGACAAAAGCAGCGTACTGTTGAATTGATGAAGCAGCACCGCCAGCAATATAACATTACGGGGAATTGCTTTGATCTGGCTTTGTGGCTGTTGGACGAATTCCGGAAAGAAGGGATTAAGGCTTATCCGGTCGGCAGCGAATTGGGGACCGAGGAAGCGCATGCGGCAGTTGTGGCAGAAGACAAGCATGGCCGGCGCTATTTATGCGACCTGGGCGACCAATGGCTGCAGCCGGTACTGTTGGATGCGGACGATCCGGCTTTCAGCGGGGAAAGGCTCGCAGGTTTTTTCCCGGGAGCGGAAGTCCAGGTATTTGCCGCTAATGGCCATACAGAAATCATCTATCACAGGCCGGGAGGCAAACGGTCACAGCAGGCCTATGATTTGGATCCGGTGGAGGACGGCGTGTTCTGGCAAGCTGCGGAATTTTCTCAAAACCACGTCTACCCGAAACCGCTTCTGGAAGTGCGCGTACCTTATAAAAATGAAACGGCGCATTGGGAGTTCGATGATTGGAAAAGCTTTCTCAGCACGTCAGAGGGTCTTTTCCCTGACCCTCCGGCAGCAGACCTTAGCGAATGGGCAGAACGGATCCGCAGCAAAACGGGATATGACAGGGAATTCCTGTTAGAGGCGCTGAAGATTTACAAAGCAATGGAAAAGAGGTGAAAAGCGGATGTTCAAAGCGGCAATATTTGATTTAGACGGTACCTTATTGGACCGTGAGCGTTCGCTTGCTTCTTTTATAGACAGTCAATATGACCGGTTCCCTGGAGAGCTCGGACACATCCCGAAAGAGCAGTTTATGCAGCGGTTCATTGAACTCGATGCAAGAGGCTATCGCTGGAAAGATGAGGTGTATCAGCAGCTGGTTGTGGAATTTGGGATAACGGATATTTCCTGGGAAATAATGCTGGCGGATTACCTCAGCCGTTTTAAAGAACATTGTGTGGGCTTTCCGGGATTGACAGATATGCTTGGGGAATTGCAGAAGAATAGCGTGCAACTGGCCCTCATTACAAATGGGCCGGGACAGCTGCAATTGGACAGCATCCGAGCCCTTGGCATAGAAGATTATTTTAGCGTAGCTTTGGTGTCGGGGATTGAAGGCATATCGAAGCCCGACCCGCGCATATTTGAAAAAGCGCTGGAGGCTTTAGGTGTCAAACCCCATGAAGCAGTGTATATCGGCGACCATCCGGAAAATGATATAGCGGCGGCCAAAGCGGTAGGCATGTCGGCGATTTGGATGGAAAACCCGCATGGCCAGGCGCCAACCGCCGATTTTAAGGTCAGCCATTTACAGCAATTGCCTGCGCTGGTCGCAAACGATGCAATTGAAATCAGCGGATTTGAACCTTTGTATGCCGAGGCTTAAAGAGGAGTTGAGAGAATATATCGAAGAATTTTTAAGCGAAGAATATTAGGAAGTTCTATGATATTTTCCCTTACTCTGTTAAATAAGGAGGTTAGACATGGCTCTCTTCTATAAATTCTCTTTTTGGCTGCCGCTTTTTAAGTTTCGGGTTAATCACGTTCGAATTGTTTGCGCGTCCTGCGAAATCTCTTGTCTGGACGGTAATCGATCCTGTATTTACATATTTCCATTCACTTTTGCCGGAAACAGCTAACGCACTTTTT
>NZ_RQII01000037.1 GCF_004761975.1 Planococcus koreensis | reverse complement strand
TTGGCAACATAGGCCATGCCTTCAGGCGGTGTTACAGCCGCAATCGCTAAGATGCTTCCGGGTGATGCTGGCGCAACCAAGCCGCCGCCCATCAATACAAGAGTAAAGACGCCGCTCATTCCGCCGAAAATAACTGCCAGCAGCAAGAGTGGTTTCATTAAGACATACGGGAAGTAAATTTCGTGGATCCCTCCAAGGAAGTGGATGATCGCGGCTCCCGGAGCCGATTGTTTGGCAATCCCTTTGCCGAATATCATGAACGCAAGCAGGACACCAAGACCTGGTCCTGGGTTTGCTTCCAATAGGAATAAAAGTGATTTCCCGGTTTGCTGGACTTGCTCCAAGCCAATCGGCGACAAGATGCCGTGGTTGATGGCATTATTCAAGAACAGGATTTTCGCCGGTTCAATCAAAATGCTCGTCAGCGGCAATAAGCCCGCTTCAAGCAGCCAGTCAACGCCGGATACAAGAACATCTGTTAACGCCTTGACTGCTGGCCCGATTCCGTAGAATGCCAGGATGGCAACCGCTCCGCCCAAAATACCGGCAGAAAAGTTATTGACCAGCATTTCAAAACCAGTCTTGATCTTGCCTTCGATCAATTGGTCGAATTTCTTGATGACGAATGCGCCAAGCGGACCTACGATCATCGCGCCTAAAAACATCGGTGTATCTGGTGCGCCAACGATAACCCCCATCGTCGCAATCGCTGCAACAACGCCGCCTCGCTGTTCATAAATCAACCGGCCGCCTGTATAGCCGATCAATAGTGGCAGCAAGTAGGTGATCATCGGACCGACCATTGTGCCAAGCCGTTCATTCGGGAAAAAGCCCGTCGGTATGAATAATGCCGTGATTAATCCCCAAGCAATAAATGCGCCGATGTTTGGAAGCACCATCGAGCTTAAAAAGTTACCGAATTTTTGAACGCGGACCTTCATTGAAGCTTGATTCATCTCATTCATCCTTTCTGTTATCAGAGCTGCTGCTCTTTTTCTTCTTAGTCGAAGTATAGAGGATAAATGGAAGCGCATTCAATAAGAAAGAAAGTCATCTTTGTCGCCGCCTTTCGGACAACGCTGATGTTTCTATTTTCTAATAGAAGGAAAGCAACTAAAGATGGCGTTCAAGAGGCCATAAAAAGCCTATTCTATGAAAGCCGCTGAGTTCGAAGCAATACTTCCAACGCAATGCCGATTGCCGCTCATTTCTGCTGTGTTTCATTGCCATTTCAACAGGCCGTTCAAGTCTTTGAAAATATAATCCGGCGGCAAATCCAGTTCTTCTACCGGCAAGTTTTTGCGGTTGATCCAAGCCGTTTGGAACCCGAAATTTTTGGCTCCTGACACATCCCAGCCGTTTGATGACATGAATAGCACTTCATGGCTTTCAATCCCCAGCTTTTCCAAAGCGTATTCATAAGAAGTTGGTGCCGGCTTAAACTGTTTGACGTCATCAATGCTAAGTACTTCCGCAAACAGCGTTTGCAGCTCTGCATGCTCGATCAAGGGGTCCAGCATGTCGTGTGATCCGTTTGAAAACACCACTAGCTTTTTATCCTTCAACTGGCTGAGTACATCTGCCACTTCTGGATAAAGCGGCAACCGGAGATAGGCTTCAAGCAATTGCTGCTCGTTTTTCTCATCCGGCTCAAGCCCTTGTTCTTTTAAGACGTATTTCAACGCCTGACGGGTAATGGACTGAAGCGTTGCATAATTCCCCATAAGCTGGCGCAGCAGGAAGTATTCAACTTGCTTAGCTCTCCAAGATTGGCTGATTTTCTCGCCGTATCCCGGATAAAGCTCCTCGCATTCTTTTTTAATTGCTGTCACATCAAATAATGTTCCATAGACATCGAAAACAAAAGCTTTAATTTGGCTGCCCATTGAGAATCCTCCTTCAACGATTTCGTATTCCAGACTTTCACAAACCCTGCTGAAACCCTGAATCTTGACTCGCTTTTTTATATCCTTTACCCTAAATCAGCCAGCACAGTCGGAATTTGCGATAATTGTACCCGTGTATAGAAAACCAAACAACCGTACAGTTAAATGATTAAGTACAAAAAAACCGCCGCTCCCCGGAAAGTTGCCTGGGGAGAGCAGCGGTTTTATGCGCATGTAATTTTACGTTTTAAATTAGCGATGTGTGCTGATTTTGTCTTGCAGCAGGCTCCTGATGCTGTCCACATTCATCAAATCTTTTTTCGGGACAATAAAGCCTGTAATCCCAGTATGGTATAGATAAAAGTTTGACTCGTCTTCTTTCAGATCTTGAATCCAAACCCACGCAACTTTCGTTTCCCCTGTGGCATTGGTTTCCTTCAAGCCTTCATCTGTAAAAACCATTGAATGCTTGCCTAAAACTCCCTCGTTCTTTCCTTCTCGAATCATTTTCCTCGCCGTCCGCTTGATTTGGCGATTGAAATGCACGGGGAAGAACAGCATCCATAAAAACCCGAAGATCAGAAAGGGGATTCCCATAATCGATAAGTGCATGTCCAAGATATAAGATACGATAACGGCTCCCACCAAATACAGGAGAGGTGTTAAAAACCGTTGAGTCATCATTGATTTTCTGATCGCTTTGGAATTTTTAGCCTGGAACAGATAAAATTCCATATAAGTCTCTTCCGTTATATTGTAATTTATTTCCATATTTCGACTCCTTTTAATCTTCCGATTTTACTCCTGCATGGAAATGATAGGAATTTGTGAACTGCTTGTACATCATCACTACGTACTCAAGTCCGCGTTCTTCCGCTTGTCCCACCAACAAACTAATGTCGTCAGACAAATCATCCTACTCTTATCTTAAACTAATTGGAAAATAAATGAAGGCAGCACAAGCAAATACTTTCCAGCAAATCGGGTAGAATCCTGAAATTTTTCTTCTTTGCAAAAAATAATCCCCCTGCCAAGTGGCAGGAGGATTCATGGAAGGAATGATAAACTTGAAGTGGCCTTCAGCCGCCATTTGCTTTTGGTTGGTTATCGGTAACAGGTAAAATGATAATGGGTAATGGGTCATTGGTTTGCCATTCGCCATCAGAGCAATTGCACCGTGGTGCAAAGGAGGTTTCCTTCCATGCCTTGAAGCGGAGTCTCACCGCTCCAAGGATCAGAAATATTTCTCGCTGTCGAATTCCAGAAAGATTGAATAGTTTTTCGTGTTGATGGCATTCGATAGCCGGTTGGCCTGCCGTTCCAGCTCAACCGCTTTGACGCGGTATTCCTCCGGGTCGAACATCGCCCGTTTGATGAGCGGCAGCCCTTCCCCATAGCCGAATTGATGCTCTTCTTTTGCAGCAGCACCGAACTCCTTGAACTTCCGTGCTTTCGCACGCAGCTGAGTTGCCAGTTCAATCGCTTCCACGATTACCAGCTCTTCCCCGTTGAAATTCACTACGTTTTCAAAATTGGCGCGGTACATCAATTTGTCCAATAGCCGGAAATCTTTGCGGATCTCATCGATCTCCACTTCGACCTTTGACAGCGAGCGGACCTGTTTCGGCACTTTGCTGCCTTTTTCAACTTCCACAAATGCCACGCGGTCCATCTCTTCTTCCAATTCGTGAATTCGTTTGGCTAATACACTTTTCAGTTTCACCGCTTCCGCGAGCGATAGGTTCGACATTTCCCGCTCTCCTTCAATTCATTTTGGACTTACCAGTCAGCGCAAAATCCGTTTCTCTTTCGCTTCTTTCAGCCATTGTGGAAACTCGTCCAGCATCTGATCGTACAGCTCTTCGTCCGACACTTTGCTGACGTCCTCCAAATGAAAGAAATTGGCGTTATCGATAAGTCGCCCTTCCATCGTATCCAGTTTTCTCAGCACATCAAAATTGGAATCGCCGATGCCGATAAACTGCCAAAAAATCGGCTGGAAAGATGATTCAACGATGAATTTCTTGATTCCCGGCTTGCAGCCGCCGTCGTTGATGAAGACCAAAAAGACCGGATCGTCGCTGGGCTCTTCTTTCGTATACTTGCGGATCACGTCTTCCATCACTTTCGGCTCATCGTTCCTGCCGAATTTATGTACCTTGTCATTCGATAAAATATTCTTTTCGACATAGCCCATAAAAACGGCTTCCGTCGCAGCAGGCAATCGGGAAAATTCGTTGTCGTAAATCCAGACATCCAAAGCGCCGTCATCGTCAAATTGGCTTGCTACTGCCAGCACCCGCTCTACGACTTCCTGGACGACGCCTTCCCGGTACAAACTACGCATCGAGCCTGAAATATCCAACACGATGCCGACCTTTGCCACGACACCCGTCAACTTCTTCTTCTCCAATACAATCGTCGCGGCTTTCTTTTTCAATGAAATCGTCGTCATTTTTCAACCTCCTAATTTATTCCTTTCTTTAGTATAACAAGAGAATTTCATTTTGAAACCATTAATTTCTAATTATTTATAATGTTCTAAATACCATTTCGATTCATGTTTCGCCTGTCCATGTTTTCTATCGAAAACTGAGTTGCACGCAATTCGATTCCATTTATAAAAGTGAATAAACTAAAAAGCCCCTCCCCCAAGATGTTAATCCAAGGAGAGCGGCTTTGCAGATAATAGAAATCGTTGTTTTAATATATTGCGGTATAAAATTTCAGGTTACAGCAATTCCTCAATCAATTCATCAATTTCATCATGGATGCCCTTAAACAGCGGCTCTCCTGAAATGACCAGGACGTACATTTCCGAACCTTCTTTGCGGAACAATTTACGCAAGGTTTTAACCGCTGCCCCTTTATTGCCAAGCTTCATTTCGCAGCGCGCCAGCTCGTAAATGGCCGGCTGAAACTCTTTTTCCCGCTGCGTCAGCGGTACCAAAATGGCATGAGCGGCCGATGCATTGCCTAAGGCCAACTGGCTTTGTGCGCAGGCAAGCTCGATCCATTCCGGAATTTCCACTTCTTCCGGAATGCCCGCGATAAACGCTTCCACTTCCCCGGGCTTTTGTTCAGCTAATGTCTGCATGACAAGTGTATACGTTTCAGGGTTGAACGGTTCTAAGAGTAATGCCTGTTCGTACTTCTCCAATTCCTCTTTGTCCCTTTCCAGGTTCCCCAACAGTTCGGCCCATACCGTCAACACCGCCGCATCGGCAGGCTGCCGTGCGTGAAGCTCTTGAGCCAGGCTGAGGGCTTCTTGGATAATCTTGAGTGAATCCTCTTCGATTGCTAATTGCGCCATGGCTTGCAGCTGCATGACAGCGGCTTCGTAATGGCCAGTGCGTTTGACGAAAGGCTTTAATTCGTCGACCGCTTCTTTCGCCATTCCACGGCTTAAGCAAAACGCGCCATGCCGCATGACCGGCAACTCGTTTTCCGGAATCTGCCTGGCGGCTTCATCGTATAACGCAAAAACGTGCGAAATCATTCGCAGCCGCTGTGCTTTGTGGAAGAACCTGCCGACGATGCCTTTTCTCGGCTGCACTTCCGCCTCTTCCATTTCTTCGGTTTCGGTGAACCACTGGGCCAGTTCATCGGCGCAAAACGTTTGGGCCAAGCCCAATTGTTCACCGCGAAGCCGTTTTTTCAGACGCTTATTGATTTCATGCGTTTTGCCCAGATGTGCAAGAATCCGGATATATTCCCCGTACAGCCTTTCGTCTTCCGGCCGTTCGGCGATCAACACTTCCAATAAAGCCACAGCACGTTTGAACTCGCCTCTTCGTGCACAGAATTGCACATGCTGGTAGCGGGAAGGGAATGCCCCATTGACCGCTTTCGCCTGTCCAAACAGCGTTTCCGCTTCCGCGAAATTGCCTTCTTTTTCCGCACACAACGCTTTACCGGCAAAGAGCCATTCCTCAGGCACCTGCCCGGCCACCCTTTCAAGCGTTTTCGAAATCGCGTGCACCGATTGTTCTGTCACCGCCAGTTCAAACAAGTCATCGAATTCAAGCTCCAGCGGATCATTTTGCAGAATGAACAGCGCCACCGCAAACGCACGCGGGATGTCGTCAATCTCGATATAAGCATGCATCAATGCTTCCCGCACCGCGGTATTGCCTGGGTCCAGCTCTGTGCTGGAAAGAAGCTCACGGATGCCTGTTTTGTGCCGGCCCGCTTCCATTGCCATTAAGCCCAGCTGGAAATGCGCTTGCGCACTCGGTGCTTTTTCAAGCGCCTGCCCATAAAGCTTGCGGGCAAACGCGCTGTTCCCAGCCTGCTCATGCAATTGCCCTTCCAAACATAGCAGCTTCTCATCCCTTTCAACGTGCCGCATTTCTTTAAATTGTTTGAGCACCCGGTTGCGGAACAATGGATGCTCCCCGAATTCCATGTATTGCTGCGCGATGTCCGCAAACCCTTCCAATTCTTTCTTTTTGAGCCCTTTTTCCAATAACGCAATCGCTTGCTGCTGGCCGGCATATTCCGGCCATTCTTCCCACAGCATCGTCGACGACCGGATGAAAAATCCGGTGTCCCCTTGTTCCGCGTAGCTTGCCAAAAAGGCCACCGCTTCATCAAAACGCTGCTGTTTCACCAAGCTATGCGTAATATACGTCACCGCAAATAAATCATCCGGGTCGAGTTCGAGCGCTTTCCGGTAATCCGCTTCTGCCGCTGCGAATTGTTCTTGTTCCATTGCGACATGGCCGCGGTAAACGTGAAGCACGTCTTTCTCTTCGGCCCCTTCGATGCCTTTATTGACAATGGCCATCGCCTGCTCCCAATTTTCAGCTTCCATATGGATTTCAGCGATTCGCAGATACGCATAAGGCCGCTCGGGAGCCATTTTGATATAACGTTCAAAATGTTCGATCGCTTCCGCTTCTTCACCGAGCGCAAGCAGGCAGCGCCCGATTTCGTAGACGAAATAGCCGTCCTCCGGCATTTCCGCACTCAGTTTTCGGAAACGCTCCAAGGCTTTTCCGTAAGCGCCCGACTCATACTGGATCAGGCTATGCGTAATCTGCGCGTAAATATCCGATGGCAATTGGGCAAGCGCGATTGCCGACCATTTATGCGCTTGGAATAGTTTTCCGACTTCCATATAGCAGCGCGCCAAATGGCTGTAAGCGGCCGGCTGGTAATGATCCAGCTCAATCGATTGCTTTAAATAAGGGATGGCGCGTTCCTGGCTGTCCTGGCTCATCAAAATGACACCTCTTAAAAACAGCGCATACGGGCTGTTTTTTTCATTCACCGCTGCAAGACTCGCGAGCGCCTTCGGCATTTCGTCTTTCTGGTAATGCAGATGCGCCGTCAGCAAAGCCAATTCCGCGTCGTCTACCCCAAGTTCCTGGCGCAGCTGCCCAATCCATGTATCGTGCAGCGCTTTCGCGCGATCTGAAAACAAAATCGAAATCCCGACCACAGCCGCGTAGCGTTCTCCCTTGTGTTCTTGCAGAAAATCGATGAATGCCTCGCTCTCGCCTTCGCCTTCTTCATCGAGAAATTCATACAAGCGCTTGAAGAAATGGTGCTCCCTTTCATCCAGCTGCGCCAATAAATGCGCTTGTGCTTCGTTCACAAACACCATGCTGAGCGAATCGGTCAGCTTATACGCGTCTTTCATCTCAGCATAAGGCACTAGAAACGGCGCCTGGTCATTCGGGTCCTGTATCAGGAGCGCCTGCAGCCGGTCATCATAGCCGACGACGACTTGGACATGCGCATTGTTCTCGACCATCATGCTCAGCAGCACCGGAACGCCGGCATCAATCATCTTTTTATAGATGTCCACAGTGCCTTTGAAATATTGTGAACGCAAACCGAGTGATTCCATATACTCCATCGTCGTGCGCAGTTTGGAACCCGTCACGTCGAAGACGTGCTCAGCGATTTCGTCCTGGCCGATGTCCATGCCGAATGCTTCCAGCATGATTGACAACGAAGCCGGCACACAATAATCCAGCTTCTGGACTTTCGGCGTCAGCTCCAGCTGCTTGCGGATCGCGCCGCGCTGAATCTCTTTCTTGCCGTAAATCGTTTTTTCCAGCACTGCCTTGTGGTCCCGGATCCACTCATCAAGCGTGTCCCATTGCTCTAATTTATAGAGGCATTCTGCTGTCAAATAGGCATAATACTCCTTATTGATGTGATACGGATTTTGCGCATTGACTGCTTCTGTAAGCTGAATCGTTTCCTCGTAGCGGCCGAGCAAAAACAGCCGCCTCACCTGCTCCATCCAAAATGACCAATTGCCCGGATACAAGGCCTGCCCTTTTCGCAGCATCTCCAAAGATTCCGCTTGTCGGCCCGCCATTGATAGATGGTCCGCCAGTAGCAGGCGCACATACTCATCACGCTCTTTTGATTGCCCCGCCAACGCGTCCGTTAAAATGCCCTCCGCTTTGTCCCATTCACCGCCGTGCAAAAAATAGAACGCTTCCAAATCCGGCCACAGCACCCCTTGTACTTCGCTGATTTTGTCCAACTGCTCTTTCGCTTCCGGCAAACGGTTCAGCTGGCAAAATACCCGAAACAGCAGGGTGTATGCCGAAACCCATTCTTCCACCGTATAGGCGGAATCCGCAAGCCCTTGAAGGCGAGCGTTCATGCGCTCTTCCGCTTCCAGGCTTTTGCCGTTCTCCAATAGCCGTGTGCAATGCCAGGCAAATGGCCGCAGCGTCCCAAAACGCTTATACGCATGCGTCGCCAAAAAATTGCTGTATTTGTATAAATCCATTTGATCCGCCAGGCGGATCAAGCGGTAATAATCATCTTCCGTTTCCAATTCTTCCAGCCATTCACGCAGGCGGCTTATTGAACGTGCATCCCATAAACCACGAATCGCCTCGACCAGCTGGCTTGCAGTCTTTATGTCATTTGCCCTCATTTTCTCCCCAACTCTCATTTCTTGCTTATCCCCTTTTTGTTCGGATGATTTATTATATTCTGGAAAATTCTAGGGCGCAATGGTTTTCGGCCGAGCTTTTGTTATTCCCAAAGAAATGTGGCATCCATTTTGTTAAATAAAAACCGCCGCTCCTGGGAATGCTATTTTCCTAGGAGCGGCGGTTTTTGGCATGAATTGCCTTAAACAATCAGTGTAGAAGCAAGCCATGATTGACACGCGTTCAAATTTTAAATTTATGCTCTACCGGGCCTCCCCACTTGAGCTGAACGCTTTCAGGGTCAAGTTTGTACAATCGGGTTAAGATTTCATCCATATTGCCGGAACGGATATGATGGTAGAATTCCTTTTTCATTTTTTCGATGTACTCTTTTTTCGTCAGGCTGTCTTTTTCATCATGCGGTGCAAGATCCTTCTCGTACTTGCTCATTTCCTCTAAATCATCTTTGTCGAAATGATACGGGCTGCCGTCCGGAGCTTTCTTGATGACAAATGGATCAGCTTTGATTACACCCAAATCGTCTTTAAATGAAAAATGATTGTGCTTGATCGAAGAAATATCATTTACGAAAATCGTTTTCTTCACCGCATTCACCCTTCCCATTTTTTTATCCTTCACCTTTAATAATAAAATCTAAAGAAGAAATGTCAATTCCGATTTTTCTGAATTCTTTATCCAGTATATTTATATTTTCAAAAACATGGTGCGGTATTGGGTTCTTATTTAATAATCAATTCAAATTAAACTTCTGCTTCAGCCTCTTCACAATATCCGCTTCTTTGCTTTGGATAAATTCATTGCCGATTTGCTTGACTAAGCTATTGATTTCCTTCGTCATTTCTTTCTTCATCAGCAATTGATCAATCACTTTTCCGTTAGGCGTAAACTGCCTTCCAGCTAACTCATCAAGGGACACGTTGTACAAATCTGCTGTCTTCATCATCAGCTTCAACGATGGTTCGGTCGTGCCAATTTCGAATTTACTGTATACCGCTTTAGTAATCTTCAAATGTCCAGCGACGATCTGCTGGGTTAACTTGTTCTGCAATCTTAACGTTTTTAAATTCTCAGCTAGTTTTGTCATTGAGAAGCTCCTTAAGGTTTTTTGGCAAAGCGGTGGAGACAAGTTATTAGCTCACTGGTCATTAAGACCTAACACATAATCAAATAGTAACATATTACCAATTGAGGAATAAATACAATTTTACTGATTTTGTAAATAAAATAAAGAAGACGCAGCCGAATCCAATGATTCGGCTGCGTCTTCTTATGGTTTACTCATAATCTTAAGCGTCTCAATTTGCCTGCTTCTCCATCGCTCTCCGCCATCCCATAACTTCCCGCGCTTCAATCGCTTTTTCCAGCTTTTCATCCCAGCTGGCAGATGCGGTGTTCCAGACGCGGGCGTAAAAAATGTCCTGTTTCCGGTCGTATAATTGGAATTCAATGCACGGGACATGGGCCACCGAATGTTCGATGCAGCTTGTAATGTCAGTGGTGATGATTTGGAAGCCTTGTTCATCGGATTCCGGCGGCCGGTCAGAGAGCAGCTTCTGGATGCGCTCTTTTTTCACAGCACCTTTCACCGCGTAGCGATACGGCTCGAGTGACTCTTCTGCTTCTGGCGTTTCGCTGTCCTTCGGCAAATCGTAGTCATCGTGGACCGCACTGTAGACAATCTGTGCCGCTTCCGGTTCCATCTCTTCTTCGAAAATGCCTTTTTCCAAGTAGTCATGCCCTTTCGCGGTCAGCGCGTAGCCTTTCTTATCGAGCCCGATCAAACGCGTGCGTTCCATCTTGTCGATCGAGTCGCTGATGAAAAGCTCTTCCACAAACAGCATGTCGGCCAGTGTAGCAGCGCGGCGGATGTCCCGTTCCTGGAACGCGAACAGCAGCATTTTCATCAAGATATCCATTTTCAAGCGCTTGACCCGGCTGATTTTCACATCATACAACACGACCGGCAGCTTCCATACTTGTTCTTTTAAAACGGTGACATCCGGATTTTCCGCGGCAGTCAACCGCAATTTCACGATCAGCTCTTCCACGCCTTCACCTCCTGCTGCTTTCTAATGCCTTCAAGCCGTCTTTCTCTTTGACGACATTGAGCACGTGCTGATACATCGCTCTCGTATCGGCCTGCTTGGCGCGCTTCGTGAACATGTCCGAACTGCCGACCAGCACCAGCAACTCCTTTGCGCGCGACAACGCCACGTTAAGGCGGCGGTAATCTTTCGCGAAGCCGATATCGCCATGCTTGTTGTCGTTATTGCGCACCATGCTTAAGACGATGATGTCCCGTTCGCTGCCCTGGAACCGATCCACCGTTCCAGTCCGCACCGCTAAATGCGGCAAGCGCAGTTCCTGGTCCAGCATGCGCTGCAGCCGTTTGACTTGTTCGCCGTAAAAACTGATGACACCGATGCTTTTCAGCTCTTGCGCCGCCATCCGCCCTGCCCGTTTCGCTTCTGCGGCGGCACCGTTCATTTCCACCAGCAGCCCTCGGATTTCCTGCAGTTCGGCTGCATTGTACAGGCTTTTGCCGCCGCTCATGCGTTCTTCAAACGACGCCGGTTCGTTCGGCACATCGATCCACATGAGGTGATTGTTTCTTGAAACCGTTTTGGATTCCAATAAATGATCGCGCTCTGCATCGGAATCCGCAATGCCGCATTGCAATTGGTCGTTTTCCAATTTGTAGAACGGCGAAATGGTTTCCATGATGTCTTCGTGCATGCGGTATTGGATCGCGAGCATCGTCTTGTTGCTGTCCGGCAAGTTCTTGTAGAGCCGCTCGAACAGCGATTCTGCGAGCAGTTTCTCGAGCTCCCGCTTTTCTTCGAATCCGCTATTGTCGTTGATCATTTCTTCCAGCGTTTCCTCCAAAGTATCGTTGCCGAGCAAAGGCGGCAATTGATGATGGTCGCCGACGAGGATGATTTTCTTGCCTTTCAGCATCGGCAGCAATAATTCCGGCGGCGTCGCTTTCGACACTTCATCGATGATGACCACATCGAATTCCGGGTAATTGTCGATGAAATCCTTGCGCGCGGATGCGACACACGTCGTACCGATGACGTTTGCGTGCTTGATGTACATTTTCCGGATTTCATCCAAATCGTGTTCGTTCGCCCCTTCCAATAAATCCAGCCATTTTTTCTGGATCGACTGCAGCATCGGCAAATCTTTCATTTCCTGTTTCAGCGACTCCCGCGCAAATGACAAACTGGCAAGCTGTTTCGCCGCCCGTTCGTACTCTTCCTCCGGAGTGGAGGAAAGGATGTCTTGCAACGATGCAGCGCCTTGTTCATGCCCCGCGATCGCCTCATCCACCCGTTTGATCTCGGCATCCAGTTCAGCAATCCGGACCTTATTTTTCTCCAGCGCTTCGGACTGCTCCAAGTGTTCATTTTGATGTTTTTTCAAGCGCTGGCCCGCTTCCGCGTATGCAACCTGTTCTTTTTCAAGGTTTTCAAGCTCAGCATTAAGTTGGCGGATGGCGGCTCCAATGTCTTCTGGAATCTCACCCGCCGGTTTCAATTGCTGGCAGCGCTGTTCGAGCGGTGCCATCGCTTCGCGGGCTTGTTCCAGCCGCTCCAGCCATTTTTGCTCGACCGCTTCGTATTGCTGCAGCTGCTTTTCAAACTGTTCGCTGAGCGCCTTTTTCAAGCCCTGGAACGCACGCTTCGAATCTTCCACATACGCTTCCGCCGTTTTCAGCTTCGCGCCTCTGCGCCAAATATTGTTTTGGCGTTTGTATAAACTGTCCAGCGCCTTTTTCAAGACGGCTGGATCGTTGCGCTGCGCCGTTTTCAATACCGTCCGCAGCTTCTCCATAAAGCCATCGATTTCTGCCGAAGTGAACGCTTCCGGTTGAGACAGTGCCCCTTCTTTGACGTCATCAACTGCAACCCCAAGTGGTGCCGCAGATTTTTCGACGTATGCAATCGCAGCCGTAATCGTCTCGTTGTATTGATTGAGCTTTGCCCATTCGTTCATCTTTTCGCGGTTTGTTTCTAGCTTGTTAAGCCCATAGGTAATAGAAGGAACTTCCTCAATCTTTTGCTCCGCCATCAGCTGCAGCAAGCCGTCCACTTTCTTGACGGTTTCCAGCACGCCCTGCGCCATTTGTTTTTTGCCGACAGCCGCTGCTGCTTGCTCTTGCTGCGCCGCAAGTTCCTCCGCGCCACGTTCTTTATCCTTCAATTGCTCAGCGAGTCCATTGAATTCAAGTGCATTTTGCAGCTCGCCGACTCTAGCCGAAATCCGCTGCTTCTCTCCTTCGAACCACTCATCATTCTTCGCACTGCCCGCCACTTCCAAATCGTTGCGAATCAATTCTTCCAGCCTTTGGAGCGTTTGCGCCAGTTCATCGCTGTGTTGAACCGCTTTGTCCTTTTGAACTGCGAAAGCTGCCCGCTTATTTTGTGCCGCTGCAAGAGCGGCCTGCAGTTCGCGGTGCTGCGCTTGCGCTTTCTTTTTGTCTTCGATGGCCGCCGCCAAACTCTCGACTACTGGCTCAAGCTCGGCATACGATGTTTCATTCGTTGCCAATTCGCTCACCAGCTGCGGTTCGCGCTGTTGGCGTTTTTCATACTGGGCCGTGATTTCCTTCAAAGTATGGTCTTTCCAATACTGGCCGACGTTTTCTTCGATGAATTTCTTTCCTTCTTCTTCGATGCTCTCGGTGCGGCCAACACGGAGAATCCGGATATCCTTGTTCGCGAGCAGGCGGCCGAGCGCATTGTCCACCGCCAAATTCGATTGCGATGCGACAAGCGTCCGCAAGCCTTTCCGGGCATTTTGCAGGCAGATCTCGGAAATAACTGTCGTCTTGCCAGTCCCCGGAGGACCTTGGATGACGTACAAATCTTCCGCCCGCATTGCGCCAGACACCGCTTTTTGCTGGAATTCATTGAGTCGGTTGTGGAACGCCAGCTTTTCCGGCGCCTGGAGCGGCTTCACGGGCGGCTTTTCCTCGAACAGGATGCGGTCGAGGTTCGGATTCACCGCGAGCCCTTTCTCCAAATTCCCGAAGCCTTGGCGCAGCCGCCTGATCTGGCTGAGCGCCGCGAAATTGCTGAACACCACTTCTTTTTTATCGAGCGCAAGCGCGCGTTCCCGTACTTGCTTGACCATATGGTTTTGGAGTTCGACTTCGATTGTGCGGTTTGCCGCTTTGATGACGGTCCCGACGTCGCCGGTAATTCCGGTCAACCGGACAGTCAGGTTTTTCAGCGTTTTCCATTCCGCATCTTTCAGCTGGCACCCCGTCAACGTGATGCGGCTGAAGTCGTGGCTGAACACCAGTTTGGAATAGCCCGTTTTGATGTCCGGAATGTCCATGCCGCGCTCCTGGATCTTCAAATAACCTTCCCAGCTGCCGATGCGTTTTTTCACGTAATCCGAACTTTCCTTCGCCGGCTTCATGCGGTTGATCAAATTGAGCAAAGCGGCCGATGCCGGTTCGCGGGATTGATCAAAGGCGATCGTCTCCTCGCGCTGCCAGTTCGTACCAAGCGCTTGGTACGCTTTCCGCAGCGTCAAGTTCGTCACCAGCAATTGCTGGTTCGTAAAAATGCCGTGGACGACAAGCGCACCGTCGAGCCCTTTCCCTGCCAGCCGCAGTGTTTCAGCGCCGCCGAAGATCAACGCGACCGAAAGCGAACCGTCTCCATTTGACGGATAGCGTTCGATGAACACCTGAAACGGTTTTTCGCCAACAAAAAATGAGCGTTCGCTGATGCCGAACCCTCTCATCTTTTCTTTCGCGGTATTGGTCAACCGCAATGCTGTTCTGTATGTTGCTGTATGTGTCCGTACCATTTAATCACCTGTTCTATAAAACTGAAAAATGTATGCCTGAAAAGTTTCTACCTCATCATATCATCTATTATCGGAGAGGATTGCCCTTAACAATGAACAAATTGAAAAAGAATCATTTGGCATAAGGATGAAATTAAGTTGGTCAAATAAAAAAATCGCCCCTTCCTGGGTGGGGTGTGAGATCCCGGGAAGCGGCGATTCATATGGAATAATTTATGGCGAAAAATCCCTGCCATTTAAATTAGTCTCGATAACAAGATACAAATTTCAGAGATCTTTCAGTATCTCCTGTATTTTTTCTTCGAATACAGGTCCGAAACTTTCAGAATAAGTATTGGTTAAATGTCTGTTATCACGGTAAATCACAACGTTCCCGATGACTGGATTGAATTTGCCGTCCACCTTAAAGTATTCGCTGAAATCAATCTTATGCAATGATTTATTCTCTTGCTCAAACTGCTTCCAAAAGCTTTCATCTTTCTGGTTATCTATTGAATTCATCTTTTTGGCGGTTGCTTCGAGCCCCTCTGTCTCTAACGATTCCAAAACATTAAAGTCATACCTCGGAACATCGCGAATGGCCAGTACTTCAATGCCGTATTCAGCATTAACAAACTGCAGCTGATCAACTAAATGTGATTGCGTTTTATCATTCGAAGTATTAGAAGCTGTGGCTTGGGCCAGAATGAGATCTATGTCTTCATCTTTTAGATACTCCAAAACATTATTGACCCATTTGCCTTTCAAATCATCGTCCGTGTAACCTGTTGAAAATCGTGTGCCTGAACGCGTTATATTCAGTACCCGGTAATTATTATTCTTTGCAGCCTCTAAAACTGCACCCAGCCAATGTTCGGAATGGGAACTGCCAATCAACGCAATCGTCGCATCATAATTTTCAGTTTCTCCATATTCCCCTATTTTCAGGTCACTATTCTTCATGCCTTGGTTGCTGCCATCCAAATGTGCCTGCGGCAAATCACTAAAGACTTCAGCAAATGCTGGAATCGGTTCTTGAACCGGCAAATCATTCGGGCTTGCAGCAGCTAATGCGCCAGGATAGTTTTGCTCCGTTATTTTGCTATCCAGCTCATTTTGCTTTATGTAGGAGCCAGCCACAAGAGACCCGATTAAAAGCAAATTCACGCTGCCTAATATCCCCAGTCTTTTAAATGAAAAGCGATTATTAGTTGAGTTTCTAATCGGCTCTTCTATATATTTTGTCATAAAGAAAGAAATGACAATCGAGACAATAATTATAACTGTTCCATCAATGAGGCTTGGAGTTTGTTGGACATTGTAGCGATAAAACTGCAACAATACCCAGTGCCATAAATAAATGCCAAAAGAAATCCCCCCCAGCTTCACCAATACCGGAGAGCCAAGTAAACGTTTAACGCTAAATGCCGTATCTTGTGTACCCGATAACACGATAAACAACGCGCAGACCATCGGCCACATAGCAACATAGCCCGGAAATAGCTCTGAGACCTCGAAAATTATTCCTGTTAAGATCAACCCGATTAACCCAAGCCAGCCGATTAACGCTGCAATGTATTTATTTATTCTCATAGAAGACAAATTGACACAAAGCAAACTGCCTAAAGCAAATTCCCATACACGAGTCATCGTAATAAAATAAGCCCATGGCTGATTGACAGCCGTCATGTAGATAGAATAAGCGAAAGAAGAGACAAATAATATCCCTAATACTGTATTGATCAAAGTTTTAGGGTTGGCTATTTTATACTTTTTCAGCATAAACAATACGACAGTGAATACCAAGAACCAGATGAGGTAAAATTGGCCTTGTATGGACAAAGCCCAAAAATGTTCCACTGGGCTTTTCATTTGGCTGGAATCTAAATAATCCGTGCTCGAAAATGCCAACTGCCAGTTTTGGAAAAAGAACATAGAAGCAAAAACTTCTCGAATCGTTTTATTTAAAATGGATGCCGGCAACAAAAACCAGCTTAATACCAATACAATCCCCAGTATGAAAAATACAGATGGCAGAAGTCTTTTCAGCAGCTTTGTTACATAGGGCCGAAAATGAAATTCTCCAGTTCGGTTGATTGTTGAAATAATTGAAGTCGTAATCAGGAACCCTGAAATGACAAAAAATACATCAACCCCGCCAGACACACGATTAAGCCATATATGATAAATCGCTACCAGCAATGCAGCTACAAAGCGCAGGCCTTCGATTTCCGGCCTAAAATTTCTTTCAATATTGATTAAGGGTTGGTTCATTTTTTAATAGCTCCTATACTTTATTTATCATGCATACAATTCATAATCATAACATTATAAAGTTGTTAATTGTATATATTTTGAAATACATTCTCTGTTAATAGCTTTCTCTAGTACTAAAAAAGAATGATTAAGTTTTTTGAGCTTCAAATCCGGGATTAAATCTTTAAAGAACAAGGCTGAACAAAGTGAAAAAGCTGTGGAATTCGGAAATAAGTTAAAACACAAAGCCTAGATTCATCCTTATAAAATGGGGTATAGAACCCCATACACAATCACCAAAATTCAACTTCAGAGGAGGAATACAATGCATTATCAACTCAATCTGCATGTGTCCCGTGAGAAAAAGGATTATTTTTGGCTGTTCAGGAGCGAAGAAGATACAATCGGCGTTTTCAATGAAGTCATACAAACCTTCAAGCAATACGAGCCTCCCAATGCGGAAGCTTTCATGGAGGAAAAGCAGCAAGAAATCGATGAGACCGGGAAAAGCAATACCGTTCAGATCGAAGTCGTTAAAGCGGATAAAGAAGCTCTTATCCGTTCCGCTTCTTATAATGGAATGTGGTATGATGACAAGCATTTCCAGGATATTTACTCCACATTGACTGACAAGCTTGGAAATCCGGAAGAAGAATCGGAAGTGTAAATGCGGTGGAATTTCACATGGTATAAATAATCCCCTCCGGGCAGATTTTACTGTTCGGAGGGGATTATTTGTATTGAACAGAATATTAAATGTGGAATGAAAAATATAATTCTTTCGCACTCTTCAAAAAGGATTAAACGGGGTATAGAACTTTATACTTAAGCTGCAGATTCGATTTCCCTAGGAGGAACACCATGCATTATCAACTTAATTTGCAATTATCGCGTATGAATAAGGATTATTATTGGTTGTTTAGAAGCGAAGAAAACACCATCACCGTTTTCAACGAAGTGCTTGAGACGTTTAAGCAATACGAACCGCAAAATGCATTTGCATTTATGCAGGAAGCACAACGCGAAATTGAAGAGACCGGCACAAGCAACACGGTCCACATTGAGGTCGTCAAGGTGGATAGAAAAGTCATCATCCGCTCCGCTTCCTATAATGGAATGAGTTACGACGACCGCTATTTCCAGGAAATCTACAACATTCTGACCGAACGCCTTGGCGTACCGGAAGAAGAAACGGCTGTGTGAAATTGAGTTGACAATAAAATCCCCGCCAGACAAAAAATTTCTGTCTGGCGGGGATTTTTTATTTAATCTTTTTAGTTCTTATATTCGTTATTAATAACCCCTAAAATCGTCCCCAGCACTTTCCCCTTGAACGCATCCGGCACCGACTGGCCATTCGGGTCCTTGTAATACAGAACCTGTGACTCTTCAATATACGTAAAGCCCATCCCCGTCAACTTTTCCACAAGAGATTTTGGCAATTCGCTGCTGCCTGTCAGTTGTTCAAAATACGGAGTTACATAAACCGAAACGTCCACATCGTCCAAGCTCGATTCCAGAATGAACAAATCCGTATCACTTTTCACAATCCATTGGCCTTTTGAACTGATCGCTAATTGCGCACGTTCCAAACCGGAAATCCCGTTCAAGTTCACACCGAAAATCTGGTTGATCAAATTGCGGTTCTCCGCTCCGCTCAACGTGTAATCGTATTCCTTGATATAACGGTCCATCACTGCGTTTTTCGTCAGCCCCATGATGCGTGCATCCTGCTCAGTAGAAGACGGATCTGCATTAAACGAAGCACGCAGACTCACCATCACAGGCTCCGAATAAATAGCCAGTTTCGAACCGTAATCATTTTTTGACACGATATCGAGATCAATGCCAAAGATTTCTTTCACTGCTAACCGGACTTCATTGCCTTTAACTTTTGTGCCGAAGGAAGCCAAATAGCGGTCCATTACGTCCACTTTCGGCATTTGCTCGATGGAGATTGCAGAAGGTGTGATCGCCAAGCTTTCTTCCAGCGCTGCCATTACTTTCTTCGAATACTTGGCTTCCTGTTGAGCCTCATAAGCCTGCGGATTAGAATAGGCCGATGCATCTGCTGCAAACGCATTGCCGGCTCCTCCCGTCAAAACTGCGCTTGTAATCATGCTGAATAAAACCACTTTTTTCGTCATTGTGTTGAATGGGATTTTCACTTTCATTCCTCTTTCTGATAGCTGGATTTGGCAGTAGATAGATTATTCGCCTCAGAGTAATCATTACTATTTATTACTTTTCCTTTATATTACAATAATTAAATCTTATAGTCTATAAACCATTTCTAGTTAAATAGGTCCCCTTCAGCTCCCAACTTCTTCTTTATCCCGCACTTTTCACAAAAAAATTCCTTCCTTAAACAATAAGAAACCGCCACTCCCTAGACATTAATATGTCGGGAGCGGCGGTTTCTGCGGTATAAATTATCGTCACTAGCAAGAATCATTTGTTTCTAGAAACAGGACGGGCATCTTCATTTGCGCCGCTCTCCTCAATATTTGGCTCACCAGCTATCTCAATCCCAGTCTCTTCTTTTACAACGAAGAATGATTTAAATACAACGGCGGCAAGTGCTGCTCCGATAAGAGGAGCAGCAAGGAATACCCATACTTGTGCCAATGCATCGCTGCCGGCAAAAAAGGCAGGAGCCAAGCTTCGCGCGGGATTGACAGACGTGCCAGTCAACGGAATTCCGATAAGATGGACAAGCGTCAGCGTGAATCCGATCACGAGCCCGCCCATATGAGAAGTTGCCTTACTTGATGTCACGCCGAGAATGGCCAATACAAAGATGAAAGTAAGAACCACTTCGACGGCAAGTGCACCAGCCAGATTCAGGCCGACCGCACTCAAATCCCCGTAGCCGTTGGCACCATACCCCTCCAGGCTTGTAGAACTGGCGACAAGAAAGCCAAGGAAAGAGCTGCCGGCAAATGCCCCTATTATTTGGGCAATGACGTAGCCCCCAAACTCTTTAGCGCTGAGGTTCCCTGACATCCAAACCGCCAGCGAAACTGCAGGATTCACATGGCATCCCGAAACATGGCCAATGGCATAAGCGCCTGCCACAATTGAAAGCCCGAAAGCCAATGCAATGGCCAGAACCCCCAGGAATCCTGTGTCCGTTCCTCCTGTATATCCACCCAAAACTACAGCTGTACCCGTTCCCAAAAATACTAAAATAAAAGTGCCGATAAACTCTGCCAAATACTTTTTCATTTTCATCTTCTCCTTTATGGAATAGTTTTCAATCGAAAATAATAAAAGATGAATTAGTTATTTAAATATTCAAAATACTTTATCATATAAAATTGTTAATTGATACCCATATTTTATTAATTTATTCAAACTGCTATGGACAACATCAAGCAATTTTAAAGCGGATTAAAAAACCGCCGCTCCCTTCGACGTGAATACGTCGGGAGCGGCGGTGTACGAGCTATAAATTTCGTCATTCGTTGATAAATAAAAACAGATGATTCTTTCTCTCGCCATCCATATTCTGATTGGACTTATCACTAAAATCAATCCACTTCACTTTTTCGGAACGCTGTTTGATTTTCACATGAAGTTCATCTTCAATGTCCGTGAGCAGTGAGACAACTTGATCGTAAGGTAATTTAAAATGTTTCATGGCCAAGTTGATGGGAGATTCCGTCAGCACCAGGCTAAAGAACTCATCTGCTGTTGTAGCCTTTTCAGCCAGGGCATCTTCAGCCTCTGTGATGAATTCATATAGTTTTCTTTTTTCTTCTGGAAGTCTGCTCACTTCGCTTCTCCGTAAAAAGTCCAGCAACCGTTCATTCATTTCTACCCCACCCTTGCACGTTTGTTCTTATTCTATCATTTTACCAGCTTGCTTTTTTAATGCCAGGCAATTGGCCTTTATGGGCCAGTTCCCGGAAAGCAATCCGCGACATCTTGAATTTGCGCATGAAGCCCCGCGGACGGCCGGTCACTTCGCAGCGGTTTTTCAAGCGCGTCGGGGAGGAATTGCGCGGTAGTTTGTTCAGTGCTTCGTAATCGCCTTTGTCTTTCAGTTCTTTGCGGAGATCCGCATAATGTGCCACCATTTCCCGCTGCTTTTGGTCTTTAGCCACTTTTGATTTTTTCGCCATATTATCTCTCCTTTAAAAGTAATCATTACGCTTTAAAAATTCGTAAAAAATTTTTATTTCGTTTCTCGGTGCAAAGTAACCTTTTTAAGGGGTGGGCAGTATTTTTTCAATTCGATGCGTTCCGGGTTATTTCGTTTATTTTTCGTCGTCGAATAATTGCGGTCGCCTGTTTCTGTGCAGGCCAATGTGATGTTAACGCGCATGTTCCAAGTCTCCTCCTTCCATTTTAAGTTCTTCGTAAAACGCTGGCAAAGGATCGTGAAACTCCTGCCAGTCCATCGCCATTTCTTCTTCGGTCAGCAGGCAGTTTGTTAAATCTTCCGTTATGGCTTGCTGGTCCATGCCGATGCCGATCAACACGAGCTCCGTCATCTTCACGCCGTAATCCAGATCCCATGCACCTGCCCGTTCAATGCCCAACGACGGGCCTGCCTGGGAAAGTAGCACCGCAACATCGTCCCGTGTGGCGATCCATAAAAAGCCTTTTGCGCGGACCACTTCCACCGGCCACTCCAAAATCCAGTCCATCAATCGCTCGGGATGGAATGGCTTGCTGCTGCGGAAGACAAATGAGCTGATACCGTATTCTTCCGTTTCCGGTGTATGTTCCTCGTTCAATTCTTTGATCCATCCGGCGCTTTGGCTGGACCGTTCATAGTCAAAGCGTTCTGTATTCAGTACTTCCTCTAATGCGATTTCCGAATACTGCGTGCCGATGATTTTGGCATCCGGGTTCAAGCGCTTCAACACTCCCTTTAATTCCTCGGCTTTTTCTTTAGAGATCAAATCCAGTTTATTGATGACCAGGACATTCGCAAACTCGATCTGGTCAATCAATAAATCCGCGATTTCCCTTACATCATCTTCCGCCACCGCTTCTTTTCGCTCAAGCAGCGTATCGCCGGAAGCAAAATCCGCCCAGAATCTCGCAGCATCGACCACAGTTACCATCGTATCCAGTCGGCAAAGCTGCGACAAATCGATTGCCAGGTTTTCATCCAAATACGAAAACGTCTGCGCCACCGGAACCGGCTCACTGATGCCTGACGATTCGATGACAATATAATCGATCGATCCAAGCTTCACGAGCTTTTCCACTTCAACGATCAGATCTTCCCGCAGCGTGCAGCAAATGCAGCCGTTTTGCATTTCCACCAACTTTTCTTCAGTCCGTGAAAATCCGCCTTGTTCCACTAAAGATGCATCGATGTTCACTTCGCTCATGTCATTGACGATGACCGCCACTTTCAGCCCGTCGCGATTATGTAAAATATTGTTCAGCAGCGTCGTCTTGCCAGCACCTAAATAGCCGCTCAAGACCGTTACTGGAATTCGTTGATCCATCCATTTCGCTCCTTCCAGGTAAATAATAAACTCTTAAATAGTAATGATTACGTTTTAAAGCATATAAGATTTAATAAAAAACTGCAAGTGTTTCTGTAAATTCTTACTGGATTTCTTTACAAGGGCAGGATGAATCAGGCAAAACGACAAACAATTTATAATTGAAAACAAAAGAAATTACCACTTCTAAAAACATAGTTGGATCGCGAGACAGCGGGTTTCAAAGCTAAATTCCGTATTCATTCACGAAAAGAAAAACCGCCTGGGCAGAGGAATTCTCCTTCTGTCCAGGCGGTTTTAAATTAAATGATTAAGTTCGCCGTGCTGTCGTCAATAACCAAAACATCCAAAAAGCCGCCTCTCAACGCTGCTTTCAAGCTTTGGACTTTATGGGTGCCTTCCACGATGCCTACCACTTCCGGAATCTGTTTATACTCGTTGATATCCAAGCCGATGACCAGATCATTCAACGGATGCTTGATCTGTTTCCCGGATTGATCGTAAAACCGCGAACCGATGTCGCCTACAGCCCCAGCTTGCTTCAAGGACTGCAAATCTTCCTTTTTCAGATATTCCATGGTCGTCATAGTCGAATCTTCATAAGGATTACCGATTCCGACGACCGCCATATCGACATTACGCCCCTCTTCAAGCACCATGGCAATATCAGCTGATTGAACCAGACGATTTTTCAACTCAGCGTTCTCGACCATAGCCGGTGCATACAGATAGGAACAAGTTGTGTTCATCTTCTGTGCCAGCTGATAGGCGAGCAGATTGGAGTGGATTTCCACCAGTTTACTTCCCATTCCGCCGACCAAAGGAATAATTTTCAGCTGCTGATGTTGTTCAAACGGATATTCCTGCACGAATTTAGCCAATGTGCTGCCCCAGGAAATTCCGAGTGATTTTTTTCCATTGATATTTTTGGAGATGTAGAAAGACGCGGCTTTTCCCAAAGATTGCTTGACCATCTCCGGATTTCTGCCAGCTGCCGGAACCACTATTACTTCTTTCAGCCCGTACTTTTTCTCAAGTTGGTGCTCCAGTTCCACTGTATGCGCATTTTCATCTTTAATGTAAATCTCAACAATGCCACTTTCACGGGCTTTGTTCAATAATTTGGAGATGACCGGACGGGATACGCCGATTTTCTTCGCGATTTCTGCCTGAGTCAATCCTTCAAAATAATAAAGCCTTGATACTTTTACGATTTGCCTGCGCTCTTCCCAATTCATCATGAATGCACCTTCTCATTTTATTCAAACTTGAAAAGCGAATGGATGCACCGAATGAAACGCTTTCATTTCTGAACAACGTTCCAATCATAATTCCAGTCCAATCGCTGCCTTTACTAACCACAAGTTTCTCTTCTTCTATCTTAAGGTAGAAAGACTGCATCTGGCAATTAATGGTGAACGCCTTTTCCAATCCAAGAAGCTGCTGCTTCATACAAACTTTCTGTTATGGTCGGATGGGCATGGATCATGGAAGCAAGTTCATCCACTGTTCCTTCCAGGTGAATAAAAGCAGAGGGCTCGGCAATCATTTCCGTCACATGGGGGCCGACCATCAGGACACCGAGAATCTCTCCATATTTGGTGCCGGCAATTAATTTAGTGAAGCCTTCTTTTTCATCTTGCGCCAGCGCCCTGCCGTTTCCTGCATGATCCACTTTCACCACTTTAAAATCGATTCCCCGCTGCGTCGCTTCTTCTTCTGTCATGCCGACACTGGCAATTTCAGGGCTCGTGTACACACAACGCGGTACAATATTATAGTTAATTACTTCTTTTCCGCCTGCTGCATTTGCAGCAGCAACCAATCCTTCCGCACTGGCTGCATGGGCCAACTGCCAACCGCCAATCACATCGCCCACTGCATAAATAGAAGGAATGCTGGTGGCCATCCGTTCATCCACTTTGACAAAAGGGTCGTTCATTTCCAATTTCAATTCGGCAAAAGCGGAAGTGTTCGGCGCCCTGCCGACAGCCATCAAAATCACATCTGTTTCCAGCGCTTCTTTTTCGCCATTTTCGGATTCGACATGGACAAGCTGGCTGCCATTTCGCTGTTCGATTCCCATCACTTTCGTACTTGTCAGAATTGAAATCCCTTTCTTTTTCAAGGCCTTAGCAAGAGCTTTAGATGCCTCTGGTTCTTCACTCGGCACAATTCTGCCACCCATTTCAACGATGCTGACAGGCACATTGAGGCTCGCGAAAATACAGGCAAGCTCTGTACCAATGATGCCACCGCCTACAATGACCATCGACTCCGGAATCTTCCCGATGTCGAAAATCGTATCGCTTGTGAAACATACTGCTTCTTCAACACCGGGAATCGGCGGAACAACCGGCCGAGATCCTGTCGCAATAATAATGTTTTCACCACAAATGATTTCTGTTTTCTCCTTTAGCTGAATGGAAATGGACTGATCGGCCAGCACTTCACCCAAGCCATTGTAGACATCGATCTTGCCTTGTTTTAATAAATAAGAAATACCGTTTCTCAGTTGCTGGATCACTGCATCTTTCCGAGCCAGCATTTTCGTAAGGGAAAAAGTCATCGTACCTGTTTCGATGCCCCAACTTTTGGCCTTTTCGATGCTTTCAATCACTTCCGCATGCCTCAGCAAAGTCTTGGATGGAATGCAGCCGCGGTTTAGACAAGTACCGCCGAGGTCCCGGGCTTCAATCAGAGCCACCTTTTTTCCGAGCTTCGCTGCACGAATCGCGGCAACATAACCGCCAGGACCTCCTCCAAGCACCACTACTTCATAATTATTCACTGACATCTACTCCTTAGGCCAATAATTTGAATGGCTGTTCAAGCGCTTCTTTCAACTCCGTCAAAAAGGCTGCAGCCGGAGCACCATCAATTACCCGGTGATCAAACGACAAACTCAAAACCATCATCGGCCGAAGCTCGATAGCCCCATTAACGCCAACCGGCTTTTCATTGATGCGCCCCACGCCAAGAATAGCTGATTCGGGCTGGTTGATGACGGGTGTAAAGGCATCGATGGCATACATTCCCAGATTGCTGACGGTGAAAGTGCCGCCTGACATTTCTTCCGGTTTCACCTTGTTCTCGCGTGCCGCTTTACCGAGGCGTTTGCATTCTGCAGTCAACGCCGCAAGGCCTTTTTGATCCGCATTTTTAACCACGGGGACCAGCAGGCCGTTATCTGCGGCAACGGCCAATCCAAGGTTGATTTCTTCATGGTAGATGATGTGATTGCCTTCCAATGCAACGTTGATATGTGGATGCATCTTCAACGAATAAGCTGCAGCTTTTAAAATGATTTCCGTGTAAGAAACCCGGAATCCGGTTTGCTGTTCAATCGGTCCGAGCAATTGCTTACGCAAATTGATCGCTTCAGTCATGTCCACTTCGGTCGTCAATGTCACATGTGGAGCAGTCGTTTTGCTTTGAAGCGTGCGCTGGGCCACTACTTTACGAATGCCTTCCAGTTTAACGCGCTTGCCGCCGGCTTCAACAGGAGATGATGCAATCTGTTTCACGCCTTCGACATCGGCACGGTAAATTTTCCCTTGAGATCCTGTTCCACTAACTTCTTTTAAATCAACGCCTTCTGCTTCGGCAACCTTTTTCGCCAATGGCGTCGCTTTAAGTGCAGTATGTGAAGACGTAAAAGCCATGACATCGCCTTGATGAATACGCCCTTTCGGTCCAGATCCCGGCACTTCAGCAAGCCTCACATTTTCTTCTCTCGCGGCTCTTCTGGCAGCAGGAGTCGCCCGAAGTTTTTCAGCAGTTGCTTCGGTCTCAGCCGGTTCGTTTGCGGTTCTTTCAGAAGTGGTATCGGTAATGCCCTGCTGCACCAAATCTTCTAGTTGCGGCTGCCTTGAGTCGCTTACATCTTCTTCTTCTTTTGCAGCCCCTGATTCACCAGGCGGCGAGTCAGGTACTTGCTCTCCGGCCTCACCGATATATCCAACGACGTGGTTGATCGGCACTTCATCATCTTCCTCGAAATACTTTTTCAGCAAGATGCCTTCTTCGTAGGATTCCACTTCAATATTGATCTTGTCCGTCATAATTTCAAACAAGGGCTCGCCTACTGCAACCGCATCGCCTTCATTCTTGAACCATTGCAGCAAAGTTCCCACTTCCATCGTGCTGCTTAGTTTCGGCATGAATATTTCTTTGACCATCGATTCATTCCTCCTCCCTACAGGCGGTTTAACGTTTCTTTTACTGCTGCAACAATATCATCGACAGTTGGAATCGCCGCTTTTTCCAGTTCAGGGTTATACGGTATCGGTACCGCTTTTCCTCCTAAGCGCTTGATTGGCGCATCCAGGTAATCGAAGGCTTCGCTTTCAGCAATCGTGCTGGCGATTTCCCCGCCAAACCCTCCACGCTTGACCGCTTCATGGACAACTATCAGCCGGCTCGTTTTCTTCACAGATTGGATAATCGTTTCTGTATCCAGAGGAACCAGTGTACGCGGGTCAATTACTTCTACATGGATGCCCTCTTTTTCGAGTTCCGCCGCCGCTTCAAGTGATTTATGGACCATAATTGCTGTCGCAACAATCGTCACATCGGTTCCTTGCCGCTTAACGTCCGCTTTTCCCAGCGGAATGGAATACTGCTCTTCCGGCACGTCCGACTTCGTCTTGTAGCATAGCTTATGTTCATAAAAAATGACCGGGTTGTCGTCGTCAATCGCTGCTTTCAGCAGCCCTTTGGCGTCGTAAGCTGTCGAAGGTTGAACGACTTTCAATCCTGGTACGTGGGCCATCCATGCCTCCAAGCTTTGGGAATGCTGTGCCGCTGCACCTGTGCCGGATCCCGATGGCGTTCGCAGCACCATTGGCACTTTCCCTTTGCCGCCATACATATAGCGGATTTTTGCAGCTTGGTTTACCATATTGTCCATTGCAATCGTGATGAAGTCCGAAAACTGAAGTTCCAATATCGGACGCATGCCGGTCAATGCTGCACCGACTGCTGTTCCGGAAATCGCAGCTTCTGAAATGGGTGTATTGCGAATCCGTTCTGGGCCGAACTCTTCGATCATGCCTCTTGTTACACCAAAAGCCCCACCATAGACGCCGATGTCTTCGCCCAATATGAATACATCTTCGTTCTGGCGCATTTCCTGGCTCATTGCTTCTTTAACTGCTTCTAAATAGGTCAGCTCCCTCATGGCCATACTCTCCTTTGCTCTGCTTTAAGCATAAATGTCTTCCATTAAGTCATCGATGGTCGGCATCGGACTATCTTTTGCAAATTCAACGGAATCCTCAATTTCCTTTTTCGCTTCGGCTTTGATCTCATCGGCTGCTTCTTCTGTCAGCAATCCTTTTTCAATCAATACATCGCGCAGACGTGCAATCGGGTCTTTCGCTCGCCATTCCTGTTCTTCTTCGCGGGTTCTGTACTTTTTGGCATCACTCTTCGAGTGGCCTTTCCACCGGTACGTTTTCGCTTCCACAATCGAAGGACCTTCTCCGTTCCGTGCACGGTCCACCGCTTCACCAACACCATTCATGACGTCAAAAACATCATTGCCGTCCACTACTTTTCCAGAGATGCCGTACGCTTCTGCACGCTGTGCGACATCTTCGACATTCATCATCTCTTTTGCTGGGCCAGACATGCCGTATTGGTTGTTTTCACAAATAAAGACGACAGGAAGCTTCCATATAGACGCCAAGTTCACTGCTTCATGAAAACTCCCTTCATTTGATGCGCCATCCCCGAAAAAGCAAAGAACGACGTAGCCTTGCTTTTTCATTTGGGAAGTCAAAGCTGCTCCGGTGGCAATTGAGAAACCACCGCCGACGATTCCATTCGCTCCAAGGTTTCCTTTTTCGACATCCGCAATGTGCATCGAACCGCCTTTTCCTTTGCAATAACCAGTTGTACGCCCAAACAATTCAGCCATCATCCGATTCACTTCCGCGCCTTTAGCGATGCAATGGCCATGCCCCCGGTGCGTACTTGTAATCTTGTCCCGGTCTTCCAGTACAGCGATCGAGCCCACTGCTGATGCTTCTTGGCCTACCGCTAAATGCGTCGTTCCGTGAATCATGCCTTTGGCAAAAAACTCGTCAACTTTTTCTTCAAAGTACCGGATCAACCACATTTGCTTCAGCAGCCCTGTCAGGTCTGTTTCTTTTACGCGTGGCGGCAAATTCACTAATTGAGTCATCGAAAATCCTCCTTCGTTTTTACATTTGTTCATATGAGTAACATATGTAAATATCATAAGACTTTTCAGTTAATTCGTCAAGAATAAAAAGAGTCTGGCTCCTCTCCTTTGTTGAGAAGCCAGACCCTTTAGCAGGAGAGATTATTTTATTTTTTTCTTCGATTTATAAGTTTGCATCACTTTCCGGGAAGAATTAACATCTTTTAAAAGCTCGTACGGTTTCCTGATTGCCCGAACCGGCAGCGATAGCAGCAAATGGCTCAGGTCTTCTTTGTATTCTTTTGTTATCCGTGTCGGCTTTGTTGATATGCGTTCATATATTTCTTTATAGAATTCTTTTTTGAGATCCAATTTCAATTCCTTCGTCCGGCCGCATTGCAAACAACTGATGCTTTTTATGTCATCATTGATATACGTTACTTCGTGATTGACTTCTTCTTTGCAGCCGAGGCAGTACAGTCCTGCTTCCATTTTTTTCACTTTCATCACAGAACACCTTCTCGCTTAGTTATTTAACAGTTGGAATTTGTGATCAGAATGTTCTTTCCCGGTATTTGCGGCTTATTTGCTGGAAGCTAAACTTTAACCGGAATTGCTTTTTCTTCTTTTACTGCAAAGGTATCATCCTGCATTCGGCGCAGACGCCAGATTGTCGACTCTTTCGTTTGGACAACGTCGTCATATGAAATAATCTGACCTTTTTTAATGGACCGTTTCAGCTGGACGTTGCGGTCGACTAAGCCCATTGGCAGAGCGTTTTCCTCCTTCGCTTCAGTTGCAGAAAGTATGCTGCCATAAACGGTGAATCCGCCGATGCTGTCGAGGAACTGCCCTTCCTCAAGATCAGTCTTGGCCACAGCCACTGTTTCAGCCTGAAGCCCTTTCCAGGGAGCGATTGTCGCTTCATTATAGATAAACGCTCTGGCAATGGAAATCGGCGTCTCAAGGCTGGTTAAATGATACGGCCGGTACAGCACATAGTTCGGTCCCTCGCCCATGCTCAAATATTGCATTTCATGATTGACTTCTTCTTTTTCTGACGCCACAATCGCGAAAACACCTGGCGCAACGCCATTGATGTATTCAACAATCTTCTTATTGCTGACTTGGCCGCCATCTTCTTTCAATTTAAAAATTTCCGGCAGCCCTTTGACATCGCTGACAAAGCCGTTCATCCCCGGTTTATCCGGAAGAAATCCTGTGGCATTGGCCACTGCCGTCATTTCTACCATTGTTTTTGTGCCGTCCTGGAAAGAAGCCAACATTTTTGCGCTCGCCCCTTTTCTAGCGGCTTCTTCCGCTGCAGAATCGGGATTTGCCGCCAAGTTTAAGGGATTATTTTTCCCTTTACCCAGCGCTACCACCTCAAACCCCAGCGCATCCGCAAAATCGTATAATTCCATAATTGCCCCCGGCTCGTCTCCTGCCGTTCCGGTATAGACGACGCCGCTCGCATCTGCCATTTTCTTCAGCAGCGGACCAATTGTGACATCTGCTTCTACATTCAGCATGACAATGTGCTTTTTGTTTAAAATAGCATCCCACGCAATTTTCGCTCCAATGTCTGGCACTCCGGTCGCATCAACCACCACATCGACATCGGCCAAAGACGTTACAAGCTGCGCGTCTGTGGTTGCTACGACTTTACCACCCTGAATGGCTTCTGCCGCTTCATTGGCCTGATTTGTTTGGACAATGTCTGCATCTGCCACACCGGCCTTCAGGTATGCATTCGTGACATTGTCTATTTGAATATCCGCAGTGATGACCACACGCATCCCCGCCATGCTTTCGATCTGGGAAACCATACCTCGTCCCATTTGCCCTGCACCTACAAGTCCAACCTTGATTATGATTCCGTTTCTTTGCATTTCTTCGAGTTTTCTATTTATACCTAGCATTTCTCAGTCTCCTCTTTGTCAGGCTTTGTAAATGCGGATTGCAGCTCCAAGCGCCAATTCAGGCATCACTTTCTTTTCTACACACATCGTTCCTGGCAGCAGGTCCGCCGATACTTCTCCGCTAAAACTAATGGTGCAATGTCCAATATCCCTAAGCGTTTCATTAACTTTGTTGCCAACAAATAAAATCTCGTAGCTTTCATCGTTGATTTCCAGAATATCTCCAACTTCCACTTGGTGTTGAAGATCTGCTTTTTCGTGGATTACGGCAAATGATCGAAGTTCTGCTGGGACCGTATCGTTGAAAATGACCATCATGTTTTCCTCAGCAAAAATTCCGACTTCTTCCCCAATCTCTTTTATATTAGCTTCATATTTTTTAATCATAATATTCTCCACCTAACTGCCTCCTTTTTAGTACAACCCAAAACTGAATAGATATGCAATGACCACTGCCAATGGCCCTGTAATCAATCGGGACATCAATACAGCAGGCACACCGACTTCGATCGTCTCGGGTTCAGCTTCTCCGAGCGTCAATCCAACTGGCACAAAGTCAGCCCCTACTTGGGGATTAATCGCAAACAAAGCCGGCAGTGCCAGAGCTGGCGGAATATTTCCGCGTCCGATTTCTACACCGATCAATACCCCTACGACTTGTGCGATAACTGCTCCTGGCCCAAGAAGCGGCGACAGAATCGGCAATGCACAAATGACGGAAAGAATTAGCAATCCGACAAAGTTTCCAGCAAGCGGTGTAACGAAGTTTGCAATAATGTCACCGATTCCTGTGAAGGTGATAATTCCGATTAACATACTGACAAATGCCATAAATGGCAAGATATTTTTAAGAACTTGATCAATCGTTTCACGGCCAGCCTGATAAAGAACCCCTACCACTTTTCCTGCTCCACGGCCGACTCGTTCTACAATATTCATTTTTTTCGGCTGTTGATAATTTTCTGCCGCTTTCCGTTTTGCTTCTTCTTTCAATTCTTGAGGTGTCATGCGTGCTGCTGGTGCTTCCACTTTGTCGACAGCAGCCTGGACTTCATCCTGATCCTCATAAAATGCAGCTGCAGGACTGATGTCTGAAACTGTAACACCTGAAACAAAATTTTCTTCATTAATAAATTTCATCAATGGTCCTGATGGAGATGTAGGGTTTACATTGATTGTTAAAATATTCATCTTTGGATAAACTCCACAGCGCGCCGTTCCCCCACAGTCGATAACGACACAAGCCATTGTTTCTTTATCATATGAAGATTTAAATCCATCAACGGCTTCTGCGCCTGTCAGGCGTGCAATTTCTTCAGCAACTGGATGAATCCCGCCTCCTGTAACAGATACAATATATCTTCTATTTTCGTTTGGCCGAATCGTGAGCGGGCCGCCCCAGCCTCCGCGTCCTTTGGTAACGGAAATCGCTTTAAAGTTTGATGGTGCCTGAGTTTCTGTCATTCTCCCTGCCTCCTTTTCAAATGGGCATATCTATAGACTGTTAGACTTCCATTCCTTTTGCTTTCATCATGCGGACTGTAATGATTTCAGTTACGATGCCGCGGATTAATATGACAATCACACCTACTAAAAAGAAGCGAATTGCTAATGGCCCGAGTGATAACCCTAATTCTGTAATTCCGGCAGCAATTCCCAGGTACACGAATAATTCAGCCGGATTGGCATGCGGGAATAATCCTGTGATCGGATGGACGAATGATACAGCTGAATCATAAAAAGCAGGTTTTTGCTTTTCAGGAAGAAACTTCCCGAAAGTATACGCCATTGGATTCGTTAAAAAGAATACTGCCAATACCGGGAAAATCGTATAGCGCAGAATAATATTTTTTGTACTTTTCCGTGCAAGATTGTTAATCCGTTCTTCCCCGATTAACCGGATTAAAGCATTAATGGCTGTGATTAAGACAATCAACAGCGGAATGATTCCTGTAACTAGACCTGTAAATGTATCAGCACCTGCTTGGAACATTCCGATAAAGCCTTCTGCGAGCCTAACTAAAAAATCCATCTTTTTTCCTCCTTATACCGCCAGATTTGTTTGCTTGTTCATTTGTGTTTCAATTTTTGCAATGGCCATTCTAAAAGCCTGGCCAACAAGATCCTGATTAAGGGTTTCTTTCAATTGCTCTATATTCAGCCCGTCGTACTCCGTGAACGGTTCAAACCGGCTAAACACTGTCACGCCTTTCATTAATCGGCTTTCGACTACGTTCCCCTCCTTATCGGTTACCATAATTGAAATAACCCCTATTCCAAACTTTTGCTTCTGTATGCCTACGCCTAAATATCCTGAAGGCCTGGCACTCATTTTTTTAAGGGTTCCCTGGTAATTTTTCAATTGAACTTTCGTCATGGCGATTTGAAGCAACCATATACCGGCAAACGCAGCGATAAACCACCCCCACAAGTAAATCCCCTCCACTCTTCTTTACATATGTTCGATATCATTACAAATGTTATTAGCTACATTATAAAAGCGCTTTCAACAGAAATCAATAGACATTGAAAGAATATTTTAATTATTTATTTAATTGAATCCAAGTTCAGTGGAATGCAAAGGGTGATTATTAATTAGGAACACAAAAAGACGCACTCGCCAACAGCGGAGTGCGTCTTTTCATTCTTACTTAGTATTTAATTTTTTTACCGCTTTCGTTCAAGATCGCGCTTCACGATTTTGTCGCTTACTTGCTGGCCGCTGAGCGTCACCATCGGCATGCCGCCGCCTGGATTGACGGTGCCGCCAACGAAATACAGATTGTCGTATAGTTCACTTTGCTTTTTGTGCTTGAAGCCGCCATTCCTTTTTTTATCAGAAACGGTTCCATAAATCGCACCGCGGTCGGATCCGTAAGTGCGTTCGATGTCATGCGGCGTCCAGACATCGCGTGTCACAATGTTCTCGCGCAAGCCTTCCAAGCCCATGCGCTCGAGTTTATCGAGGACGCGTTCTTCAAACTCCCGGTATTGCTCCGGCGTAAACGGCTTGTCTTGGATATACGGGATATGCGGCAGGATTTTGATGTTTTCATGCCCGGCCGGTGCTTGCGATGGATCGGTTTTGTTGACATTGACGAGGTAAATCGTCGGATCGTCCGGCAGTTCGTGTTTCTCGAAAACCTTATCCATCTGTTCATGCAAATTCTCCGAAAAGAAGAAATTGTGGTGATTCAGGAATGGATAGGTTTTTTTGACCCCCAAGTGCAGCACGAGGCCGGAACTCGACGGTTCGTATTTTTTCACTAGCTTGGTGACAAACTTCTCGTCCGCATCGACCATTTTTTTATAAAACGGAATGACTTCCATGTTCGAGACATAATAATCGGCCTTCTTGACGGTACCGTCTTCCAGTTCAATCGCCTCGAGCTGCTGCGTTTTTTCATTGACGTGTGCACGTTTCACGCCCATTCCCGTATGGATTTGAACGCCCGCCTCTTTTGCCAGGCGCGTCAAGCCTTCCGCCAATTTATGCGTGCCGCCTTCCACGTACCAGCAACCTTGTGCATGCTGCATGTAAATCATCATATTGAGAACCGCAGGCGCGCTGTAAGGCGACGACCCGACGTATTTGACGTAATAGGCAAGCATATCGCGCAAATGCGGGTTGCTGATGCGTTTAGAGATGGCGCTGTACATCGTCGACGTCAAATCGAAGCCGGTCAATGTTGCAAGGATGCCGTTTTGCGCAACCGCTTCTTGCGGCGACTCGAAGCCTTCTTTCAAATAGCTATGCTCCGTCGTTTTGTAAATCCGCTGCGCATATTTGAGCAGCGCGTAATACTCTTTCATGTCCTTTTTGGAAAGTGCCGGATTCGCCCGCTCCATCAAGCGCAGGTCATGGTACAAATCCAGAACTGTGCCATCCGGGAAGAATGAACGCCATTCCCGCTCAAGGCGCTTGATGGGCACGTAATCCTCCATCCGCTTGCCGCTTCCTTGGAACAATTTATCGAAAATATGCGGCATCGTTAAAATGGACGGTCCGAGATCGAAGCCGAAACCATCCTGTTCCAGGCGGTTCACTTTCCCGCCGACATGATCATTTTTTTCATATAACGAAACGGCGTAGCCTTTTTGTGCGAGTGAAATTGCGGCAGATATGCCGCCAAGGCCGCCGCCGATTACGATTACGGATTTTTTCGGATTCATCATAGCGGTATCATCCTTCTTTCATTTTTATCTAATCTGACCCATTTCAGGAGACGCAAACCAGCTCTGTTGCATGCATCATGTTTCTTTCCATTCCCCTTACACAGAGCGACCGAAACTTTACTCGTATAGCATTTGTACAGTAATTATATACTATTGGTAGAAGATAGAGAATTGATAACGACAGAGGATGCGAATAAAATAAGAATAAAAGTGCAAAAAGAATTTTTGTTGAAGATCGCTTCGGCCGCTCAGGGCATGGGGTATAGATTATTAAAAACATCAAATCAATTTATATAGGAGGTTTTCATTCATGAAAGGTCCTTCAAGTTATCGCATCGATTCAGCGTCACGAGTAATTGCAGCTCCACGGCAAGCCATCTATGAGGCTTTTGTAAATCCGGAATCTTTGGTTTTGTGGCTGCCGCCCCAAGGCATGTCAGCCCACATCGATTTCTTTGATGCGCGCGCAGGCGGTTCATATCAATTAACTCTGACATATGAAGTCGACCACTCAAATCCAGGAAAAACTTCGGACAACACCGACGTCTCAAAAGGCCGGTTTCTGGAACTGGTTCCTGACACCAAGATTGTCCTGGTCGGTGAATTCGATTCGGAAGATCCTGCGTTTTCCGGTGAGATGGTGCAGACCTGGTTTTTGGAAGCTGTTGCGGCGGGCACCAAGGTGACGATTGTGAATGAACGGGTGCCAGAAGGAATCCGGAAAGAAGATCATGATGACGGGCTGAATTCCACGCTGGCGAATCTTGCCCGGTTTGTTGAAAAGTAGGCAGGTGAACCGCGTTGTCTATTGCTGTCTTCTGAGTAAGTTGATAATTTCTTCATTTTGTTCGACTTGTTTAGTTGAGTTGATTTTAATTACCCGGATCCACCGAATGGCAAGTAACACCGCAACAAATAATAACATTCCGATAAAACCAGTTAGTCCGACATCCATAACTTCCCCGCCTTTAAATCTAGTTTGTTTTTCAGAAAACAATGAGACTATTATAGTTTCGCCAACTCATCCAGCAATGCCTTCCGTTTCGGGTACATGAATTTCACTTCGTCGATCAGTACATCCGCCGCTTCTTTGCCTGCTGCTTTTTGGAAAATCCGGATTTTGGTGCAGGCGGTGTAATAGCTTTTTCGGTTAGATGCGGATGCAATCAATTTGTAGATATACGAAGTGAAGATTTCATTCACTTCGTGCGGATACTCTTTCAGCAAATGTGGATACAGTTTTTCGATTTCGGAAAGATTGGCGCGGCAATAGTCCAGCAAGTCTTCGTCCCTTTTTTCGTCAATCAGAATCTTGAGGTAAAGGGATTTGTCCCAGCCGTTGTTCTTAAGCTTTTCAAGCAACTCCTCCAGCATCGCTGGCCATTGTTCAGCGCTCACCAGGTTTTTCAGCTTGGTGTAATACGCTTCGTCTCCCCCGGCTGCGAACTCATAAGCGAGTTCGATCATGCCGGGTTTATTCCGCATGCCTTCGTAAGCCTCGAAGCGCAGCTTTTTCCAGTCCCTCACCAAGCCGCGAAGCTCGGAATCGATTTGTTCCGACACCTTGCACAAGTGAACTACTTTTTCGAATTCTCCTGCAACCAGAGCTTGGACGATTTGGGATCTGCGGATATTTGAGTAGCTGTGATGCTTGGCATAGAACGCTTCAACCGCATCGCGGTCTCCTTGCTGCTGCAAAATCGCCAGCTGATACGTCCGGAATTGTTCTTCTGTGTAGTCGGATTTCCGATTTTGCATTTCTTCGCTGGCAATGACCTTATCAATAAACCCGTAGATTTTATTAGCGTAATCGCCCTGGTCGGCCCATTGCAGGAGCGATCCGGCAAGTTCTGTTGCAGCGTCTGTCATGTCTTGGCCAATCGCAAAAAGAATATGCGGATACAATAGCCCGAGCGTCCAATCGACCTTTGCCGCATCGAGGCCATCTTGCCATTTATCCATGATGTCATGGATCTCCACTAAACTTTCGTTGATGACGGATCCGATTATCCCCGATGAATCATCGGCAATTTCGAGCATCTCGGTGCATTCAGCAATGACAATCAAATGAAGGGTAAGCATCGTTTCGCCGTCTTTCATCGGGATTAGCGTGCTCAAGTATTCTTGGACTTCCAGCGCTCCTTCGATTGCGTCATGGGTGCGGTCCCATTCGATAAAGCCGCTGCGTTCTGTACGGTTGACTGATTTTTGGATGATGTGGCGAGCGGCAATTTCATCCATTACGATTGGAGCTGAGAACTTGTCCGCTAAATATTGGTTCACCGCCGGCTGCCGCTGCAGCAGCTCTTCAAAAATTTCCAGCAGCTCCGCTTTTTTCAGCGCTTTTAGACGGGTCAGCACATCCGGCTTATTTCCAGGATGTTCTTTCTTATAAGCTTCAATCGCCAGGCACACCGCCACTTCATGCTTGCACAGCGAATCCGATTCGAACGGGCATGTGCAGTAAGTCGATGACAGATTCCCGTCTTTTTTCAGGTTCACGGCCACGTCGTAGTCCGTCGTTCCCGCTACAAGCGCATGCCAGCGGTTCGGTGCATCTTCCGTCAAATCTTTGACATGCCCTTGTTTAAAATAATCCACGCCGCGCGTGTACAGCTTAGCTGGCACGTACGCCTTCAAATTGTTCAGCTTCATGTCCATCCCCCTTACTTCACTCTCAATTTTAAGCTATTTGAAGGCAAAAAACCACACCTGGCTTGCCGGTGTGGCTGTGATGAAAATTTTATTTTTTGTTTCTATCTTTGATTTTATTCGCGACGTCATCTTTCATGACCATGGCTTTGTCTTTGTACGTCGATGCTTTTTCTTTGTAGTCGTCTTTGTTTTCTTCCCAATGCGCCTTGCCTTTTTCAATCGATTTGTCTTTCAATGCGTTCAGCTTGTCCAGAAATGCCATATGAATCATCCTTCCGTTTTCCTGCCGCTAAAGCGGACAGTTCCACTGGCCTAAGCATAACCTTATTTAAGGGGTTTGTCGCAAAAAGGAGTTTTTTTGTGCTTAATTGAATATCATTTCCCTGACAAGTAACACCTTATTTGTAATGATACTTGCATTGAAGAATATAAACGTTTTGTTCATCAATCCGATAAACCAGCCGATCCGTTTCATTAATCCGTCTAGACCAATAACCATTTAAATCGTAGCGCAAGGGCTCCGGCTTGCCGATGCCCTCATATCCGTTTCGCTGGATGTCTTGAATCAACGAATTAATTCTTTTCAGCGTTTTTTTATCTTCTGTTTGCCAATCCGTATATTCTTCCCATGCTTTTTCCGTAAAAACAATGCTCATCAATCAGTTTCCAAAAGCGTGCGTGAAGCTGCTAAGCCTTTTTCTAATTGTTTTTTTGATTCCATCAAATGTTTCCGATTCGCTTCATTGCCAAGCAAATGCATATTTTCCATCAAATTATTGTATTCCTCAGCAGAAATCATCACAACGTTTTTTTCGTTTTTCCGTGTAACGATAATCGTTTCAAAATCATCCGTGACTTTATCCATATACCCCTTTAGATTGTTGCGCAACGTAGAATAATTGATTGCTTCCATAACATCACTCCCTCCCATTCATTGTACAATATTCCGTACAATAAATGAACTATACGAGTTCAGTCTTCACTTTTCTTTTATTCTATTAGAGCTATGCAATTCCTACATAATTTATAAGCATGAATAAAACAAAATGCCCCTTCCAAAAACGCAGATTTCGTTGGAGTGGCATTGTATGAAGGGGCGTATGCTCAGCATTTCCCCGAATTTTTTCGTTATCACAAAACAGTTAGAGCAAGTCCAGCTCTATTTCATTTTTCTTCAGCCATTCCGAGATTCTCTCTTTCGCATATGCTTGTTCAAACTTATACCAGCTTTGTTCAATATTTAACGCCTGGACAGTGTCTTTAAAATGCCTGAACGGTTTTCGCTCACCTAAAATTTCTATTAAAAGAGTCTGGTTCGCCGGTTTTTGTGCTTTGGCAAACAATAGCATCATATCAAAAGCTTCAGGCGATGTGAGTTGCGGAATCAGAAGAAGATGTTCAGCCGATTCCACGTCCCAATCGATTTCCGGTTCTCCCGTAAAATCCTCTTCCCCGTCGAATAGGATTTCTCCCGTGATCCGGTTCAAAACCCCTTGCATATCGTCACTGTGATACAAAAACAGATCTGCCAATTCATCGATCACTGCCATCGAGCTCACCCCACATTCAGTTTCAGGAATTCATTTGGGAAAGATATGCTTTCAAATTCTCCATCTCCGGCAATTTTACAGCTTCTTTGGCGTTAATCGCCAAAGCTGGAAGGATTGGCTCCAGCAAACGGTGGACTTCTTTCTTTACCAACAGTGTGTGCGGTCTCTTTCCAAACTTTTCGATAAAGTCTAATAAACCTTGCTGCACCGCTTCATCGGCACCCCAATTCTCGAAGATGTCCTGATAAAGCGCTATTCCTGATCTGCTGTCGATCGCTGCAGCCATCAAAGGGAAATAAGGGCGTTCCCCTGCTGCCGGCTGCACCGGCATATTGATGTAAAACAAATCGAATTCAATCTCACCGGCGAAAACCGGCTTCTTGCCGGCACGGTGCAGGTCAATATCTGTAACCATCTGTTCAGCTGGCTGATCCTGTTCTTCACCCGGGTATAAAGCTTTAACCTGAACGAGTGAATTTTCCCACGTGATCCCGCTATCATTTATTCGGTGAATCCGTGCAAACATGTCTTCTTCTTCCATAAACACCGGCAGCTCTTGCCCTTGCTGAACCAGTTGAAAAACCTTTTCAGTCTGTTCGATTGCCAATGCCAACATCCGGGCTTCTTCTCCATCAATCGCCCATGGATAGCTGCCCGGCACCATACTGCGGAATTCCGGCCATTGCTTCTTGCCTCTGAATGACAAACCGTGCGCCTTCAAAAAAGCGTAATCGTCCTGTTCCAATTCATCCCTGTCCACAAAAGACAATAGCAGGCTCCTTTGGATAAAAACCACTTCCATCAAAGGCTTCACCTGTTCCACAACAAGCTGCAAGCTTCTCAGCCCGGCTTCCCCGATGTAAACCGCTAAGCCGAATTCCCGGCCGGCACCACCAAGCACGCTGACAAACAACCGCTCTTGGCTTACCGGGTCAAGCACCATGAAAATTTCATCATCGTCCATAACTTCCCACGGCTTTAATGCATTCAGTTCTTTGGATTTGTTCAATAAATGCTTCCAGACATTGTTTTCTCCATTATCGGCTTCAACGGACTGCACCCATGGCTTTAACGCATTATTCACTTCCGTTGCGACGATTTTTGGCGAAACGGCTTCTGTTGCCATTTCCATCCCGATACCGTCTTCTTCCGGCGCCCATCCGGCAGCCTCCACACAACGCGGATAGGCAAGGTCCGCAGACGGAGCAAGAATTTGCAGCAGCACAATGTCATGTTCCCAATCTGCTCCAAAATCATATGTGTAAAGGCCGTGATCTTTCTCAACAACAAACCAATCGCTCAATAATTCGTCTTCTTCATCCCGCGCATTTTCATTGGAAAACCCGAATTCCGAGTAATCCGGACTAATTTCAACCCACTGTGATTTCCTGCCATTCGTTTTCAAAATGTTGAACACATGCAAATGGCTGTCTTCCCACTCGAAAGCAGCTTGGAGAACTTGATGAAATTCAAAAAACGTCATTCCGCTATCCACTTGCAGTGTTCGCCATACTGGCGGCTGCGTGTTTTTTAACTGCACCTTGAATTCGTAAATCATCACTTCACTCCATCCAGTCATTTTCTCTTTATTGTAAATGATTGATTTGAGCTTTTCAAAAAACATTAAGCTAATAAAATGAAAAGCGCCTTTCGTCTATTCGAAATTCAAATCGCATGAACACTGATAGTATACTTTTTATCAGTATGTGATTTTAAAGTGCGTACTTCACAAAAGGGATGCTTGGGCTTACACTGAGCGTGAGCCAAAATAAGAATACGAGGAGATACACATATATGAAATTACAATTAGCTTTAGACTTAGTAGACATTCCACAAGCCATCGAATTGGTGAAAGAAGTAGAGGCATTTATTGATATCGTTGAAATCGGCACGCCGGTCATCAACAAAGAAGGATTGAAAGCTGTTACGGCGATCAAAGAAGCTTTCCCGAACCTGGAAGTTTTGGCAGACGTGAAAATCATGGATGCTGCCGCTTATGAAGTATCGAATGCTTCAGCTGCAGGCGCGGACATCATTACGATCCTTGCACAAGCAGAAGATTCGTCGATCAAAGGCGCAGTCGAAGAAGCGAAAAAACAAGGCAAGAAAATCCTGGTCGACATGATTGCGGTCAAAGACATCAAGACGCGTGCTGCAGAACTTGACCAGCTTGGCGCTGATTACATCTGCGTCCACACAGGCTACGATTTGCAGGCAGAAGGCAAAGACTCATTCGAAGACTTGCGTACTATTAAAAGCGTCGTGAAAAACGCACGCGTCGCGATTGCGGGCGGCATCAAATTGGAAACATTGCCAGAAGTCATCAAAGCACAGCCTGACTTGATCATCGTCGGCGGCGGCATCACGAGCAAAGATGACAAAGGCGCAGAAGCGAAGAAAATTCAAGAGATGATGAAAGAAAGCGTAACTGTCTAACATGAACACCACAGCTTTCACAGAAGAAATACTGGCTGAACTCCAACGGACGCTCTCGCTCATCGATGACCGGGAAGCCGAAAAGCTGGCGGCTGACATGCTGCAGGCAAAGAAAATCTTTGTCGCAGGCGGCGGCCGCTCGGGCTTCATGGCCAAATCTTTCGTCATGCGCATGATGCACATGGGGCTTGATGCGTATGTGGTGGGCGAAACGGTGACGCCGAATTTGGAAGCGGACGATCTGTTCATTGTCGGCTCCGGTTCCGGCGAAACCCAAAGCCTGGCCGCAATGACGCAGAAAGCGAAGTCGATCGGTGCGACGGTCGCGGCCATTACCACCAATCCGGAATCGACGATTGGCGGGCTCGCTGACATCGCCATCACCATCCCTGCACAAGCGAAAGCGGACGGCAAAAGCGGCAAGTCCATCCAGCCGATGGGCTCGCTGTTCGAGCAATCGCTGCTCGTTTTCTACGATGCGTTGATTCTTCGCTTTATGGAGAACAAAGGGCTGGAGTCCGACAAGATGTACGGCAGGCACGCCAATTTAGAATAAAAGCGAATAAGCCGGAGTCTGCTTTGATAGAGGCCCCGGCTTATTTTATTTTGCGGGGATTTCAGTCCGCTTCACTGGACAGCCGGATGCCTGACGTGCAAAAGTGAGTGTATTGCTAAGATCCATAAAAAGAAATTCAAGGAGCGAACCCTATGTATAAAATGATTGCGATCGACCTCGACGGCACGCTGCTGACAGACGAGCTGACAATTTCCCCGAATACGATAACCGCTATCCAGCAAGCGATTGAAATGGGCACGGTCGTGACGATTGCGACCGGACGGATGTTTTCTTCCGCCAAGCTCATCGCCCAGCAAGTGGGGATCGATGCCCCGCTCATCACTTACCAAGGAGCGATGATCAAATCCGTTGGTGCAGCGGACGTCTTATATGAACGCGCTGTATCCTCTTCCATCTCGCAAAAGCTGGTCGAGCTTGCCTTCGAACGAGACATCCACCTGCAAGTCTACCAGGACGACATTTTGTACGGCGCTGCGGAAACGGACAAGCTCGTTGCTTACGCCGAAGCCGTCCAAGTACCTTATGCCGTAGAACCGGACTTGATCGGGCTCGCGCAAAATGGCTTTACGAAACTGCTGTTTATCGACGAACCGCATGTGCTCGATCCCCTGCAGCAGGAATTGGAGGCATTGTTCGGCGAATCCGCTTATATTGCGAAATCCAAAAAGAACTACCTCGAAGTGACCCATCCCGAGGCAAATAAAGGCAGCGCGTTGTTATTTTTGGCGAATGCGCTCGGCATCGACCGCTCGGAAATCATCGGCATCGGCGATAACCACAACGACTCCGAATTGCTGAAACAGGCCGGTTTCGGCATCGCCATGGGCAACGCCGTTCAGGCAGTGAAAGACATAGCGGATTACACCTCACTGTCCAATAACGACGAAGGTGTGCGCCACGCGATTGATAAATTCATTCTCGAACCGCAGGAAGGAAGCGAAGAACATGCCCAATCTGGGAGAAAAAAGCTTTAATTGTGAAAAAGAACTGACGCTTTCGATCATCGGCGGCAAGTGGAAAATGCTGATTTTGTGGCATTTGGGCAAAGAAGGCACCAAACGCTTCGGCGAATTGAAAAACCTCATGCCGGGCATCACCCAGCGCATGCTCGTGACGCAATTGCGCGAACTCGAAGAGCATTTGATCGTGCACCGCGAAGTCTATCCGGTCGTCCCGCCGAAAGTGGAATACTCGCTGACCGACCAAGGCCGTAGCCTGATCCCGATTCTGGACTCGATGTACGAATGGGGCAAGGATTACATGAAGCAAAACTTGGACACGGAAATCGACAGCAAGAAAAATGCATAAAACAGCACAAAGCGGATTGCAGGGGGATGCAATCCGCTTTGTGCTGTTTTTCTTCTATATATTTCGCAACGCTTGCCTCTTGAAAGAAGGTTCACTTGCGTCATATCGAATTTACTTGCAGCATTCTGTGGTCACTTGCGGCAACTAAACAGTTACTTGCGCCATCACATAAGCGTCGATAGATTTCGCCCGAAGCGGTTCTACCAACACTTCATCAAAACGCCGGGCGGTAAGCTGTAAGCGGGATGTCCTCGTACGCTTCCGGATTTAATTCTTCGACCGAACCGTCAGAGACGCCTTCGATGATTCCGGAAAGTCCGCGTTCAACCGATTTGACCAATTGCCCTTTTTCTTTTTGCCCGAGGCTCTGCGTCTGCCCTCTTACTTCAAACAGGACCGTGCCGCTGCCGTTCAACGCGTAGCTGCCAAGTGCTGTCCCAGGAAGGTCGAGCCCTTGCGAATACAGCGAGATGTTGGTGAATTTCGATTCGCCGTACGACTGAAGTTCATTGTATGCCAATAAATTCAACTGGCGCGAGAAATCGTAGTTATAGTTATCTGCGTACTCCGCGTAATCCGCTCCTTCAGGCGTGCTTGGGTCCGGAACGAATTGCGCTGACAATGACAAGGTCACCGGATCGTTCGTGCCATCGACATAGTACAAGCCTTGGTGATGCAAGTCGACGAAGACATCGACAGTGCCGAACTCATCCTGCAAGGATTTATAGACGTCGCGGGAAGTTTGCGCTTCCGGTGTGATGAACCAGCCTGGCTCATCGGATGCTCCCGGGAAGTCCTGCGCTTCCGGCACATAATCCAGATCCGGATTGAAGTCGCGGTTTACGTCAAATCCAGGATTCGCGCCGTAATCGTAGCTTTGGCTGATGCCGCGGTCCAGGTAGTTCCAAGAAGGCGTGGCGCCCGATAATTGCGGGTAGCTTTCCACCACTTCGCTCCACGTCAGGCTGTTGCGGCGCTTGTCCGCTTCCGACGCATCCGGGTTCATCATCGGCATGAAGACGACCGTCACTTCTTCGCGGATCTGCTGCGACGCTTTCGAGTTATTGGATAAAGTCTTCAATAAATTCAAAATCGCGACGGTTCCTGTTTTTTCATTGCCATGGATTTCACTTTGCACCAGCAGGACCTTGTCCCCGGTGCCCACTCTCGCGGTGTAGATATCCAAGCCTTCATGCGATTGCCCGGCTACATCCACTTGCACAACGCCTTTGCTGTTGGCTTCGATTTGCTTCAAGCTTTTCTGCAGCTCCTGGTAATCGATAAATCCGGAAATGGCATTGTCATGATGATGCTCCGCCGTTTTCGTATTGTTTTCGACTGCATAAACCGGCATTGCCAACGCGGTGCACAAACCCAAAACTCCGACTGTACTCGCCCATCTTCTCTTCAAAATATCCACTCCTCGATAAGATTTTTATATACCCAAAAACAGCTTAGCAATAAAAGAAATAATAGTAAATATTTTTAGAATATTCAGTTCTTAAGTAATAATTTGGATTATTTTTACTGATTTTTCTTATATCAATAGATACAGAGCCAACTAAATATTTCGACCTACTAAATACTTTGATGCCACGCGTAGAGCCAGACAATTGTGAATGGCTTCTGCAAGCGATATAATTTGATTAGTCTGACAAATAAAAATTTAGGAGGAATAACGTGAACAAAACGGCAGTTGAAACCTTATTCGTCAATCATTTCGTCGATGGCATTTTGGACCCGAACAAAGAAATGCTGGGGCCGGTGAAAGACGGCGGCTCGATTATCGCCAACACCGCACCGGGCTGTTGGGGGCCGATGATTACGCCGAGCATCAAAGGCGGCCATGAAGTGACCAAGCCGGTTTACGTCGAAGGCGCAGAACCGGGCGATGCTATCGCGATCCGTATCCAGTCAATCACAGTCACTTCCCAAGCGACAGCTTCCGGCAATGACCAAATGCTCACAGATCGATGCGATGGCGATGGCTTTGTCGCAGCGAAATGTCCGCAATGCGGCACGAAGAATCCGGAAACCGTCATCAAAGGCATCGGCCCTGAAGCGATCCGCTGCAAAAACTGCGGAGCGGACGCCACCCCATTTATCTTCACCAATGGATACACGATGTTTTTCGGCGAAAAAGGAGATGTCGGCCTGACTTTGCCGCAAGGAGCAGCCGAAACGATTGCAGAAGCCGGGCGCTTTTACATGAACACGCCGGAAGCATCTGTCCAAAATCCGGTCGTGACGTTTGCGCCGCATGATTTGGTCGGCACCATGGCCCGCATGCGCCCGTTCCTCGGCCAGCTTGGCACGACGCCATCGCGGCCAACGCCGGATTCCCATAACGCCGGCGATTTCGGTTCATTCCTTGTCGGCGCACCGCATGATTACACAAGCACACAGGAAGAATTGGAAACACACCGCACGGACGGCCATTTGGACGTCAACCGCGTGCGCACCGGCGCCATCTTAATCTGTCCGGTGAAAGTTCCGGGCGGCGGCATTTACCTTGGCGACATGCACGCCATGCAAGGCGACGGCGAAATCGCCGGCCACACGACCGACGTTTCCGGCATTGCTCACCTTCAGGTCCAGGTCTTGAAGGGCTTGAACATCCAAGGGCCGATCTTGTTGCCGAATGTCGAAGACCTGCCCTACACAGCGAAGCCATTCACCGCAGAAGAACGCCAATCGGCGCAGCAAATCGCCGATAACTGGAACGTTGCCAAGATCGAAGAATCGTATCCGGTATCCTTTATCGGCTCCGGTCCGAACTTGAACGACGCCACAGAAAACGGCCTGCAGCGCGCCGCTGACTTTTTCGGCGCATCGGTGCCGGAAATCATGAACCGCGCCACCATCACCGGTGCCATCGAAATCGGCCGCCATCCGGGCGTCGTCACCGTGACGTTCCTTGCGCCAGAGCCGTATTTGAATAAAACCGGACTGCTCGAGTTAGTCAAAAACCAATACCGGTAATGAAAAAACCGCCCTTCCGAAAAACGGAAAGGCGGTTATTTTTGTAGTTATTCAATTGCCGATCCGCAGCGCGCGGTCTTTGTTCTGCAGCACAGCGAGGATGCTCAAGGCAGCGAGCAGGCTCGTCTTTGGGTTATTCGGCATCGGCTTGTTTTCGACTTGCAGCTGCATCCTGCCGAAATCCCCTTCCGCTTCGATGGTGTGAGTATTCCGCTCGATCGCTGGATCGACGATGACGCGCACCTTTGTTTTCTCGACTCCAATCCCCGCAATCGCGAGCACCAAAGCCACATTGACGTTCTTCGGGAAATTTTCGACGGCTTCAAATGCTGAGCCTTCGAAGATCACCTTTTCCTCGTCCGCCTCAATCCCGAGCGATTGAGGCGATTTCCGTGTCGTGATCTGCACACGCTCTAAGCCGCCCGCCGCTTTCGCCGACTGCAAGACGTCGAGTCCGCCAATCGCACCGGAAGGCAAGAAAATGTGCGTGCGGTTGGATCCCGCCAAAGCTTTGACTTCATCCAAAAAAACGACATCTTTGAAAACTCCTATGCTGCTGACGACGAGATCTTTCTGATGTGTGACCACATCTTTCACGTAGAGGCCAGCCGCTTCCACTGTCGCTGCCTCTACGACGATATCGAGCGGCGTTTCCAAGAATGCTTGGATGTCCGTGTGGAAATCGACTTGGAACTGTTCACTCAAACGCTGGCCCACTTCTTGGTTGCGCCCGAAAACGGCTGTGATTTTTCCCTTGGCTAAGTGATTCACGTTTATCTGTTCCAGCAAATATGTGGCGATGTTGCCTGTTCCGATGATTCCTATGTTCATGAGTGGCCTCCTTGCGTAAATGTATAAAATTCTTAAAGCACTATATTAAATTTACATTCGCCGCTTTTATTGCTGCTTCTTTGAATACTTTCTTCTGATCTTCAGTTATCTCCAACAAGTCATAGGTAAAATTTTTAGTTGTTATTGAGTAAAGTTCATTGAAGGTATAGAGAAAAATATATTCAAATTTGTATTTAGTTACCTTTGTCTCTTTAACAAAATTGATTAACTCTTGAACTTCTTTTTCTTCTTCGAATTCTGCAAAAAGAAACAGATTATTTTCTTCAAAAATACTAAATTTACCACTATTGAGCTTTATCAATTTATTTTTATAGGCTTCCTTTATATCATTTCCTGATCCCCAAACAGCTGCGGGTATAATAAATTTGATATACCCTTGTTCATTAGCCTTTACTTTAACTTTATGTTTATCAAGTTGGCGTTTCTTTTTCGTAGTAATACTAGAAATAGGTTTTCCATATAAACTTGAAAATTGTGCCAAACCATATCTTAATCTTTGTTTCATTGTACCTGTAACTTCAACACCAATACTTTCTATTTTATTTTGGATATCAGGTCTATCTACTATCGAAGCCGCTAAATATTTTTCAGGATATACACTTAGTAAAACTTGCCTAGCATATTCTTCACGAAGTTTGGTCTCATTAATATTTATCATCCTTAACACCTCCACTATTTATAAAAATTTGAGAGTGAACTTACTACTACTTTTAAGAAAAAATAAGGTAGAAACATGAAAAGAGCGATATAGCACTTAAAACTATAAATCTCTTAGTGTTTCAATATTAAGGGGTAGTAGTTAAATTGTTCGGTCAAAATCCAAATTCCAAATAATAAATATTTTACAGAGTGATTTCGGGATTTATTTATCTCAATCTTTTGAAAAATATTTTAGGATCTGCCATTAAAAAAGCCCAAGCTTGTTGTATTTGTTTAAAACTAATATTTAAAATCTCACCTTGCTTCTTATAATCTCGGTATAAATCTGGGCGCTGTTCGAATAAGCAGTAAACACGTAATGTCGATTCATACGGAGTATGTTGAAAATCATTATGCAATAATCGATATTTCCAGGAGCCATTTTTTCAAGCGCTCCATGCTCGACAAGTTGACCAATTCTAAAAGATATATTAGTTTGACTATTTTTTTAAAGTTGCTAACTCTTTTTGAGATATTGATGCAACTTCGTCTTCATTTTTTTTCGAATCAATAACATTTAGAATTTCTTTGTATTTTAAAAACTTCATTTGTAATTTAAATTCAAATGGCATCTCGTCATATTCCTTTTGGAGTTGTATCATTTCTCTTTCAATTTCCATTGTTTAAATCACCTCAAATTCCGATTCACTACAATCCAAATTATACCATTTTAAAAATATATTATTACTATTTAAGAATCAAAGTCTCATTTAATAAGTTCAATCATTATACTATCGAAACATTATGAATTCAGTAATATTATATAACAAAATTGTAGCGTTTATTCGAAAATGAAAATTCCTGTCTATTGATATTTTGTATTTTCTTCTCAATTCAAATACAACTTATAGTATTAAAAATACTCCTTATAATCAATGAAGTATTATGCAAAATATTTTTATGATATAAAGCTTTTTTTAAAAACCAACTATTTATATTCAACCTATCTTTCCACCTGTATTAATAATTTTGATAGTCAGAGCAATTACTATCTTCCTGATTAACCCCATCCATTTACGGGAAACGACTAAAGAAAGCATCTTTATCTCGAAGCACCTAAATCAGAGGAGGAAAATCATATGAGTAAAACAGCAATCATTACAGGCGGCGGAAGCGGGTTGGGGCAATCAGCAGCGCTGCTCCTGGCAGATGAAGGCATCAACATCGCGGTTGTCGATGTCAGCGAAAAAGGCGGCAATGAAACCGTTGAGCAGTTGAAAGCAAAAGGCGTCGATGCTATCTTCATCAAAGCCGATGTCTCGAAGGCGGAAGAAGTGAAAAACTACGTCGATAAAACGCTTGAACATTTCGGTGCGGTCGACTATTTCTTTAACAACGCCGGCATTTCCGGCAGCGGCAAGAATTTCCTGGAAACGGATATCAAGGAAATCGACCTGATTGTCGGCATCAACTTGCTTGGCGCGCTCTATGGCTTGCGCTATGTGGCAGAAGCAATGCTGAAAAATGGCGGCGGTTCAATCGTCAATACCGCTTCGAGCGCCGGGGTCATCGGCCAGGCTTCGGTCGTCACATACGGCGCCACCAAACACGGCATCGTCGGCATGACGAAGAGCCTGGTTGCGGAATACGCCAAGGATGGCCTTCGCGTCAATGCCATTGCACCGGGACCGACAGAAACTCCGATGGTCAAAACCTTCTTCGAAGACAATCCGGATATGAAAGCAAGCGCTGAAGCGGGAATTCCGCAGAAACGCCTCGGTAAGCCGGAGGAAGTCGCAGAACTGGTAGCGTTCTTGCTGACTAAAGCCGATTACATCAATGGTGAAACAGTCCGCATTGACGGCGGATTCACGAATACGAAATAAACTAAAACCGCGGCCGGAAAATTTCTGGCCGCGGTTTTTGAATTTATGAGCTTCTTTTCTTTCGTTCGGGTGTGATTTTCATCAGACAGCCATGAATACAATCATCTATCAGGGAGTGTTTAATAATGGATCGAAACACCAGAATCTCTTTGTCCATCTTTGTTCTGTTTATAGTGGTATCAACTGGTTTGGCATTTTTCAGTTTTGAAGGCTACTCTATTTTGCGCAATACCACGAGCCATTTGGGGGCACAAGGGTCTCCACATTCATGGATGATGAATATGGTTTTTATCGCCCTTGGAACGATGTCGATTTGGATCACCTATTACAGCAAGATCAGGTATCATCAGATTGTTGGGGCCTTTTTCGGAATCAGCCTCCTATTAACGGGCTTGTTTCAACATGCACCTTTAGTTGAATCTGTTCAGGCAGACCCATTGCAGGATTTGATGCATTCGATCTTTGCCGACACGACTGGTTTCAGTTTCACGATGCTGGCGATTGGCCATGGAATCATGAGCCATGGATTTCAGAGAAGTGCTGCGATTATAATGGCATTTGCTTCAATCATTATATCCATTGCTATGATGGCCTTCCCGGAAATCATGGGGCTTTTGCAAAGAATCATGTTTGTCAGTGCTTTCGGATGGCTGTTCTTCTATATGAAACCACCCAAGGACAGGCAAGCCAGCAGCCGTGATTATAGCCATTAAAAAGGATACCTGGGCCACGTTTTAGAACAATAGACCACTTAAGACATGAGAGAACCCTTTCTATGAGTTCTGCTCTTTGGGAGCAACTCAAACAATTGATAAACATGAATTAAAAAATGCCACCCAAAGGAAAGTTGATTCCCTTTGGACGGCAATGCAGTTCGGATAAAATGTATGGCATGCTTCTAATTCTGTGGAATTTTTTTAGAGATGCGGTACTCGGCCTTCTAGTTTACTGTTCCGCCAGCCTGCGTATATCTGACATTGAATTCTTGCAAGAATTGATTGGTGATGGCTGCGTCATGGATAAACAGCAGGTTTTCGTCATTGATGTTGTTGCCGTTATTGCTCCAGTTCGTGGATCCTACAATGACCGTCGGATCACTGTTTGTGTCAGCATCGATCAACATCGTTTTGCTGTGGAGTTTGCGGGACTCATTGGCCTGGTAAACAGGTGCCGGGTTCGCCCAGCGGGTATTCGGGTTGTCGACGCTGACCTGTGAAGCGGTGCGGCCTGTCATGTCCACACTTGCAGACCACCATTGATTCCAGAAGCTTTGATCGAATACGCCTTTGATGTCAAAGCCCGTCAACGTGCCTTCGAGGTCATTGTATGACCCTTCCCATAAATTTTTCAACTCATCAACGAGTCCTTGATCGCTCCAGGCAAAAATGGTGAAGTATGCATTGACGTCAGCTGACGTTTTTACAAGCTCTCTCATTTTTCCGACGGCATCGTCACCTGCCGAAAAGTAAATTTCAATGATTTTTCCGTTCACGTCGACTTGATGTGTCGTATTATCAATTTTCCGGGTGTTGAAGTTCGCAGCGGCTATGTCTGGCGCCAATGCAGCGCTGCCCCACATTTCATTGAATTCAACTTCGAAGACGTCAGCCATTGCCGGCCAATTGACTTCGACGACATGCTGCTGGTTGCCGTCTAAAATGCCTTGTTCCATATTGCTTTCCGTGCCGTACAAGCCGGTTACGGTAAAGTTCCAGCTTCCTGTAAATACCCAGCGGTCATCAATGATGGCAAATTTATTGTGCATTTGTGTACCGGGGCTGTAATAGGCATCTGCGCTTTTTTCTTCAGCTTCCACAAACAAATGGCCGGATACGTCACCACTTCCCACTGCTACGGTTTGGAGCGGGAAATCTTCCGGTGTGGCAGGCAAGCCGAAGTCCGCTCTTGCGGCACTGTCTTCTACCGCAAACATCGGAGAATCAGAGAATACATAAATATCATCCGCTGTCCCAACTTTGCCGTCCTGTCCCCTTACCATTTTTTCCACTTGCAGCCGCATCGTTTTGAAGCGCTCCACATAATTCGGATCGGTTGCATCTTTGGCATCCGCGATGACACGCACATCAATGCCTTCAGCCGCTTTTGCGATCAACGCATCCACAATGCCCGGCAGATTGATTTCGTACGTTGCAAAATCGATGCTTGTCGTCGCCTGATTCAAGCGGTTGATGAGCCGCGTTTCCAGATTCACGTTATAGTTTGCTGCGTTTCCTGAACTTGCGTATGTAGTATCGGCACATTTATTAAAGTACACATTAATTGCGCCTTCCGCTTCCGAAACGTTATTCAATTGTTCCGTTTTATCGGTACAGCCTTTCACTTTTGAGTTAACTGCACGCGGCGTGCCGTTTCCGCCATCGTAGGTTTTTGCAGAATCAACCCAGTTAGTAGCTTCCGTACCGGCCACAAGCGGATCGACCCGTTCCATTGATGTTTTTGCTGTGTTATCTCCTGCATACCAGGCGTCTGCGCTGTCAATCAAGGCACCTGAAGAATCTCTCAGTTCAAGAGCCTCATCACTATTTTCCAGAGAGCCTGTATAAATCAGGTCGGCAGCAATGCCCGGGACGGAGCTGTCACTGGTTCTTTCCAATAAATAATAACCGCCTGCCGCAATGGTGCCGGAGAGGCTGATTGCAGGGCTGTTGTCGACGGCGCTCAGCGTCCAGCCGCTCACATCCACCGCTGAATTCGTCGTATTATGTAATTCAATCCATTCGCTATTGTAGCTGTAGCTTGTACCCATCCAGGCGATTTCATTGATTGCTATCGTGCTCGTCGTTGCTGCATGTGCTGTTTGCCCTGTTTCAATCCCAGGTGCCATAAAAGAAATGATAAGTGCAAAAATCAATGAAAGCCGTACTGTGTTCCTCATCTTTCAACCCCTTTTCGATTTTCCCAAGGCTTTTCAAGCCCTCTATTATTGTATAACTGTTTTGTTAATTTGGTATTAATTTTTAACAATTATTTCATTTTTATTTTAAATTTTACCTTTTATTAACATTCATAATATAAGAAGCGCTGGGAGTTCTGCGCATGCAAAAAGCCGCTCAGAGGAAAAGGGATTTCCTTCGAGCGGCGTTTACGCAAATTAAGCTATTCAGGCGGTGGGGATCGCTTGGAATTCTTCTCCGCGACATTCTCAAGCCCGCAGCTATCAGCCTTTCCGGTATTTATCTTCAATTACCCGATAATTTTCATGATTGATTTTATTCCATTCGGTCTTTTTATACGGCCGATTTTTCAGCCGCCGGTTGATCCTTTCCGGATCATACTCTTTGAAGGACTGGCTGTCTCCCCAAACTTTCATTTCCTTGTGCTCGGGGTGCTTGGGATCGCGGTAGATTTTCAGGAATTCGTAAAAGCCCGGGATGCCGCCCACGTCTTCCGGCGGCGCAGTCTCGGCGCCGTCCAACAACGTCGGGTAGCCGAAATAATAATCTTCGACGATCGATTCAAGTTTGATGCGGAACTGCCAGCCGTCTCCGAAATCGTAGCGGTATAAGAGCTCGCCGTGCTTTTCCAGAAACTCATCAATCTTAATGCCAGACGGTTTCCGTACGGTTTGGGAAAGCCGAGCCTGATGGGCTAGTTCATACTTCTTGTATTTTAGCTCCATGTTCTTCAACCGCTCCGCGAATTCTTTCCGATTCTTTTTGAAATGCTGATGCTCCAGATAGGCTTCCTCGTCGTTCGTCACCCGAATATTGTCTTTCGCCAAATCGAATTCAAACAAATGATACGCGTCATACGGATAGCCGCTTTGAAAATTCGTCACTTGCTGGATGATGTCGTGCAGCATATTGAAAGTCGCCCCTGCCGGCATGATCACTTGCCGCCAAATGAGCGGATCGGAATGTTCCAGTTCAATTCGGATGATGTACGATTTCATTTGTTGTCCTCCTAGCCGCTTTTGATTTTCACAATAAAACCTGTTGTCCTCTGCTTTCATTATAACGAAACAGGCTGCTTTTTGGGGATGCAAAAAAGGTTCCGCTAATCAAAGCAGAACCTTTTCTCGTCTTTATTTCGTTTCACCTTTTATTTCCCCGGCAAAATGGCTTTGGGAGAAACAAGCCCCATCTCGATTAGTTCTTGCCAAAAAGCAGCCGGAATATTAGCGGTCATCGCCTGCAGATCTTCCTTGATGCGGTCAGGCCGTGTCGAACCCGTCACAACGGCTTTCACGGCAGGATGCGCGCTTGAAAACTGGAGCGCGGCATCTTTCAAGTTCACGCCGTGATTGCGCGCAACATGCGTAAACTGCTCGACTTTTCGTTTGATTTCTGGCGTGATTTCCTTGTAATCGAAAAAGTCTCCGCCCAACAAAGCGCCCGAGTTGAACGCCGAACCGATCACCAGCCCGCCGCCTTTTTCCTCAGCCAGCGGCATCATGCGTTCCAGCGCGCGTTCGTGCTGAAGCAGCGTGTATTGCGTCGCAGACAAGCTCAAATCCGGATGTGCGTGCTCGAGTTCAAGCGCGATTTCAATCGGCGTTGTCGTATTGACGCCAAGCCCCCACGCTTTGATCACGCCTTCATCCCGCAGGCGGTCCAATACTTTGAACGCCCCATTGCGCGCTTCATCGAATTTCGTAATCCATTCATCGCCCAAAAAGTCCGGCGATACATCATGGACATAGACCATATCCAAGCGGTCCGTTTTCAGGCGCTTCAGGCTGTCTTCAATTGATTTGAGCGTGCCAGCTTCGGTATAATCCGTCTGGATTTTGTTCTGGCGCCCGAATTCGAACAGCCCTTCTTTTTCTTCTTTTTCGTCCAGCACGATCCGGCCGACTTTCGAACTCAGCAAATAATCATCGCGCTTGTACGAAGACAAAATTTCACCGAGCCGGCTCTCAGCCAAGCCAGCGCCATAAAACGGCGCCGTATCAAAATACCGGATCCCTTCGTCCCACGCCGTCTGGATCGTTTCCATCGCTTCTTTTTCCGGAACGTCCCGGAACATATTGCCAAGCGGCGCCGTGCCCAGGCCCAATTTGTTCTTTACCGTCACATCGTGTTTCATAAATGAACACCTCTTTTGAGTTTTTTAATAAAATCGCATATCCCTATCTACCCGCTGTGAAATTGGCTAAACGATGGAAGCGGGATCAGGTATTTTACTGAACGCATAAAAGCCCGGACGTATTGCAATGATTTCATCATAAAGATTCACTGCGATCTTCCGGCTCATCGCAACGATCATCGCTTTTACCAGCCATGGATTGCGATTTTGTTTCATAATGCTCGACAATATCTTTCGCCAGCATTTTTTAAACGTTTGGTGAACCGACAACCGCTTCAAGACGCGACCATTGAGATTTGTACTTCTCACGTGCAGTTTCTTCATGCCTTCGTATGATAT
>NZ_RQII01000036.1 GCF_004761975.1 Planococcus koreensis | reverse complement strand
CTGTCCCCTCCACCAGCTCGGAATAAGAGTATCCGTACAATTTTTCATCATACGGAATGTACATAGTGATGTCAACGTTTTTAGCTAAATAGCAGGGCAAAATTTTATTGATCCACACGGTGAACCGATTAATGCCAAATAAATGTTACTTTTTCATGTCTTTGGGTTATTAGTATAGACTAATGACTATAATGTGTTATACTAATCTACGAAATATACAAGCTCCCCATGGCTATGGGAATAACCGAAAAGGAAGGTACATATAAATGAATCCAGTAAACTTCTCAAGCAATTTAAAGGATCTTTTAAATGGCCAAAATATACGCGTGCAATTATCAGTTCCACAATTAATCGAAGCAGCCACATCCCGTGGAGAAGCTGTTTTAACGAAAGATGGCGCAGTAAAAGCTGAAACCGGCAAATACACTGGCCGCTCCCCTAAAGATAAATATATCGTAGATGAGCCTATTTCTAAAGATAAAATTGACTGGGGTTCTGTAAACCGCCCGATTTCATCTGAAGTTTTCGAAAACCTGTACGCTAAAGTGCTGGACCACATGAAGCAAAAAGATGAGCTGTACGTATTCAAAGGCTATGCCGGCGCTGATCCTGAATCACGCCTAGCCATTCAGACCATCAACGAATACGCTTGGCATAACCTATTCGCCCATCAATTGTTCATCCGTCCGACAAAAGAGGAATTGGCAAGCCACGAAGCGCAATTCACTGTTGTCTATGCACCGACTTTCCACGCAGATCCTGCTGTGGATGGCACGGATTCTGAAACCTTCATCATCGTATCGATGGAGCAAAAAATCATCTTGATCGGCGGAACTGAATATGCCGGTGAAATGAAAAAAGCGATCTTCTCGATCATGAACTACTTGCTTCCTGAACAAGGCATCCTTCCTATGCATTGCTCAGCGAATGTCGGTGAAGAAGGCGATGTTACATTGTTCTTCGGTTTGTCCGGAACAGGCAAAACAACGCTATCTGCAGACGAAAACCGCAAATTGATCGGCGACGACGAGCATGGCTGGTCCGATAACGGCGTCTTCAACATCGAAGGCGGATGCTATGCGAAAACGATCAACTTGACGCGCGAACACGAGCCGCAAATTTATGACGCAATCACGTTCGGTTCTGTACTTGAAAACGTAGTAGTGGATGAAGAAACACGCATCCCGGATTACGCTGATGGTTCATTAACAGAAAACACACGTGCAGCATATCCGATTCATGCAATCAAAAACATCGTCTTCCCTTCAGTGGCAGGACATCCGAAAACGATCGTCTTTTTGACTGCGGACGCTTTCGGCGTATTGCCTCCAATCAGCAAATTGACAAAAGAGCAGGCGATGTACCACTTCCTAAGCGGCTACACTTCAAAGCTTGCAGGCACTGAGCGCGGCGTCACTTCTCCGGAAGCGACATTCTCTACGTGCTTCGGGTCACCGTTCCTTCCATTGCACGCGACTGTCTATGCTGAAATGCTTGGCGACAAAATCGATGAGCATGGATCTGAAGTGTTCTTAGTGAACACGGGCTGGACTGGCGGCGTATACGGCGTCGGTAGCCGTATGAAATTGTCTTACACACGCACAATGGTACGCGCAGCGATCAAAGGCGAACTCCACAACATCGAAACGGAACAGGAAGCTGTATTCGGCTTGCAAATTCCGAAAGAAGTGCCAGGTGTTCCGACTGAAGTATTGAACCCGCGCAATGCATGGGCTGACAAAGCGGCTTACGATCAGAAAGCAAAAGAGCTTGCACAAGAATTCGAAGCGAACTTCAAAAAGTTTGGCACTGTCTCCACTGACATCAGTGAACAAGGCGGACCGATTAAAAACTAACAAGCAAAAAGAAGCTATCCATCGCGGATAGCTTCTTTTTTTCGCCTTTTTTAACTTGCGATTTTATTTATCCAACTCCTGGCGCTTCATCCATTCGGTCAACGCCCTTGCCGTTTTGCGGTTCACGGCTGGCGGGAAGAAATGTGTGTATTCCGGAAAATACCAGGTTTCGTGCTTTTGGCTGTTTAGGATCAATGCCTCTTCCAACAAAAATGCCTGTGCTGGGAACACGTTTTCATCTTTCAGCCCATGGATGATCAGAAACGGTGCTTGCGCCTCGTTCAAGCGCATCAACGGATTTCTTTCCTCGTACGCCGCCAATGCCGTATTCGGTGTGCCCCCGTATAGCCGCTTCATCATCCGCCGCATGTCTGGCCGTTCTTTATACGTCAAAACGGTATCTGTGACGCCTGCCCAGGTGACTACGGATGTGATGTCCTGCCGGAGAACAGCTGTCCACAGCGCCATGATCCCTCCGCGCGAGAAGGCCAGGACATGGACTGCCTCTGTGCAAAATTGCTTCAGTACATCCACCGCATAAACCGCGTCCCAGCGATCCGCGCCGGCAAATTCGTCGCGCCCTTGCCCGCCCCGGTTTCCACGGTAATACGGTGCAAACACGACAAATCCCTGCGCGGCGAATTGTGCAATGCGCGCCGGCCGTACCATGCCGATGGACTGGATGCCTCCGCGCAGGTAAAGGATGCCGCTATAATCGCCTTTTTTTTTCGGTTCCGCCAGCAGACCTTTAACAAGCAAGCCGTCTGACCAATAGCTGATTTCCGTCAGCCGCACATGCGGATTCGGCGACGGATATATTTTTTTCGATTTAATCGCTCCATTTTCCAAGATGCTCCACCTTCTTCATAATTGCTTTCATGCCGTCGTCCCTCATCAAAAAACTATAGCTGTTATCCGGTTCCAACTTGCCTTTCAGCACGATGCCTGTGGTTTCCATCAAGCTGATTTCTTCGACCCGCAAGGCTTTCGCTATAAAGACCGTCTTGCAGAAAGGCTGCTCCGTGTTGACCCGATATTCCGCGAACCATTCCAGTTCCGCAACAACAGTACCCGTTTCCTCGTATACTTCCCTTATTGCCGCCTGTTGTAAACTTTCGCCGGGCTCCGCTTTGCCTCCCGGGAACTCAAGCCCTCTTTCTTTATGCTTCGTCAGCACCCATTGTCCGCCGAATTTGCAAACAACCAATACGTGCCTGCAAGGCGCAGGAAATGATCCTTTTTCAAATGAAAGCTCGCATTCGATGCCGTTCAAGTCTATGTATTTCATCCACTCACTCCTTGGCTCAAAAAGAAAAAGCGTGCACTGACGTTCAGCACACGCTCCAGTCATTCTATTTTACTTCTTTTCGCCAAGAAAAGCAGATAACATCCAAGAATGCTTTTCAAGATTTTGATGGATGGCGTTGAACATATCTTCGGTCATGTCGTCGCCGTCTTCAGCAGCCAATTCCATTCCTTTTTTCAGGGATTTCATGACTTTATTATAATCTTTCACGACTGTATCGACCATTTGTTCAGCCGTTTCCTTTGATGTCGCTTCTTTTACGACCGACAGATCCAATTGTTCTTTCATTGTCGCAACCGGTTTGCCGCCAAGCGCCAATAAGCGTTCCGCGATTTCATCCATATGCAATGTCGCTTCGTTGTATAATTCCTCGAACTTCACGTGCAGCGTGAAAAATGACGGGCCTTTCACATACCAATGAAAATTATGTAATTTCGTATACAGGACCGACCATGTTGCCACCTGTACATTCATTTCCTGGTTTATCTCTTTAGACATACTGCCCACTCTCCTTAAATTTTAATAAGCTCTTATACTTTATTTATACCTCTGCCCTGCTTACAATAAACATACAGACCCTTACCCTGAAAGAAGATGAATCAAATTGAAGACATTCCTATTAAAGTTTTTCCGCTTTTACCAGCGGTTCATCTCCCCTTTGTCGCCGCCAAGCTGCCGTTTTTATCCGACGTGCTCCCATTACGGAATTGAAGCCGTTGAGAAGCATGGCGCATGGAAAGGCGGCTATCTCGCCGTCCGCCGAATTTTAAGCTGCCACCCGTTCCATAAAGGCGGCATCGATTTTGTACCAGAAGAATGGCCACCAAAAAAATGATTGGTGGTTTTTCTTGTGTTTTAAAAAGATATGCTGTATTATTCGATAAGTAGTTAAAACGTAATCATTACATTTTGGAGGATAAATTATGAAAAAATTATTGGCAATCTTATCATCGGCTTTATTATTAGCAGCTTGCGGGACTCCTTCCGGCGATGAACAAACACAAAACGGACAGGCAGACGAATCGAAAGTCCAGATTTATACAACTGTTTATCCGCTCACATATTTTACCGAACGGATCGGCGCTGAGCACGTCGAAGTAAAATCGGTCTACCCAGCCGGAGCGAACGAACACAGTTTCGAACCAACGCAGCAGGATATGATCAAATTGGCAGAAGCTGACTTGATGTTCTATGTTGGGCTTGGCTTGGAAGGCTTTATCGGCAAAGCGAAAGATACATTGAAAAATGAAAAGGTCCAATTCGTAGCAGCTTCTGATGCTATTTCCGATGAGGAATTGGAGGCTGCCGCTGCTCCGCATGAAGAAGATGGACATGAAGAAGACGCCCATGCAGAAGACACTCACGAAGAAGACGGGCATGAAGAAGATGCACATGAGGATGAAGCAGCGGCAGAAGAAGATGGACACGAAGGCCATGATCATGGCGCAACCGACCCACATGTTTGGATGTCCCCTGTCTTGAGCCAAAGATTGGCGGAATCGATCAAAGAATCATTGGTTGAACAAGACCCGGACCATGCAGAAGACTACGAAAACAATTACGACACATTGGTTACGGAATTGGAAGAGCTTGACGAATCGTTTGTTGCATTGTCTGAACGCGTCAACAACAAGACCTTCTTCGTTTCGCATTCGGCATTCGGCTACATTTCCGAGCCATACGGATTTGAACAGATTGCAGTTGCCGGTTTGAACAGCCAAGACGAACCTTCACAGAAGGAATTGACGGAAATTGTCGACATGGCAAAAGAGAAAAAGATTCAACACATCGTTTTTGAGCAGAATGTTTCTTCCAATCTGACGGAAGTCATTAAAAAAGAAGTAGGAGCAGAAGCTGTGGAAATGCACAATTTAGGTGTACTGACCCAAGAAAACATCGACAACGAAGAAACGTATTTCACCTTGATGGAAAAAAATCTTCAAACGCTTGAAACGATATTAAAATAAAGAAAAGCACCGCGAATCCGATTCGCGGTGCTTTTCTATGTCGTCAATTTTTCCAAGCGTTTCGTCAGCCAATCCCGCCATTCTGCAGCAAGCGCTTGGCTTTCCAGCACTTGGCGAATCGCTTCGGCGTTTTTCGGCTGATGGAAATTCACGGTGTTTGCATATAAGACCGAAACCCCTTTCGAATCCCTTTCGATCAGCTCTGCACGGTCACCCGATGCGACCATCCCTTCTTCCAGCACACGGCAAAGATAGCCGGTATAACCGGTCTTGACCATTGCTTTCAGGAAAGGAGCCATCTCGAGGCGGCGGTCGATGGTGTTGCATGGCACACGGCCTTGCGTCACTTGGACGACCGCTTCTCCGATGCGCAAAACATCTCCGATATGTATATCTTCTTCGAGCATATGGGTCAGCGTCAGATTTTCTCCGAACGAAGCTGGCGGCAGCTCAAAGCCGAATTCCTTTTCCCAGCGTGCATAATGTTCGAAAGGATAAATGCAGACAGCGCGATCCGGGCCGCCGTGGTGCTTCTTGTCCGCTACACCATCTCCCTCAAAGCCTTCTTTCGTTAAAAAGGCTTGCTGGACCGGCTTTTTGCAGATAGCTGTCAGCATCTCCTTGCCTTCTCCGTACGAAAGCTTTTCCGGCAAGCCGATTGCAAAATACTTGATTTCTGCTGTTGCGTTGCTCTTCATCGCCAAGCCCCCTTCTTCGGATTCTCTTTGCTTCATTTTAGCATAGCGGTTTGGCCAGCCAACCGCCCGCTGCCAAGCTTTTCAGCTACAAATTTCATCAGGTCATCCAGTGTGCCAATCACCCGCTCCACTTCCGGCATATGATAGAACGTAGTCGTTGCCGAAAAATCATAGACGTCCGCCTCTTCGGAAAACAAATACACTTTTTTCCCAGCTGCCAGAGCCATTCCTAGCTCGATATGGCTCCCTTTGCCTGCAGGCAGCAAGATAAAGAATACATCAGCTTCAAGCACAGCGGCTTTTTCAAGCTGTCCGATTGCAGCAAGGGCCTCCGCATTTTCAGCTTTGCTGTTTATCGTCCAATCGTAGGTCTGCGCATGACCCTGATTAATCAGCTTCCGGCTAAGTTGTTTCACCATTTCCTGGTTTGCAAAACTTGATGCTATGTAAAACTTCATGAGCCTGCCCCCTTTTTCTTTTTTGGCATTTTAATGTGTATCTGCACCGCTGTAATTGCCAGCAGCAGCCAAATGATTGGGTTGCTGAGGGATATCCCCATAGAGGATTTTCCGCCAAGCAGCGGCAGCATGACTAACAGAGCTAACAGATCAAAAGTGGAGCCGAGCATCCATATTGCCTGCGATTTTTCATCTTTGCCTTTTTTAGCCGTAAATCCGCTCGAAAGGAAAAGAACGGCAATGACAGCAACGGCAATCCACTTGCCTGCTGCAAATCCCGGCAATTGCGGGAAATAATCCTGGACCAGCAAGTATGTCACTGCCATTAACATGATAACTCCCCTTACCATGAAGCTCCCTCTTCTCTTTGCCAATCAACGCAGTAGCCGATGCCGGCATCTTTGCTCAGTGCGACTTTGCCATTTTCTATCCTGATTTCAGGTGCAATGATATCCCGCTCCCAGAAATGGCGTGACGCGGAAAAATCGCCGGGAAGCGTAATCCCCGGCAAGGAAGCCAGCGCCAGATTATGGGCTTTCGATACTCCGAACTCGATCATGCCGCCGACCCACATGCCAATGGAATGTTCACGGCACAGCTCAACCACTTTCAGCGTCTCGCTCCAGCCGCCGAGCCTGCCCATTTTCAAGACCAGAATATCCGCAGCCTCTTCGGCGATTGCCCGTTCGGCATCTGCCAAACTGCCGATGCTTTCATCAAGGCAGATAGCTGTTTTCATGTCCCGTTTGGCGCGGGCATGAAGCTTCCATTGTTGTTCAGCAAAAGGCTGCTCGATCAGCGTAAAGCCTGCACCGTCGAACGCAATCAGCCGCTCCCAGGAAGCTTCCGAAAATGCGCCGTTGGCATCCGCAAAAAACAGCATATCCGGATACCGGGCGATGATTTCTTTTAAAAGTCCGATATTGCTGTCTGGCGTAATTTTGATTTTCACCCGGCTGTAGCCTGCAGAAAAAGCTGCCGCTACCCCATCGCTGATTTTCTCTTCATCCGCTGCAACAACGACCCCTGCCGGCACCGGTGCATCCTTACCGCCGAGCATTTGCCAGAGCGGCATCCCACGTTTTTCGCGAACAAATCCCATACGGCTGTCTCGACTGCCGCCTTCGCCATGCGGTTGCCTTTGACTGCCTTAAACACCTCATCCACCTGCGACGGGTTTTCCAAGGTTTTATCTAATAAAAGCGGGACCAGCACGTGCTCGATGACAAAACGGCAGCTGGTAACGGTTTCTTCGGTGTACCACGGAGTTGAAAACGCGATGCATTCGCCGAACCCTTCCAACCCCTCATCAGAAACCACTTTTATGATCAGGCTTTCCCGCTCCGTGACCGTCTGCAAGGATGTTTTAAATGCCTGTTTCAAGGGTTCGTTGATCCGCTTCAGCTCAATTGCGCTAATCGTCAATCCCATGTTTTCAACTCTCTTCGCAACAGCTTGTTCGAGGCATTGCGCGGCAATGAATCGACTTTGCGGATCCATTTCGGCACCTTGTATGAAGCGAGCCGCGTCTGGCAAAATTCCACCAGTTCCTGTTTCTCCACATCGTCCTGCAATACGACAAATGCCACCGGCACTTCTCCCCATTGGTCATGCTGCGTGCCGCATACTCCAGCTTCACGCACAGACGGATGCTCAAGCAGCACTTTCTCGATTTCAGCCGGGTAGATGTTTTCGCCGCCCGACACAATGAGGTCCGAACGCCGATCAACGACGTACAAAAATCCTTCATCGTCCAGATAGCCCATGTCGCCGGTATGCAGCCAGCCGTCCTGCTGAACTTCCCTGCCGGCGAATTTGCCGATATAGCCCGGGGTTACCTGCGGTCCGCGGATATGGATTTCGCCGATATCTCCAGGATTCTGCGAACCTTCAATCCGCACTTGGTAAAGAAACAGCGGCTTGCCGGAAGAACCGACTTTGCGGTCTGCATCATCCGGCTGCAAAGTTGTCGTCTGCGACGAAGTTTCTGTCATGCCATAGGTTTGAAGCACCGACATGCCATAGCTTCCCGCACGGTGGATGTAATTCGGCGGAATCGGCCCGCCGCCCGCGAGCATCACTTTAAAGCGTGGAGACACTTCCAGGTCCAACTCTTTCAAGGTCGACAAGATGCGCTCCAGCGTCACGCCGACCACCGACATATGCGTGACAAGGCCGCTTTGGAGTTCATAGGCGCATTGTTCGGCGTCGAATTTCGGATGCAGACGGACGCCCATTCCGTAAACGAGCGAACGCATCAAAATCGAGAATCCGCTGATATGGAATAGCGGCACCGTGCACAGCCAGACGTCGTCAGGCGCGATGCCGATATTCAAAGCAGACGATACGGAGCTGGAAAAATGGTTTTCCGCTGTTTGCCTGACGCCTTTCGGGCTGCCGGTCGTGCCGGACGTGTACATGATGGAGATCGTGCGTTCCGGATTCCATTCGGCTTCCGGTGTGAAAGCAATCCCTTCTATCTTCTGCAACTCGCTGAACAGCATTTCGAGCGGACTGTCTATTTTATCTTTCAGCGCATCATCAACAAGCACCAAATCCGCTTTTGAATCATCGAGCTGATAAGCCAATTCCACTTTTGACAAGCGTTCGTTGAGCATGACCATTTCACAGCCGGCGTGCATGCAGGCATACATCAGCATGACAAACTCGGGATGCGATTTCGATAGGAATGCCACCCGGCTGTTTTTCGTGACGCCTGCTGCTGCCAGCTTGCCGGCGTATTCCAGTGCAATGCCATTTAGTTCCGCAAATGTCCATTGCTGGTCTTCAAACGACAGCGCCATGCGGTTGCCATTCAGGTAAGCACGCTGGGACAGCCAATTCGGATACATCATAGGAAAAATCCTTTCTTTTAAAAAAAGCTGTCCCCGGGAGGACAGCTTTCAATTATTCAAAATCACGGGAAACGCGGGAATTGGCCGAAATCCGGTTTGCGTTTTTCTTTGAACGCATCGCGGCCTTCTTTTGCTTCATCCGTTGTGTAATACAATAGAGTTGCGTCTCCAGCCATTTGCTGAAGCCCAGCTAAGCCGTCCGTATCCGCATTCATTGCCGCTTTCACGAAACGCAATGCCGTCGGGCTCATTTCGAGCATTTCTTCACACCATTTCACCGTCTCGTCTTCCAGCTGCTCCAAAGGCACGACCGTGTTGACCAAGCCCATATCAAGCGCTTCCTGTGCATCGTATTGGCGGCACAAGTACCAGATTTCGCGGGCTTTCTTATGGCCGATGATGCGTGCCAAATAGCCTGAACCGTAGCCGGCGTCGAACGAACCGACGCGCGGGCCTGTTTGGCCGAAACGTGCATTGTCAGCCGCAATCGTCAAATCGCAGACAACGTGCAGGACGTGCCCGCCGCCGATTGCGTAGCCAGCGACCATTGCTACGACCGGTTTCGGGATAACGCGGATCAAGCGCTGAAGATCCAAAACGTTCAAACGTGGAATCTCATCTTCCCCGACGTAGCCGCCGTGTCCACGGACACTTTGGTCTCCGCCTGAGCAGAATGCTTTTTCGCCTTCGCCTGTCAGGACGATGACGCCTACTTTGGAATCGTCGCGTGCGCGTGAAAATGCATCGATCAATTCGTGTACCGTTTTCGGGCGGAACGCATTGCGCACCTCCGGACGGTTGATGGTGATTTTGGCAATGCCATTATGCGTTTCATACTTAATGTCTTCATATGTACGTGCTGTAACCCATTCGCGTGTCATGATTTTCCTCCTTGGTAGTTAGAACTTAAATACTCCCTTACTATTGTAGCAAACTCCGCCGGTTTTTCCACATGAATTGCATGGCCCGCTTCAATTGCACAAAATGTGGCTTTCGGCAGGCTCTCCGACATCCGCTTCGCAATCTCCATGAATTTCAAATCCAAGGTTCCCGCGACTAATAAAACCGGCATGTCCAGCCTGTTCAGCCCTTCCCAATAAGAAGCCTGCGCTCCTGTTCCCATGCCAATCAAGCTATTTGCCAGACCAAGCGGCTTCTGCGCAATCCGTTCGTGCCGAATCCGTTCCTTGACCTTGTCCGACAAGTTTTTTTGGCTGTCGAATAACGGAATCTTTTCCCAGAACTCAACAAACTCGAAGATGCCATCAGCCAGAATCCGCTCCGCCAGCTTTTCATCGCGCCGCTGGCGTTCCAACTGTTCCGCTGTGGTTTTCAAGCCCGGCGACGCACTTTCCAAAATCAATAGACGCACTTCTTCAGGGTAAGCAGCCGCGAAAGCCAGTGCTGTGCGGCCGCCCATTGAATAACCCGCCAGCGCGTAATCTGTGATGCCCAATTTATCGAGCAGCTTTTTCAAATCCCGGACCTGCAGTTCCATGGCATAGCGAGATGATTGAGCCGGGCTTTCCGTCTTGCCATGGCCCAGCAAATCAATCAGCACAATCCGGTAATCGGGCAATGCTGCCGAAATTCCTTCCCACGATGCGGTGCTGCCAGTAAAGCCGTGCAGAAAAACTATCGTACGGCTTTGGCCGCTATTCAGGATTTCCACATGATATTCGGCGCCTTCAATGTGCTCTTTCATTATTTCCCCAGCTCCTCATTCAGCCGATTCCATAATTTCCTGTGGGTCTTCGTATTGTTGGCACGGTCTGTAAATACCTCGATTATTTTAACTGATTTGTGTTTTTCTGTGCGCAGGGCATCAATTAGCTGCTGCTTCGTTTCCACCGCTGCATATTCCGTGTCGTACATGCGCGCCGCATCTTCAAATTTCAGTCCTGTGGGAGTTCCGAACAGCGCTTCAAAATAACGCTCTTCTTCCGATTGCGGCAAATAGGAGAAAATTCCGCCGCCGTCGTTGTTCATGACCACGATTGTCATATCCGTCTCCTGCAAGCGGGAGGCAATCAGGCCGTTCATGTCGTGCAGGAACGACAAATCGCCGATGTACAGATAGGTATGGCGTTTATTCGCCGCCTGCACACCGAATGCCGTCGAGACGACCCCGTCGATGCCATTGGCTCCGCGGTTTGCGTACATCAGGATGTCCTTGTCGGTTGTGCGGAAATACGTGTCAACGTCACGGATCGGCATACTGCTGCCAATCACGAGGTTGCATTTGTCCAGCTCTCCAAAAAATGCCTTAGCCAAGACGCCTTCATCCAGCTCAGTTTCACAATGCTCATCCGCCAGCTGCCAAAAAAGCATTGAGCCTTTCTGCCATTCTGCCAGGTAAGCCGATTCCTTTTGTTGGCCGAGCGGCAGCTGCCATAAGTTTTTTGCAGAAGCTTGGAGATGATGGGTGACGACCGATTGGGCATCCCGCATCATCGGGCTTTCGTCCATCACGGCGTAAATTTTCGGTTTTACAGCTGCCAGGAATGCCGTCAGCGGCTTCGATACCGGCTGAGGCCCTATTCTAATGACTGCCTCAGGTTGAATCGCCGATTTGAAAGACTCGTTTTTCAGCAACGCATCGTAAGAGTCGATAATCAGATGTTGATGCTGTTTTGCCGTATTCGCGCGTAAGTTCGAGAGCGGATCTGCCAGAATCGGCCATTGCAATTTCTCCGCAAAGTCCCAGAATACAGCCGGCAATGGTTCAGGCATTTCCCCAACCACTAACAAGCCCCGCTCTAATTCGAGCGTCTCCAATAAGAAACCTTCAGCTTGCGCGCTCAATGCCGACTCGCCAACGAAGTGCATAACTTCGCCTTTGCTTTCATAGCTTTGTTCAAAATCGATGCGCAGCGGTTCACGGAATGGCACATTCAAATGCACCGGCCCTTTCGGTTCCGTTTTCGCTGATGCGACAGAGCGGTGAAGATGGCGTGACAGGAAATCGAGCCGGTTGTCTTCTTCTGGCATCGGCAAATCCGCTGACCACTTCACATGTGCACCAAAAAGGTTGATCTGGTTGATGGCCTGTGGCGCACCCACTTCCCGCAATTCATGCGGGCGGTCGGCCGTCACAACAAGCAGCGGCACTCGTGCGTAATACGCCTCCACAATTGCGGGGAAGAAATTGGCAGCCGCTGTCCCGGATGTGCAAAGCAACATGACCGGTTTGCCGGATGCTTTTGCCAATCCCAAAGCGTAATAGCCAGCAGACCGCTCATCTATTTGGCGATGGACGGCAAGCCCTTCTTGTTTCATGCAGGCATAAGCGAGCGGGGTCGATCTGGAACCCGGGCTGATGACTGCATCCGACACTCCTGAAAAAACGAGGGAATGGGTAAATGCAGATACATATTCAGTCAACAATTTACGATTCGTCACTTAATTGGCCTCCAAGCGCACGGAGCATCGGTCTGAATTTAACCCATGTTTCTGCGTATTCCGATTCTGGGCTGGAATCTTCGACAATTCCGCCGCCCGCGTATAAATATGCTTCTTTTCCACTTAATAAGGCCGAGCGGATGGCTACTGCGAATTCGCCGTTCCCTTTTGCGTCGATCCAGCCGATGGGGGCTGCATAAAAGCCGCGGTTCATCGTTTCATACTGGCGGATCAAGCTCATCGCTTCCTGCTTCGGTTCCCCGCCAAGCGCGGGCGTCGGATGCAGGTCCTTCACCAAATCGAGCAGCGTAGAGCCTTGCGCCAATTCACCTTCCACCGGTGTATACAAATGCTGGATATCACGGATTTTCATCAATTTCGGCATTTTTGGCACGATGATGTTCGTACTGTGCTCATTGAATACTTTACTGATCATTTTAACAACATATTGATGTTCAGAACGGTTTTTCTTGTCCTGAAGCAATTCCTCGCCCAATTTGGCGTCTTGCTCAGCCGTTTTGCCGCGGGGAATCGATCCTGCCAAGCATGTCGATAGCGCTTGGCGGTCTTTGACTTTCACCAGCCGTTCAGGGCTTGCGCCAAAGAAAAACTGATTTTGTGCTTCCATGCCGAATAAAAAGCTTTCCGGCTGTTCTTCCGATATCTGGTACAGGGCCGCAGCCGGAGACAACGGTTTATCGTATTGCAGTTTCAAGGCGCGTGCAATCACCACTTTTTCCGCTTGCTTCGCCTTGATGATTTCCGTCACCTGGCCGATCGACTCCAAATAACGCTCTTTTTTGATTTCCGTCAATTTGACGGCCACCGGTTTGCCATATCTTTTCAGTTCGGACACTTGTGCCGAGTGGATCAGCCGATCCCGCTCTTTGCGCAGCGCATCGAATTCATTGAATGAATGATCATCTTTCGTAATCAGGTGGATGCTGACATAAGCACGGTCGTCCTGGATCGTCAGCTGGAAAGTCGGGACCGCAAAATAAGCCTGAGGGAAATTCGTCCAGACGCTTTGTGTATTATTTAAAGGGTCAAAGGAAAATCCGCCAAATAAAATTGGCTGTACCTCATGCTCTTCGTTGACAATTTGCCGGCACAAGCTCTGCCATTCGCGTTTCACCTCTTCGAACCGCCCATGGCTATTCGGCGTTGACATGACATGCGCATGCCCGAGGCCGACCAATGTAAACGTCTTTTCGCGATTCTGCCAAAACATCCGCTTGCCTTTGAACAGTCCTTCACCCGCTTCAAAAAAGGCCAATGCGGACATTCGGGATACTTCGATCGTTTCTGTAAAAAATTGATACGCCATATAGCGTGTGTCTTTCAACTTGCCGGCCGATGAATACTGTTGTGGATTCATCATATTCCCTCCGTTTTTCTATAGCTGTGCATATCCTGCCCAGCCTGTTTCACTTTTTAATCTCTACCCTCTATCATACCCCTTTCTGTTGAAATCAGCACACCATTTGCTGTATTTCCCTTGAAATTGAAGGTACAATATATATTGGAAAGAATTAAAGGAGATGTACGAAATGACACATTCCATTCAAGCGGACAGCGGCTGGCGTGTATGGTGGCAGCTGACCCGCCCACATACATTGACCGCCGCTTTCGCCCCCGTTTTCTTAGGAACCATGATCGCCCTGAATCACACCACGATCGACTGGCCGTTGTTCTGGGCTATGCTGATTGCAAGCCTCTTAATCCAGGCAGCAACCAATATGTTCAATGAATACTACGATTTTGCCCGCGGACTCGACAACGAAAATTCAGTCGGCATTGGCGGGGCGATTGTACGCAACGGCGTTACACCGAAAACCGTTTTGACATTGGCGCTCATCCTTTACGCGATCGCAGCAGTAATTGGCATCTGGATTTGTGCGCAGACCAGCTGGTGGCTCCTTGCAGTCGGCGGTGCCGCAATGGCGATCGGCTACCTTTACACAGGCGGCCCCTACCCGATTGCTTACACCCCTTTCGGCGAATTGTTTTCCGGCGTCGTGATGGGCTTCCTGATCGTGATCATCGCCTTCTATATCCAAACGGCTACCGTCACAGCAGAAGCTGCCATGCTGGCAATTCCAAGCACATTGCTTGTAGCAGCCATCATGCTGACAAATAACATCCGTGACATTGTCGGGGATGCTGCCAGCGGACGCAAAACCCTTGCCATCCTCATTGGCAGAAAGAAAGCCGTTACGATCCTTGCAGCATTTTTCCTCTTGTCCTATTTGTGGATCCTGGCATTGGTCCTTTTTGCAGATTTGACTTTCTGGTCTTTGCTCGTTTTCTTAAGTGCCCCAAAAGCGATCGGCGTCGTAAAAACCTTCAAGCGTTTCCACGAACCGCTTCAAGTCATGCCTGCGATGAAAGCGACCGGCATCATCAACACGCTATTCGCGTTTTTGCTTGGCTGTAGTTTGCTTATCCATTATTTATTGGCATAGATAAAAGGCTTCTGTTTCCAGCAGAAGCCTTTTTTTCATTGACCGCTATTTTCGGACGCGGTATATTTAATGTTATTTCAAGACCGCTTCATTATACATACGGAGGAGATATTCTATGAAACCGATTGCCATCGGAATTTGTGCCGCATTCTTTTTCGCATTTACATTTGTTTTGAACGCCAGCATGGAAGCAAGCGGCGGCCATTGGATTTGGAGCGCATCGCTGCGGTATTTCTTTATGGTTCCTTTTCTGCTGGTGATTGTTGCCTTGCGGAAGAACTTAAAAGGGCTCATTCTCGAAATGAGAAAAAATCCATTGTCCTGGCTCCTATGGAGTTTTGTCGGTTTTGGCCTATTTTATGCCCCGCTCTGCTACGCTGCAGCTTATTCACCCGGCTGGCTCATTGCAGGATCCTGGCAGATCACCATCATCTCGGGTTCCCTGCTGGTCCCCTTGTTTTATACGACAGTCCAAACCGCAAACGGCCCACTGCGAATAAAAGAACAGATTCCTTATAAGGGGCTGGCTCTCTCTTCCATTATTCTGCTCGGTGTGCTTTTGATGCAGTTCGAACATGCTCAAGGCATCTCTATCCAAACTTTTATTATGGGATTCTTCCCTGTCCTGCTGGCATCGTTCGCCTATCCGCTTGGCAACCGAAAAATGATGGCGCTGTGCGAGGGGCGTTTGGATGCTTATCAGCGGGTCCTTGGCATGACCATAGCAAGCCTTCCCTTTTGGCTGCTTTTATCGGGATTTGGCTTAGCTACTGAAGGATTGCCGAATGCTTCACAAATGGTTCAAACCTTGATAGTTGCCGTTTGCTCTGGTGTGATCGCGACTGTTCTATTTTTCCAAGCAACAGACTTGGTACGAAAAGACATGAAAAAACTGGCTGCTGTAGAAGCCACACAATCATTAGAAGTCCTTTTTGCCCTCGCCGGCGAAGATTGGGATGATCGTTCATAGTCTGGCCGTTAACGAAAAGCAGCCTGTTCCTGTCCCCTAATAATAAGCCCGGCTCGCCAGGAACTTTTGGCAGCCGGGCTTTCCAGTTCATTTAGTTTTCCACAATTAAAAAATTGTACAAAAAAAGAGTTCTGCATCGAAATGCAGAACTCTTTTTGCGATGACCCCTACGGGATTCGAACCCGTGTTACCGCCGTGAAAGGGCGGTGTCTTAACCGCTTGACCAAGGGGCCAATTACTGGCGGAGAAGGAGGGATTTGAACCCTCGCGCCGGTTTCCCGACCTACACCCTTAGCAGGGGCGCCTCTTCAGCCACTTGAGTACTTCCCCAGTATGGCTCCGAAGGTAGGACTCGAACCTACGACCATCGCATTAACAGTGCGGTGCTCTACCACTGAGCTACTTCGGAATGGTATGGTGGGCCTAAATGGACTCGAACCATCGACCTCACGCTTATCAGGCGTGCGCTCTAACCAGCTGAGCTATAGGCCCATATGTATGAATAAAAAATGGAGCGGGTGAAGAGAATCGAACTCTCATCATCAGCTTGGAAGGCTGAGGTTTTACCACTAAACTACACCCGCGAACATGGTGGGTCAGGACGGAATCGAACCGCCGACACTTAGAGCTTCAATCTAATGCTCTACCAACTGAGCTACTGACCCACATGTATTAAGATAAAAATGGCGGTCCCGACCGGGATCGAACCGGCGATCTCCTGCGTGACAGGCAGGCATGTTAACCGCTACACCACGGGACCATTTGGTTGCGGGGGCAGGATTTGAACCTGCGACCTTTGGGTTATGAGCCCAACGAGCTACCGAACTGCTCCACCCCGCGACAATAATATAGTAGTTCTTTGCTTCTCTTACGCTTGTTGCTTCATGGACACCTGCATCGCCTTCGGCTGCTTCGGTGTTACTTCGCCGTCTTCGTACGGTTTGTTGCTCCACCCCGCGACAATAATATAGTGTTACATTTTGAAACATGCTGCATTTAAAAATTTCAGTTCCTTCTATTATATAGAAGTTTTAAAAAAGATAGTCCACACATTTTTAAAAGATGGAGGAGGAAGAGGGATTCGAACCCCCGCGGGATTTGACTCCCCTGTCGGTTTTCAAGACCGATCCCTTCAGCCAAACTTGGGTATTCCTCCGTGATAATAATGTTAATGGTGGACCTTGCAGGACTCGAACCTGCGACCGGACGGTTATGAGCCGTCTGCTCTAACCAACTGAGCTAAAGGTCCTAAAAAAGTGGCGGCAGAGGGGATCGAACCCCCGACCTTACGGGTATGAACCGTACGCTCTAGCCAGCTGAGCTACGCCGCCAGGATCTTTATTTATATAGTTGGTGGAGCCTAGCGGGATCGAACCGCTGACCTCCTGCGTGCAAGGCAGGCGCTCTCCCAGCTGAGCTAAGGCCCCATGAAGTGGTCGGGAAGACAGGATTCGAACCTGCGACCCCTTGGTCCCAAACCAAGTGCTCTACCAAGCTGAGCTACTTCCCGAGTTAAATGCTGAGTGTAAAAAATATGGCGCGCCCGAGAGGACTCGAACCTCTAACCGCTTG
>NZ_RQII01000035.1 GCF_004761975.1 Planococcus koreensis | reverse complement strand
AGAACAAGTTCACGGAAAGCACCTTTTTCCTGCTCCCATCCGATATCGCTGAAATTATTCGGCACCGGCGCCAGGATATAAAGCGTCGACTTGCCTTCAGGCGCCAACGTCGGATCGGTTACACTGGCATTCTGGACGTAAATCGAGGGATCTGCCGAAAGCATGCGCGTATTGGTGATTTCCTCGACATTCTTTTTATAGTCCTTCGAAAAGATGATGGTATGGTGGGAAAGGTCATATTTTTTATCAAGCCCCAGGTACATCATGAACGTTGAACAAGAATACTTTTTCTTCTCCAATTTTTGCGGACTGTATTTCTTCAAAATGCCCGGTTCTACAAGATGGGTCATGACATGCGCAAAATCACCGTTGATGACGACTTCATCTGCCAATTCGACAGAACCGTCTTCCAGCTCAACGCCTTTTACAGAACGATTTTCAATAACTAATTTTTTAACGCCTTGACCTAAATGGATGGTGCCGCCCAACTCTTCAACCACTTTGGCCATCGCCTGCGAAAGCTGGTTGACGCCGCCAATTGGGTGGAATATGCCGTATGCATGCTCCATATAAGAAAGGATGGAAAACGCGCCTGGGCATTCCCACGGGGACATGCCAAGGTATTTTGACTGAAACGCAAAAGCCATCTTCAATCGCTCATCTTTAAAATAGCGGGACAAAACATCATATAAGGTTTTGTTGACTTCCAGTTGAGGCAGCGCTTTGATGACGTTGGGCTGCATCATGTGGATCAGCTTGTCCATGCGCGATTGCAGCAGCGGCGTCAGCGCCTCCAATTTTTTCGCGTTGTCTTTCATGAAGCGGACATAGCCTTCACCATCGCCTTTAAAATTCTCATCAATCTGCTTTCTCATCTGTTCATAATTGCGTGTCATGATCAGGTTCTGGTCTTCAAAACGCAATTCGTACATCGGATCCAGTTCGATTGCTTCCATATAATCCTTCAATTGGCGGCCGGATGCTTCAAACAGCTCTTCCACAATGTGAATCATGCTTAAGAATGTCGGCCCTGTATCAAATTTGAAATCGCCGAGACGCAATTCTGCATTGCGCCCTCCTACTCTGTCTTGTTTCTCGTAGACATCCACTTTATAGCCTTTGCTCGCCAGCAGCATCGCCGCCGCCAAGCCGCCTGGGCCTGCGCCTATTACTATCATCCGCTCTTTCATGGCTTAACCCCCATTTTAGACTAACTCCCTATAATAGTTAGACATTTCTTATACAAACATTATATATTTTTAACATCCAAATGACTAGCGATATGTTTAATCCGCACGTTTATAAGATATTTCCATTTTATCATTTTTCAGATTTTTTATCTTTTTTGGAGAGGTCTAATCGTGCTCTATTAATAAAGATATTTTGTCGATAGCGTATCTTTCAACTTCTTTACTAAATAAAAAAATACCCGATGCCTGAGGCATCGGGTATTTCAATGAGCTTATTTCAAGATTTTAATTTTGACGTTTTTGCGTCCCCATTTCAGAGCCGCGCTCTTAGTTGGGATGAAGACGTCGATTTTATGGCCTTTGATTGCGCCGCCTGTGTCGCCTGCAACTGCGTAGCCGTAGCCATCAACATAAACTTTCGTTCCTAGTTTGATGACTCTCGGATCAACCGCGATTACTTTCAAACCTGGGTTTTTCTTCAAGTTGATACCCGTTTTCGTAATGCCGGAACATCCAGCGCAAGATGCTGTATAAGCTGAAGCAGAAACTGTAAATTCTTTAACTACATTCGATGAAGTTGAACGTGAAGGCGTTTTTGCTTTCGCTTTAGCAGCTGTTTTCACTGCCGTGCCTTTCACTTTTAATTTCTGTTTTGGGTGGATGGTATTTGATTTAAGTTTGTTCCATGTTTTCAGGTTGCTGACTGATACTTTATGCGTTTTAGAAATCTTATATAAAGTGTCCCCACTTTTAACCGTGTATGTATTTGAAGCTGCTGAACTTTCTAGAGACGTGCCAAGAAATAAAACTAGTGCAAAGCTTAAGACAATTAGTAGTTTTTTCAATTTGTTCGCTCCTTTGTTTGTTTTTGCAGTACAAACAAAATAACACGTAAACATTACAGTTCTGTAACAGTTAGACGCCTATACCATTACAATTCGACTATTTTTCATGACATTTGTAATTATTAAGTTGCAGAGAGAAGCTTTTTACCCGGAACAGCAAGTATTTATTACAAAATAAAAGAGTTGCCGGCAAATTGCCGACAACTCTGAAACGTTCACAAAGAACAGTCTTCTGTTATTTATTCGCTTTATGGACTTTCAAGGTCTTGCCTTTGATCGTCTTATCTTTCATCGCTTTCAATACCATCGGCCCTTTGCCGTTAAGGATATCGATGTACGTTACCGTATCCTGGATTTTGATGATGCCGATGTCTTCAGCGGTGACGCCAGGGATGCTTGTCAGCGTGCCGACAAAATCAAATGCGCGCAATTTCTTTTTCTTGCCGCCATTAAAATACAATTTCATGATGTCTTTGTTCACTTGCTCATTCTTGTTCTTTTTCAGCTTTGGCTGTGTTTCGAGCTTCTCCGTAAAGGCAGGCTCTGCTGCGTGGACCTCTCTGGCTGAAGGCGCCATGCGCTCTTCGATTTCAAAGCCGATATACGCTTCGATTTCCGCGAGGAATTTTCCTTCATGCGGTGTTACGAACGTAATGGCTTTCCCCGTCTTGCCTGCACGCCCCGTCCGGCCGGCACGATGCACATAGCTTTCTTTTTCTAACGGAATATCATAATTGATGACATGCGTGATGCTGTCGATATCAATGCCGCGAGCAGCAACGTCCGTAGCCACCAGGTAACGGAACTCGCCGCGCTTGAATTCGCTCATCACTGCAAAACGGTCTTCCTGCAGCATGCCGCCATGCAATTTCTCGCACGTGTAATGATGCTTTTCAAGCTGTTCCATAACAAAGTCGACATTGTCTTTCGTACGGCAGAAAATGATGCAGCTGTCCGGATTTTCAACAATTGTCAAATCGCGCAGCACAGCAAACTTTCTCTTTTCCTCCACACGGATCAACGAATGGGCGATGCGGTCGGTGATGGTATCCGTCGATTCGATTTCAATGTGTTCAGGGTCGGTCATGTATTTGCGCTGAAGCTTCTCGACGTTTTCAGGCAATGTGGCCGAGAACAGCATTGTTGTGCGCTGTTCCGGAAGCTTCGTGATGATCGTCTCCACTTGTTCAATAAAGCCCATGTTCAGCATTTCATCCGCTTCATCAAGCACCAGGTAAGCAACTTTGCTCAAGTCGATTGTGCCGCGCTCAATATGATCCAGAACCCGTCCAGGCGTCCCAACAACGACATGGCATTTCTGCTTCAATTCAGCCTGTTGGTAAGCGAAAGGCTGTTTGCCGTATACCGCTGCTGCCTTGATGCGCTTAAAGCGGCCGATATTCGTAATGTCCTCTTTTACCTGGTCTGCCAATTCACGCGTCGGCGTCAAAATCAGCGCCTGCGGCTTATTTTCTTCCCAATCGAGCAATTCGCAGATCGGAATTCCGAAAGAAGCGGTTTTCCCGCTCCCTGTCTGTGATTTCACAGTTAAATCCGTTTTGGCCAAAGCGACCGGGATGACCTTTTCTTGCACCTCTGTCGGTTTTTTATAGCCAAGCCCGTCCAATGCTTTCAAGATCGGTTCGCTGATCGTAAAATCAGTAAATTGTTTTTCAGTCATAATTATTGCTCCTTCTCCGTTCAAAAATATACACGTTGTTTTATTATCGCACGGATATCGCTCTTTCACACGTTAAGCGATTATTAAGTTTTATCTTGCCGATTGGCAATTAAAAAACCAGCGGAATTGCTCCGCTGGCTGGTTTGCTGCTTATTGGTCGAGCAGGCTGACCGATACTTTGACGTCAAGCGACTGGCTGCCGCCTCTGTAGACGCCTTGCACTGGGCTGACATCATTGTAATCGCGCCCTACCCCGACAAGGATATGGTGCTCGAGCGCTTCTACATTGTTCGTCGGGTCCAAGCCGACCCAGCCGATGCCCGGAACCATCACTTCAACCCATGCATGGCTCGCTGCATCGCCGATCAACGCTGAGTTCTCGCCGACGTATAAATAGCCGCTGACATAGCGCGCCGGGATGTTTTTGGCGCGCAATATCCCAAGCATGACGTGCGTGATGTCCTGGCAGACGCCTTTCATCAAATCGAACGACTCTTCCGCCCGTGTTGATACGTCCGTTGACTCGCCGTCATACGTAAAACGGTCGTGCAGGTAATTCATTACATCGATCGAATACTGGACCGGATTCGACATTTCGCCGAGTGCTTCATCCACTTGGCTGATGTGTTCCGGCGTCAGATACGTATATGCCGTATTGCTCAGGTAGGCCAAATATTGTTCCGCAAATAAATTCGAATGGAAGATGGCGTTCATTTCCGGTGAATAATCGATGCGGTGGATAAACGGGCTTTTTTGGATGCTGACAGTCGACGTCGCTTTCACTTCAAGATTTTGGTGATGCTCTGCAATGAAAAAGGTTTCCACATTATTGCCCCAAATATCGATATGCTCTTTTGTCAATGAGGCTGGCGTAATATCCGCACGATAAGAATGCAGGCGCTGGCATTCATCGGATTTCGGCTTAAGGCGGATGGAGTTCATGCTTTGGTCGACAATCGTTTCGTATTTAAAAATATTGGTGTGCTCGATTTTATACTTCATAGTAGTTATTCCCTTCGTGCCCATCTGATTTGCTGCATTCTGTGACTGGCTTTGTCCAGACTGTTCTGAAGAAGGATCGATTAAATAATAGGTTTTTGAGAACAATTGGCTGATTTCATTGCAGCCGTCCTGGAAATGATTCAGAAACTCCATCATTCCATCTGTTGATAGTTCATCCAAATTCAGCTCGTTGAACTCAGTCCGCACTTCGTCGAGTTTTGCATAGAGCTCCCACGAATAATGGGAAATCTTGCTGTCTTCCAACTCTTCCACTGCTGCCCGTACATGATCCAGGCAATAGCGGATCGAACGCGGAAAGCTTTGATTGGAAATAAGGAAATCAAGTATTTGGCGCGGATCCATTTTTGGTGGATTCGCTTTTAAATACGCGTCATACGCGTTGGTCATGCGCAGCGCAGAAAGCCAGTAATAATAATCTTCCGTTTGGGCTTTCAACTGTTGTTCGTAAGTCCGCTCACAGACGACATTCAAGATCCGGGCGGTTTTTTCAGCACGCTCGAGCCACTTGGCGATTTTGATGATTTGATAGCCGACTCCGCGTGACATGGCCGCTTCAATAATCCCTTGCGACGTCAGCGAAGTGAATTTGACGCGTTCCAAAAACTTGCCGACATCTTTGGCCGTGCATTGGCCCGCTTCTACATCCTGCAAAGCCAAATAACAGCGGTTCCAGGTCTGCCAATAATCATCCGTGATATGGTCGCGGCTGACGCGAGCATTTTCGCGGGCGGTCCGGACACAATTTGCAACGGAATTCATATTGCCTTCATCAAATGAAAGATATTGAACCAGCTGGTCTTCTTCATAATGCTCCTGCGACTTTATACGGCTGAGCTCTTCACTTGAAGCGCATATTTCATAAATCAGTTTCCAGTCGCTGTCTCTGACCAATTCTTCATCGGAAGCTTCGATCATCTGCAAAAGCTGGACATCCAAAATCCGCGCATTATTTTCCGCCCGCTCGGCATTGCGGGACATCCAGTACAAAGAATTAGCTACTCGGCTTAGCATCGTGTTCCCCCCTGTCATCCTTCTCCCGGTAGACCCAGGTATCTTTTCCGCCGCCGCCCTGCGAAGAGTTGACTACGAGAGATCCGCGCTTAAGCGCCACCCTCGATAATCCTCCAGGAAGGACGCGCGTATTTTTCCCTCTCATGATGAAGACGCGCAAATCGACATGGCACGGGTAAAAATCCTCACCTTGGTAAGCGGGAGCGCGGGATAATTTGATTGTCGGCTGGGCGATGTATTGATGGGGGGTCTCGATGATTTTCGCCCGGAATTCTTCGATCAGCTCTTTCGATGCATGGGGTCCGACAAGCATATCGTAGCCTCCGGAAGCCCCGACGTTTTTCACGACCAGTTCCTCCAGATGCTCTAGTACCCATTCCCGTTCTTCCGGATTATCAAGCAAATAAGTTTTCACGTTATCGATGATCGGTTCTTCGTTCAAATAATAGCGGATCATTTCCGGGACATACGCATAAATCGCCTTGTCATCCGCAACGCCATTGCCAATTCCATTCAAAATAGCGACGTTCCCGTGGCGGTAAGCGTCCAACAAGCCTGGCACGCCCAGTGCCGAATCTTCGCGGAAAGCTTCCGGGTCCAGAAAATCATCATCGATGCGGCGGTAAACGATGTCTACACGCTTGAGCCCGCGGATCGATTTCATGTAGACAATGTGGTCTTTGACAATGAGGTCCCTTCCTTCAACCAGGTCAATGCCCATTTGCTGGGCCAAAAAAACGTGGTCGTAATAAGCGGAATTGTACATTCCGGGGGTTAAAAGGACAGCAAACGGCTTGTCGTTCGTCGTTTTAGGAGCATGATCAAGAATCGCTTCATGCAGGTATGACATTTGATGCTCCAGCGCATGCACGGAATGATTATTGAAGAATTCTGGATACACTTGCCGCATAACGTAACGGTTTTGGTAAACATACGACATTCCAGAGGGGTTTCGCAGGTTGTCTTCAAGCACATGATATTTTCCATGTTCGTCGCGAATCAAATCGATGCCAGCTAAAAATATATGGTTTTTCAAGGGCACATTGATTCCTTGCACTTGTTTTGCATAATAATAGGGATTTTCTTCTACCAGTCTTCTGGGGATTATTCCGTCTTCGAGGATTTTCTGGTTATGATAGACATCATCTAAAAAGCGGTTTAAGGCTTCTGTACGTTGAATCATGCCTTTTTCAATCGTATCCCATTCTTCCGGGGAGATGATGATCGGCACAAAATCGAAAGGCATTGTCCGCTCTGTACCGACATTATTGTTATAGACCGTGAATGTAATCCCTTGCCTGAGAAAAGACAGCTGGGCTGTTTCATGCTTTTCTTTCAGCTCTTCTTCGGAAAACTGCTGAAGTTTTTCATAGAACTTTCGGTAATGGGGTTTCGCCGTGCCTTGCGCTGTAAACATTTCATCAAAAAATGGCTTTACATTATACGATTCGAACATACATACCCTCCTTAAATCATTTTGCTGCATCCAATATATACAAAAAAAGCTATGGCTCTTTTTTGCGAGCTATAGCTTTTCCTGTATTCATTTTATCTTATTTTTCAAATAGAATATACATTTAACTGAAAAATTAGTTATTTTTTGACTTATCGTCATCTTTATTCTTTTTCAGTGATTCGCTGTAAGCTGTGCCGCCGCCAAACGCGCCGCCGCTTGGAGTGGTTCCTGACGTTGCAGATACACCTGTTGTAGAAGATGAACCGCCCGCAGTGCCCGACGTGCCGCTGCCCGACTTGTCAGAGCTTGTCATGCCAGAGCCAGTTGAACCGGTACCAGTGAAACCTGTGCTTGTTGTGCCTGTTGAACTTGAGCCAGTTGTTCCTGTACTCGTTGTACCTGTTGAACTTGATCCTGCAGTACCCGTACCTGTTGTGCTAGTTGAACTGCCGACATTCTCTTTCAAGGTCTCATTGGCTTTGTCCAATGCATCTTTTTCTTTATTCATCATCTGCTGCTGGCTTTCAATAGCGCCTTTCACAGCTTCAACCGCTTTGTTGACGCTCGGCTTCACTTTATCGACCATGCCGCCTGATTGCTCGTTAAGACGGTCAAGCCCTTTAACGACAGATTCTTTCAGATTTCCAGCTTGTGTTGAAGAAGTACCTGTTTGCCCTTCTTTTTTCTGTGTCATTGCGGCACCGATTAAAGCACCAACTCCTAATAACACTAATTTACCGAATGTCCCGCTTGATTTTCTAGCCATCGATTACCACTCCTTTTAATTTTAAAATCCTGTGTTATTTAGTATTGACTATTTCGAATCTTTTCAAACCTTTAAATGGAAAAAACAAAGACACCTGCCAGTAAAAGAGGTGTCTAAAAGAGAGGAACATTATTGAATTTTGCCTTCTTCTTTCAGCACCTGCCAAAACGCCTCGACCACTTCAGGATCGTATTGGACGCCAGCCAATTCCCTGATTTCAGCCATTGCATATTCTGCGCTAAAAGCTTTTCGGTAAGCTCTGTCTTCCGTCATCGCATCAAACGTATCACAGACACCGATGATTTTCGCTTCCGTCAATATTTCGTCGCCCTTCAAGCCAAAAGGATAGCCGCGGCCATTTATCCGCTCATGATGCTGCTCAACAATGTCCGCAAGATCCGCATAAGCTGTTTTCCGGAGCATGTCAGCACCGTCGCCAGGATGTTTTTTGACGAGCGCAAATTCCTCGTCAGTCAATTTTGCGGGTTTTTTCAGGACTTCTTCAGGAATGTTGATTTTGCCTATGTCATGAAGGATGGAAGCTATGAATAAATTATGTATACGGTCTCTTCCTAAATCCATTTTTGAAGCCGTTTTTACTGCGAACTTGGAAACTCTCGAGCTATGTTTAAAAGTATACCGATCTTTTCGTTCCACTATTTCTCCGATTTTACGTAATTCGCTAATCTCATCGCTAAGAGAATGAAAAATTGGATGTGTAGAAACTGAAAGGAAAGTCACATCTGTTTTTGCAGTAAAATGCACTGCTTCTTTAAGATTTTTGGAAGAATAAAAATCATCTGCTCCAAGGTTTATTAATTCACCATCAACTTCCACTTCCAGTTCACCAGAAAGAATATAGAAAAATTCTTGAACATCAGGATCATCTCCTGGAAAAAGTATTATTAATTTATCTTTTAGTACTGTTTGTTTCATCATTTCAATACCGCTGCCGCGACCTAATAAGCTAAGGGAAGTCGATCCATTTTTTACGGTTTCCAAATAACCATTTTTCAATATGTTCAAACCGTCCACAAACACACTTCCTTCCAAAAAAATATGGGAGTATAGATTCCTATACTCCATAGTACTCTATCTTTCTAATGTTAGACAATAGCTCTTACCAATCGATAACTACCATTGGATCAATCATAGCAATGCGGTCCGGGAACTTAACCGGGATCCATTCAATCGCGACATTGATGCCTGCAGCATTAGCATTTTCCACGCCAACACGTGTCATTTCTCTAGTCTTCATATCGAGCTCATGGATCAAAGCCGATACTTCTTCATCGTATTTAGCCCATAACGCGGCTTTAGTCTCTGCATCGTAAGCATTTGCGTAATTAGATAGGTAGTCAGCATACAACTCATCCGCTTCCCCTTGTGCTTCGGCGATTTCAGCGTAGATTTGATTATTTACCAGCTCGATATCAGACAATCCTTGCGCAATCTCCGGTGTTACGGAAGTATCTCCTGCAGCAAATGCCGATGTGCCAAGCATTACTGTAAGCATTACTGTAAGAATTGCAGCAATTACATTTTTCTTGAACATTCTCTTTCCTCCAGTCGGGTCGGTTAGTTGAGGCATCCTGTGTTTTTGGTCTTCAAATAGTGAAAACTCCCCCTGAGATTCCAGTATTTGAAATATTTTAATGTCGACAGTCCTCTATCTTAGTATATAAGAACCATTGTCATAGTACAATATAATTTGTCAATCCTTTACAATAAAAGGATTATTATTGACACAAAGGTGTTTAGCATCAAAAAAGGCCGGAATTTCTTCCGGCCTTTCCATTTTTGATGTTATTACGGCAATACAGTCGAGCCCATAAGGTAGCGGTCGCATTCGCGTGCGGCTTCGCGGCCTTCGTTGATTGCCCAGACAATCAAGCTTTGGCCACGGCGCATATCTCCTGCAGCGAATACCCCCTCCACATTGGTGGTGTATTTGCCATATTCCGCTTTGACGGTAGACTTTGCCGTCGTTTCTACAGCTAGTTGCTGGATCAGCCCTTGTTCCGGTCCGCTGAAACCGATTGCCAGCAGCACCAAGTCCGCTTTCCAGACTTTTTCAGTGCCTGGAATTTCTTCACGGATCCGGTTCCCCTGCTCATCAATTTTCAGTTTGACGTTGACGGTATGGACTTCTTTGACAGCCCCATTTTCATCGCCGACAAATTTTTTCGTCATGACCGCAAATGCGCGCGGATCATGTCCAAAAGCGGCAGCCGCTTCTTTTTGGCCGTATTCGACGCGATGAACTTTTGGATACTGCGGCCATGGATTGCCGGCTTCATCGCGCAACGCACCTTTTTGGTCGTAGACATCGAATTGCACAAGGCTGCGGCAATTCTGGCGGACCGCTGTTGCCAGGCAGTCCGTTCCTGTATCGCCGCCTCCGATGACGATGACATTTTTGCCTTCAGCTGAAATAAATTGGCCATCCGCCAAATTTGAATCTAATAGGCTCTTTGTATTGCTGTGGAGGAAATCCATTGCGTAATGGATCCCTTCCAAATCGCGTCCCGCTACATCGACATTGCGGTGGACAGTCGCACCGCCGCACATGACGACTGCATCAAAATCGGAACGCAGGGAGGAAACCGGATAATCTTTGCCGACTTCGGTGTTCGTGATGAATGTGATGCCTTCCTGCTCCAGAATTTTGACGCGGCGCATCACCATATCATAAGGAAGCTTCATTTCGGGAATGCCATACGTCAAAAGCCCTCCGACGCGATCGCTGCGTTCAAATACCGTCACATAATGTCCGGCTTTATTCAGTTGCGCAGCAGTTGCCAGGCCAGCAGGTCCAGAACCAATAACTGCAACCTTTTTGCCGGTGCGGGTTTTTGGCGGTTCCGGCACTACCCAGCCTTCCGCAAAGCCCTTCTCGATAATCGAACGTTCGACTGTACGGATCGCGACTGCCGGTTCGTTGATGGCAAGGACACAAGCGCCTTCACATGGAGCCGGACACGCCGCCCCCGTGAATTCCGGGAAATTATTCATAATATGCTCCCGGTGCAAGGCCTCTTTCCATTGCCCGCGGTAAACAAGGTCGTTCCACTCCGGAATCAGGTGGTTTACAGGGCAGCCAGTTGTAGCGCCTTCCAGCTCCATGCCCGTTTGGCAAGTAGGCACGCCGCAATCCATACAGCGCGCGCCTTGTTTGCTTACTTCTTCATCCGACAGCGGAACGGTGTAATCCGACCAATCCTTGACGCGCTCTTGTGGAACGCGTTCTTTGAGTGTCTGCCGGTTATATTCCATAAATCCAGTTGGTTTGCCCATCGAATCCCTCCTCCTCGGTTATTTTCCGGTTCCCGCCATTTTGCTTTCTTCAAAGGCCGCCATTTCAGCGTCCCCTCGTGCCATGCCGCTTTGCTGAAGCTTATCGATGCGATCGTTTATCTTCAAATAAGCTTTCGGAATCACGCGGATGAATTTCGCTGAAAAGATATCCCAATACGCCAAGATCCGTTTGCCATTTGCGCTATTTGTGTAACGTACATAGTTTTCGATCATGCCGCGGAGTTCTTCCATTTCAGCCGGTTCAGCAAGAGGCTGCATATGGACCATCTCCGGGTTGCAGCGCGTACCGAATGTGCCGTCTTCGTCCAGCACATATGCGACGCCGCCCGACATGCCGGCTGCGAAGTTCTTGCCTGTTGTGCCAAGGATGGCTACGCGTCCGCCGGTCATGTATTCACAGCCGTGGTCGCCAACCCCTTCTACGACAATCTTCGCGCCGCTGTTGCGGACTGCAAAACGTTCGCCGGCTACACCATAGATATAGGCTTCGCCCGCTGACGCTCCGTAAAACGCCACGTTGCCGATGATGATATTTTTCTCCGGGATGAATGTCGAATCAGGTGCAGGATAGACGATTATTTTACCGCCCGACAAGCCTTTTCCGACAAAGTCATTGGCGTCGCCGATCAATTTCAAGGTCATCCCTTTCGGAATGAACGCACCGAAACTTTGGCCGGCTGAGCCCCGGAAATTGAAATTGATGGTATCTTCCGGCAGCCCTTTCGCACCGTAGCGTTTAGAAATCGCGCTGCCAATAATCGTGCCGGTTGCCCGGTGGATATTGCGGATGGCAGTCGTCAATTCGATGCGTGTACCGTTTTCAATAGCGTCTTTGGAACGCGGCAGCAATTCCTGGACATCCAGCGTCTGCTCCAGGCCGTGGTCTTGTTTGACCGTGGCGTAGCGTCCGACTTTTTCCGGCAGGTCCGGCTGATGCAGCAACGCTGACAGATCCAAGCCTTTCGCTTTCCAATGGTCGATGTCCTCTTTCGTCTGGAGCACATCTGTGCGGCCAATCATTTCGTCGATTGTGCGGAAACCGAGCTCCGCCATCAATTCACGCGTTTCCTGCGCTACAAAGCGCATGAAGTTCGCAACATGTTCCGGGTCGCCCATATACTTCTTGCGCAGTTCCGGATTCTGCGTCGCAATGCCGACCGGGCACGTGTCCATATGGCAAACGCGCATCATGATGCAGCCAAGGACAACTAGCGGGGCTGTAGAAAAACCGAATTCTTCCGCTCCCAAAAGGGCTGCCGTTACAACATCGCGGCCTGTCATCATTTTGCCGTCGGTTTCAACGACAATGCGATCGCGCAAGCCATTTAGCAGCAAGGTCTGATGCGTTTCAGCCAAGCCGATTTCCCACGGCAGGCCGGTGTGCTTCAAACTCGTCTTCGGTGCTGCGCCTGTTCCGCCGTCGTAGCCGCTGATGAGTACGACATCTGCACGCCCTTTCGCAACGCCGGCAGCAATTGTGCCAACGCCCACAGCAGAAACCAGCTTGACGCTGATGCGTGCTTGCGGATTGGCGTTTTTCAAGTTAAAAATCAATTCCGCCAAATCTTCGATTGAATAGATATCGTGATGAGGCGGAGGTGAAATCAGTTCGACGCCTGGTGTTGAACCGCGGACTTCTGCTACCCACGGATATACTTTCTTGCCGGGCAGATGGCCGCCTTCTCCAGGTTTCGCGCCTTGTGCCACTTTTATCTGAATTTCATCGGCATTGACTAAATAATGGCTGGTCACGCCAAAGCGGCCCGACGCCACTTGTTTGATTGAACTGCGGCGATTGTCGCCGTTGGCATCCGGCGTAAAGCGGGAGGTCTGTTCGCCGCCTTCTCCGGAATTGCTGCGGCCGCCGATTCGATTCATTGCAATCGCCAAAGCTTCGTGTGCTTCCTGGCTAATGGAACCGAATGACATTGCACCGGTTTTGAAGCGTGCACAGATCTGTTCGATTGTCTCCACTTCGTCAATCGGAACAGAAGCTTGTTCCTTGAATTCCAGCAAGCCCCGTAAAGATTGCACATTGGATGTTTCAGCCGTCAGCAAGCCGCTGTATTTCTTGAACGTTTTGTAATTATTCGTCCGGCATGCCTGCTGCAATGTATGGATGGTTACTGGATTGTATTGATGCGTTTCGCCGTTTGCACGGTATTGGTATTCGTCCCCGGGCTCAAGCGCATGGTTCCCGCCTTCACGCTCCGGATAAGCTTGGGCATGGCGCATCAGCACTTCTTTCGTGATGATATCGAGGCCGATCCCCCCAAGCCGCGATGATGTACGGGTGAAATAGCGGTCGATGACATCCATGTGTATGCCGACTGCCTCGAAAATTTGAGCGCCTCGGTAACTTTGGATAGTGGAAATCCCCATTTTCGACAGCACTTTGATGATGCCGTCCGTTACCGCGTTGATATAGCCCGCTTCTGCCTCTTCGTAAGAAACACCGCCGACATCGCCGGTATCCACGAGGTCGCCGATTGACTTGAACGCCAAATATGGGTTGATCCCTTCAGCTCCATAGCCCAGCAATGCAGCGAAATGATGCACTTCCCGCGGTTCAGCCGACTCCAGGAGGATGCTCATCCGTGTGCGGGTGCCTTGGCGGATCAGATGGTGGTGCAGGCCGGATACCGCCAGCAAAGCCGGTATCGCTGCATGCTGTTGATCCACACCGCGGTCAGATAAGATCAGCAATGTCGCGCCTGCGTCAAACGCTTCGTTAGCTTGGATGAAAAGCTCTTCCAGTTTCTGTTCCAGCGCTTGCGCTCCACCTGCCGCTTCAAATAAAATCGACAGCGTCACTGCTTTGAATTCAGGCAGTTGCTGCTGGCGCAGTTTTTCCAACTGGCCATTCGTCAAGACAGGAGTTTCCAAGCGGATATGGCGGCAGCTTCCCGGACCGGGTTGGACAAGATTGCCTTCCGCCCCGATTGTGGTCTGTGCCGCTGTAATGATGTGTTCGCGGATGGCGTCAATCGGCGGATTCGTCACTTGTGCGAATAATTGCTTGAAATAGCTGTATAAGAGCTGCGGTTTTTTCGACAACACCGCGAGGGGCGAATCGTATCCCATTGAACCCACCGGATCTTTGCCGTCTGTCGCGAGCGGTTTGATGATTTTTTGGACTTCTTCTGTCGTATACCCGAATGCCAATTGCTGTACGAGTAAGTCTTCCGTATCGGCATAGTTAGGCGCTGCAGTTGGTTCAGGAATATCTGCCAGGTCCAGCATATTGTTTTCAATCCATGAACGGTACGGCAGCTCAGCTGCTATTTGGAGTTTGATTTCTTCATCCGGGATGATTTTACCCGCTTCCAAATCAATCAATAGCATTTTCCCAGGGCGCAGACGCTCTTTATAGACGATGTCATCCGCAAAAATATCAAGGGCACCAACTTCAGAACCCAAGACGATCATGCCGCTTTTCGTCACGTAATAGCGCGCTGGGCGCAGGCCATTGCGGTCCAGGCAGGCTGCAATCTGCTTGCCGTCCGTGAAGACCAATGCAGCCGGCCCATCCCACGGTTCCATCAACGTACTGTGGTATTCGTAAAAATCTCGTTTTTCCTGTTTAATTGTCGGGTCGTTAACCCAAGGCTCTGGAACCATCATCATGGCCGTATGGGCCAGCGAACGCCCTGATAAATGAAGGAATTCGAAACAATTGTCGAACATGGATGAGTCGCTTCCACTTTCATCGATGACAGGCAAAACTTTCTCTATATCTTTTTCCGTGAAATAAGGGGAGTTGCACAATACTTGCCGCGCGCGCATCCAATTGACGTTGCCGCGAAGTGTGTTGAATTCGCCGTTGTGGATCGAATAGCGGTTCGGATGCGACCGCTGCCAGCTCGGGAATGTATTGGTGCTGAAACGGGAGTGAACTAATGCCAACGCCGATTTGAATTCGGGATGGTTGAGGTCAATGTAAAACGAGTCGAGCTGTTCTGGAATAAGCATTCCTTTATAAACGATCGTGCCCGCTGACAAGCTGCTGAAATAGACATCGCTGTAATCAGGGCTGCTGCCCATCTCCATTTCGATGCGCTTCCGGATCACGTATAATTTCCGTTCAAGCGCCATGCGGTCTTCCAGCTCATCAGCCGCCTCGATGAACACTTGGCGGATAACCGGCTTGGTCTTGGCGGCTACTTTTCCGACAAACGAATCGTTTACCGGGACAGGGCGCCAGCCAAGGCATTTCTGCCCTTCTTCTTCGATGATGCGCTTGATGACCTCTTTCGTCTGCATGCGCAAATCGTAATCCTGTGGCATAAACACCATGCCGATGCCATAGCGGCCTTCAGCCGGCAGGGCGATCCCTTCCTTTTCGCATTGTTTATAGAAGAAACGGTGAGGAATCTGTGTCAGGATGCCGGCTCCATCGCCAGTGCTAGTATCAGAAGATTGTCCTCCGCGGTGTTCGAGGTTACAAAGAATGTTGATGGCATTTTGAACAATCGAATGCGATTTTTCTCCGTTGATATTTGCAATCATGCCAATACCGCATGCTTCATGTTCTTGATCTGGATGATAAAGCCCTTGTGCGGCTGGATACTCTTTCTTTCTCATCAAATCGCCTCCTTTAACTCAGTAGAGTGTCATAATATCAGAATATTATAGCATGTTTATTGAATATATATACGCTTTTATCAAATAAAATTAACGTCAGAATAATGAAAACGGTTTCATTAAAAGGCTACGCATCTACATATTTTCGTATAAATCCTGTTTTAAAGGCATTTTCACGCCGAAATTTATGCATAAAAAAATTAAATTCCCTCTATTTAAATGAAACAAAAAAAGCTGCCGATAATTTCTCGGCAGCTTGACAATTCACTTATTCAGCTTCAGGAAAGTCACGGATGGCAGTTAAGAATGCTTCTCCGTACTTCTCTAATTTACTTGTTCCGACGCCATTCACTTCAAGAAACTCTTCCTCGGACTTCGGCTTTCTGGAACACATATCCTGAAGTGTTTTATCAGAGAAAATAACAAACGGCGGTACGCCCGCGTCGTCCGCCAGTTTTTTGCGGATTTTACGCAGTTCTTCAAACATTGGATCGTTCTGGGTGATCTGTTTCGTCGCTACGGCGCCTTTGCGCAGAACCCGGCGCTTGCCGAGCAATACATCCCGCCCGCCGTCCGGTACGTAAATCGTCGGGAAAGAACCTTGTTCAACAGCCAGCAGTTCCTGGGAAATCATGAACTCGATCAAATTCGATACTTCTTTCGCATTATGATGCTTTAAAATGCCGTACGTCGACAATTTATCAAATCCGAAATCGAGCACTTTTTTATTGCGCGAACCGGTCAATACTTGAGCCGTCATCATCTTGCCGAATTTCTGCCCCATGCGGACGACGCACGACAACACCATCTGGACATCCGTCGTGACATCGAGGCTTTCGCGTTCATCGCTGCAGCTGCTGCAATGGCCGCATGGTTCTGCTCCCGTGTCGCCGAAATAAAAGATGATGAATTGCTGGAGGCAATTTTCGGTATGGCAATAATCCACCATGCCCTGCAATTTAGCCAGTTCTCCCGGAATCCGGCTAGGATCCTGAGCCTGGTCGATCAGAAAACGCTGCGTTTGGACATCCTGCGAAGCATAAAGGACGATGCATTCGCTCGGCAGCCCGTCGCGCCCTGCACGGCCCGCTTCCTGGTAATAGCTCTCCATATTTTTCGGCAATTGGTAATGGATGACGTAGCGGATATTGGATTTATCGATACCCATGCCGAATGCATTAGTGGCTACCATGACCGTCACTTCGTCATTCAAAAAACGCTCCTGGCCGCTTTTGCGCTCCTGATCCGGCATGCCTGCATGGTATTTGGCGGCTTTGACCCCTTTTTTGATCAGCATGTCATAAACGGAATCGACTGTCTTGCGCGTCGCCGCGTAGATGATGCCGGCTTCTTTTTCGTTTTTTTGGACGTATTCTTTTACATAGCGGTCGCGGTCCTGTCCGCGGATGACCGAAAACGACAAGTTTGCGCGTTCAAATCCGGTCATGACCGTATGTTCCTCTTCAATATCAAGGATGCGGCAAATGTCTTCTCTGACCTGCGGAGTAGCAGTTGCTGTCAGGGCCAATACGGTCGGATTGTTCGGAAACAGCCCCGCCATGCGGCTGATCAGCCGGTAGCTCGGACGGAAATCATGCCCCCATTGCGAAATACAATGTGCTTCGTCGACCGCAATCAGCGGCACTTGAACGCCTTGCAATTCGTTGAGGAACATTTCCGAATCCAACCGTTCCGGCGCGATATACAATAATTTAATCGCCCCTCGCTGGACATCGTGCAAAGTTTCCCGCACCTCTTCAAAACCCAGTGAACTGTTTATATAAGCAGCTGGAATGCCGGCTGCCAACAATGCATCTACTTGATCCTTCATCAACGAAATCAGCGGTGACACGACAATCGTCGTGCCTTCCATGACCAAAGCGGGAATCTGGTAACACATCGATTTCCCTCCGCCCGTAGGCATGACGCAAATTGTGTTTTGCCCTTCAAACACCTGTGAAATCGCCTGCTCCTGTCCCGTTCGGAATGTCTCATAGCCAAAATGCGTCTGCAGTAATTTTCTCGCTTCTTCCAACACAATAAAACACTCCCAAAACTCGTCTCGTATCTAACAGCTTATCACATTCCTGCCGCTTTTTTCGCTTTCCGAAATCGCAGAAAATACCTTGCAGCAAAAAACTGTTCCATCAGCCTAGGCTTCTGGAACAGTTTCCCGGATTCCCGTATTTAAATTTCCATGTCCCACCGTTTTGCTTCTTCTTCTTTCATCTGCTGTTCCGTTTCTTCCGGGAAAGCAGTCCGGAATTTATGGTTGTCGAGCGGAATGATTTCAACCATTTTTTCAATCATAGCCTCCGGATCGTATTGATCTTCGAGCGCTTTTTCAGCCTCTTCCATATCCTCTTTGCGGGTAAAGTGGATTTTTTCATCAAACCATTTCCACTTCGCTTCGGCACTCCGGTCATTAAAGCCGGTAGCAAAGGCTCCTGGATTGATTGTTGCCACTTGCACACCGAATTCTTTCAGCTCTTTTTGCATCGTTTCCGCAATCGCCTCAATCGTGTGCTTGGTGGCAGTATAAGGTCCAACATACGGCGTAGCATGATGCCTGCCATCGAAGACATGAAGATGATTTTGCCGCGTCCTTTTTCCACAAACTTTTGGGCAGCAATTTGCGCCGTTTCAAGTGTACTGAAAACATTCACCTCGAACAGCTTGCGGAAATTCGCCATCGGCACTTCACCGAGCGGACCGCCTTCATTGATTGCTGCATTCGCTACGAATATATCGAAATCGTAATCCAGCATCTGCGCCAGATCCTGTGGATTCGTAATGTCCATTTTGAAAACTTCCAATTCGACACCTTCCGCTTTCGCCGCCTCGCGCAGCGATGTCACTTGAGGTGCTATTTCAACCGGCGCGATGACGCGATGCCCTTTTTTCGCTAATCCTATTGCAGCGCCTTTCGCTAAGCCGCTCCCAGCTCCTGTAATGAAAATCGTTTTACCCAATTCGATCAGCCTCCATTAAATTTATAGTCTCTTTAATGGTTTCCCGGCATCACAGGCATTAAACTCCAAATCAAAAAAGCGGATTTCCACCCGCTTTTTTGCCAGTCTTTTATAAGGTTTCTTCTATATTAATGTCCCCATTCCTGAAAACTGAAATGCTGTGCAAAGCCAGCATATTTTGCCAAACCGTTTTGCAGCTCCTGTTCATTTTTTGCCAGCATGCGTTCTCTTGTTTTTTTGCGTTTGAAGCGGCTGCCGTATGCTTGCTGCGCTACTTCATTTCGATAGGCGAGCTCTTTGAACTCCACCGCGACATCTTCTTCGGGATCACTCAACAAAGAAGCAAGCATACCAGCCTTGCGATACAATTCCGTGGAATCGTATTGATCCCGGCGTTCATGCAATAGCCCCGCTACAATATGGCTTGGCAATTCCTGGTCCACACCTTTGGCAAGGTCCGTCAGCAGCTCCAGCATGACCCTGCGGTTGCTTGCAAGCGACAAAACGTAAAAGACATGTGGAATCTCTTCCACAGGAGCAGCCGTAATATAAAGGTCGATTTCCCGAATCAGCTCGGCAGGCTGTATTAAATCAATCAAAATAGCCAAACGGTATGTTTCGTATAATATATATCTATCCATCTGGAATCGCCTGCCTTACGGAAAAATAAGTTCATGAATTTTCATGTGCATCTCAATTATTGGTAAAAATGACAACGACAGATTATTCGAATAGTAATATAGTTCAATTATATCATTTTTCCGAATATTTAGTTATTTAAGATATATAATTATTTCTCTTAAAATGCCTAATATTAACAAAAAGTCCACTCATTAGAGAATGGACTTCTTCAATGCTTTTGTAAAATAATGGTTCATCAAAGCTTAATTAGCTGCCCCATAACTTCCCATGCGGCGTTTTACTTGGATGTAAGATGCTGCTTCCGCAATCTCGTTGTGATCGAGCGGCTTATTGTCGAGCATTAAATTATAATCACTTATAGATGAAGCGTTTTGCAGGTCCAAGTCTATGACTTTTTCGGTGCGGTCCAATAATCCGTCAACAGAAACGTCGAAGAAATCAGCTAAACGCGTTAAATGGCTTACAGTAATTTGTTTTTTGCCGCTCTCATAGGCCCAAATCGTACTTTTAGCAAATCCGATCTTTTCTGCCAACTGCTCCGGAGTCAATGCTTTCTCTTCTCGCAGGTCTTTGATTTTTTTGCCTAAATCGTTCATTAGTTTTCCTACTCCTTTATATTAAATTCTAACTATTTAAAATATACAGTAACTTAGAACATTATACAATATATTTCTATAATATTCAGACAAAAATGTGTACATTTATTGACCTTTTTCGACAATTTTCGCGCGAATACCTAATAAATGGTTATTATGGTACATAAATACTTACTATATTCTTTAGTTCGATCCGTTTGGCTACTTATTTGCCATTCCACTTCCATTTCAAGAAAAGTTCCACTGTTTTAAATTCATTTATTATTCTAATAAAACTATTTAAAAGTAAGTATTAAATAGTCTTACAGAAAAATTTAAATTTAGCGCCTATTTTACTAATTTTTAAGTTTTTTTTGATTTTCATACTTAAAAAAAGTATTATATTAGCATACGTAAAAAGGAGGTAGTAAGATGTCTGACAAATATAATCGCCAAGACATCGTGAACACAGTGCCGCAAAAAGGTTTCTTCGGCCATCCAAAAGGATTGTTTACTTTATTCTTTACTGAATTTTGGGAGCGCTTCTCATATTACGGCATGAGAGCCATCCTGGTTTTTTACATGTACTACGAACTTTCCGACGGCGGACTTGGACTGGACCAAACAACGGCCCTTTCCATCATGTCCATTTATGGATCTCTTGTTTATATGTCCGGCGTCATCGGCGGCTGGTTAGCCGATCGAATATTCGGCACATCGAAAGCCGTCTTTTACGGCGGAATACTCATCATGTTCGGTCATATTGCTTTGGCCATTCCTGGCAGTCTGCCGCTTTTCTTCGTTTCCATGGTACTCATCGTCCTTGGTACCGGTTTACTGAAGCCGAATGTTTCCAGTGTCGTCGGTGAAATTTATGCTGAGAACGATGACCGCCGCGATGCCGGATTCAGCATCTTCTACATGGGGATCAATATGGGTGCATTTATCGCGCCGTTGATCGTCGGTACAGTCGGCATGAATATGAGCTTCCACCTGGGCTTCAGCATTGCCGCAGTCGGCATGTTCCTCGGGCTTGTTGTATTCATGCTGACGAAAAAGAAAAACCTCGGTTTGGCTGGCACTGTGGTTGCAAACCCTTTGACTCCTTCCGAAAAATCAAGAACCATCAAAGTTTTCTCAATCGGCGCCATTGCCATTGCTGCCATCGTCTATCTTGGCTTGCAAACTGGCTTCCTGACGTTCGACAGCTTTATCGCATCAGTCGGTATTCTTGGGATTTTGCTGCCGACTGCTTATTTTGTGGTCATGTACCGCAGCAAAAAAACGACAGAAGTGGAACGTTCGCGCATCTTGGCCTACATTCCTTTGTTCATCGCATCGGTCATGTTCTGGGCAATCCAGGAGCAGGGATCGACCATCCTTGCAGCATACGCTGACACACGCACAGACCTTGAATTTGCGGGCATCACGATTTCACCTGCATGGTTCCAGTCGCTGAACCCATTGTTCATCATTGTGCTGGCTCCTGTGTTCGCATGGATGTGGGTTAAACTTGGCAGCCGCCAGCCTTCCATACCGCAGAAGTTTTCGCTCGGCTTGCTGTTTGCCGGAATATCGTTCCTGGTCATCCTGCTTCCTGCCTATTTCGGCGGACCGGATACACTGGTGAATCCGTTATGGCTTGTACTGAGCTACTTGATCATCGTATTAGGTGAACTTGCCTTGTCGCCTGTCGGATTATCAGCAACTACCAAGCTGGCCCCTGCCGCTTTCTCAGCGCAGACGATGAGCCTTTGGTTCTTGTCAAACGCAGCCGCGCAAGCAATCAACGCACAGCTCGTGAAATTCTACTCAGCTGAAAACGAAATGATGTATTTCGGTATCATCGGTGGAGCATCCATCGTCCTGAGTATCATCCTGTTCCTATTAGCTCCAACCATCCAGCGCTATATGAGAGGCGTACGATAAATAAACGACAAAAGGCCGGAAGCATTTTTGCTTCCGGCCTTTTGTCGAGTTTGTCGAGAACGGTAAATCATTTTTCTGATTGAGCCGATATTCTGCAAAACAGCTGCAACGGCTTTTAATGTCGCGAAGGGCGAAGTGATGCAGAGACAGGAGCAGTAAGATTTTCTCCACTGTTTTGCTTCATATCTTGAGAACATGGAAGAAACTGCAGAAAGTATACCTTCCGTGTCCTTCAGTAAAAGAAATAACCCGCCATTAAGAAATACCTTGGAATGAAGCGGAAGACGGCGACTCCTGCGGGACAGTACGTGCCGAAGACCCTACTATGTAAAATAGATAGATGACAACATAAAGAACCATTGTTTTCTGGGTATACAAGAAGTACCAATCACAGAACTTCCGAAATACCCACCCACCCAAAAGGAGCTGAAAACAATGGTTCTATCTTCATTTAACCATATTCAGGGGAGCAACGGAAGTCATTGGAACCGCTTGATGCGGGCGG
>NZ_RQII01000034.1 GCF_004761975.1 Planococcus koreensis | reverse complement strand
GACGTTTTGCTGTTCAGTTTTCAAGGTTCATGTTTGTATGCCGCGCTCATTGGCGACTTTATTAATATATCCTGTTCGCACCTGGAAGTCAATACTATTTTAAAATATTTTTTCAGGCGTCTTAAGGACATGTATTAATATAAACCGTACAGCAAATTAAATCAAGCCTTTTCCTTAAAAAACTTGGATTTAATTTTTTTGAAGTCCGCAACAAACAAAATGATCCCTGCCAGCACAACGCTCCCACCTATTATCTGTGATGCACTGAGAAGTTCCCCTAGAATGAAATAGGCCAGTATTGCCGCTCCTACCGGCTCAAACAAAATGGCAATTGAAATGACATTCGTACTCACCCACTTCAATGACCAATTGAAAAGTGTATGCCCGAGCAGGTTCGGAATAATCGCCAGCAGCAAAAACCACATCCACTCGGAAGCTGGGTAAGGGCCGAATGACTCGCCTTTAGCTATGATATAGAAGAATAATGTTATCGTGCTAACGCTATAAACGACAAACGTATACGTGACCAACGAGATTCTTTTCCGGACATCTTGGCCGAAAAGCAGATAAGCAGTGATCAATGCGCAGGCAATCAACGCCAGCATATCTCCGTAGAGCGCCATCCCGCTGATTTTAAAATCGCCGTAGCCGATCAATACGCTGCCGCCGACTGCAATCACTCCAGAAACGATTGTCTTAATGGACAACCGCTCTTTAAAGAAGAAGTACGTGCCGGCGAAAGCGAATAACGGCTGAAGCGTAACCAAGACAGTGGAACTGGCGACTGACGTATAATTAAGCGATTCAAACCATAAGATGAAATGAAATGCGAGAAAAATTCCAGCGATTGATGTAAAAACCCAATCCCTCTTGCTTAGCTTCTTGATTTCCGGGGTATATTTCATTAAGAATACCGGACTCATGATAAGGATTGAGAACAGCATTCGATAAAAAGCCGTCACCCCTGAGTCAGCGGAAGTCATTTTCACGAAAATCGCTGAGAGTGCAACTGAAAAAACACCGATGATGATCGGGATGAAAGGATTAATTGCTGGTTTTTCCATAGCGGTGCTCCTTTAAGGTTGTTATGCTGTAAATACATAATTCAAATCAGCTTCTTCCAGTTTGACAGTTCCAGCATTCTTTATCAATCCCGTAATAAGGAAGGAGGAATTTAAATGGATTTTCTGGATGCACTTCATATCTCCTCCTATGAAACTTTCCTCAAGCTAGTAATAGCTGCTGTTCTAAGTTTAGTTATCGGGCTCGAGAGGGAATTAAAAAGGAAGCCTGTCGGGTTGAAGACGAGCGTCGTGATTGCTACATTCAGCTGTTTGCTGACAATCATTTCGATTGAAACGGCCTACCTTGCAGAAGGCAGTCCGCATGAAGGCGTCAATATCACAATGGATCCACTCCGCCTTGCCGCACAAATTGTATCCGGCATCGGTTTTCTTGGAGCCGGCGTCATCCTCAAGCGCGGCAATGATTCGATTTCCGGATTGACCACCGCAGCAATGATTTGGGGAGCTGGAGGAATTGGCATTGCAGTAGCCGCAGGTTTTTATATCGAAGCATTTTTCACAGTAGCCATTATTCTTTTCGGTATCGAAGTACTGCCCCCTGCCCTTTTCAAATTCGGTCCAAAGCGTTTGCGTATGGCGGAGGCCAGCATTAAAATCATCGTATCCGATACAGAGTCTTTCCCTATCATCGCAGAAGCGATAGAATCAAATGGGGTAAGCATTGAATCTCTTTCAATTTTCCATCATGAAGGCGATAGCGGAAATGTACTTCATCAAATGGCGATGCGGGTATCGTATTACCACACCAAAGAAACAATAAGCCTTTATCAGGAAATCATGGCTATCGACAAAGTCGAGGAAGTGGATATTGAGCTTATCAATTAAGGAGGAACGAGAATGGGAGAATTTTTTACATTATTAAAAGGCGGGAACAAGCCGTCCTTATTCGCTGCAGTTATCAATACTTTTATCTCAATTATGAAAGGTGTCGCCTTCTTCTTTACAGGAAACGTGGCAATGTTCGCCGAAATGATGCACTCGATCGGCGATGCAGCAAATCAATATTTTGTTTTTATCGGTTCGGCATTATCGAAGAAAGCGCCGACGAAACGATTTCCAAATGGTTTCGGCCGATTGCTTAACATTGTACTTCTAGGTGCCGTATTAATCGTCGGCATCATGGCATATGAAACGATTCTCGAAGGCTGGCACCAAATGACTCATCCAATGGAAGCGGAAGGATTTATCATCAGCGTTATCGTCTTGACAATAGCCATCCTCTTGGAAACTTTCGTCCTTTATAAAGCAGGCAAGGAAGTTTTGCATGAAGCAGGCGTCAAAGGCGGAGCACTTGCTCCCTTAACGACAAGTTTCGCCCATTTGAATCGTGCCAAACCTGCAACTAAACTCGTGTTTCTTGAAGATTTAGTTGCAACTTCAGGCGGCGTCCTGGCGTTAGTCGCCATTTTGATCGCCCATTACACAGGCTTCCTTGCAATCGAAGGTGCAGCTTCTATCGCTATCGGTTTGATGATGTTCTATGTAGTCACCAAAGTATTCATGGACAATGCCCGTGGCGCTATCGGGGAAACTGATGAGCAGATGGTAAACCATATCGCCCACATCCTGACTGATCAACCCGCAGTTAGAGATATCAAGAAGCTTGAAGTTATCAAAGAAGGTGAATTCCTTCATGTGGAAACACTCGTAGAAATCGATCCATCGCTAACCGTAGCCGAGGCAGATGCTTTGCAAGACCGTTTAGCCGATATCCTTTTGAACCAGCCGAGCGTTGACGATGTCATTGTGTCGCTTGACGCGGACGATGGCGAAACGCATTGGACGCATGTCAGCAAGCGCCCTGATTCGTTATCCGCAACGCCAACCGAATAATAAATAAAAAAAGATTGGGCGCATTGTGCGCCCAATCTTTTTATAATCTTTTTTTAAAGTGAAGCTGTTAAGATTTCTTTTACGTCGTCGCTTTGCAATTTATTGAAATTGCCGAACTCTCCGTAGACCATGGCTTTTTCAGCCATCAAGTCAATCTTCGAACCATCAATTTCATAATCCGCCAAACGTGTGGGCGCTCCAAGAGATGTCCAGAATGCGCTCATGCGCTCGATTCCTTCCAACGCCGCCTCTTCGTCCGTCTTGCCTTCTCGTTCAACATCGAAGACACGTTCAGCCATTTGCGCAAAGCGTGCTGGATTTACTTTGATGTTGTGGCGCATCCACTGAGGGAATAGAATAGCTAAGCCTCCAGCATGCGGAATATCGTAAACTGCTGATACGGCATGTTCGATATTGTGTGTAGCCCAGTCTCCGTTGTAACCCATTTGAAGGATGTTGTTCAACCCCATCGTCCCTGCGAATAAAATCGTTTCGCGGTGCTCGTAGCTTTGGAGATCATCTAATAATTTCGGAGCCGTTTCAATTACTGCTTTCAATACTCCTTCGCACATCCGGTCTTGTACAGGTGTGTTTGTAGCATTGTTGAAATATTGCTCGAAAATATGGGACATCATATCGACAATGCCATATACCGTATGGTCTTTTGGCACCGACATTGTATAAGTCGGATCAAGAATCGAGAATTTCGGGAACGACAACGGGCTTCCCCAGCCATATTTCTCTTGTGTTTCTTCATTTGTGATGACCGATCCAGAGTTCATCTCTGAACCTGTTGCCGCCAAAGTCAGCACTGTGCCGAATGGCAATGCCTCTTTCGGCTGTGCTTTGCGTGATACGAAATCCCAAGCATCGCCATCATATGGTGCGCCGCATGCAATCAGTTTCGTACAGTCAATAACAGAACCGCCGCCTACTGCCAAAAGCATATCAATGCCTTCATTTTTACAGATTTCAATGCCTTTGCGTGCAGTTGAGATCCGTGGATTCGGCTCTACTCCGCCTAATTCAAAAACTTCAAGGTCCGCTTCAGCTAAGGTAGCCATTACTTCATCGTAGAGGCCGTTCTTTTTGATGCTGCCTCCGCCATATACCACCAATACTTTTTTGCCATATTTAGGCAATTCTTTCTTAACCGCTTCTAATTGCCCTTTACCAAAAATTAATTTAACCGGGTTGTAAAATGAAAATGCATTCATCTAATCATCCTCCTATTCTTTTTCTATTATGTAGATTTCCCTATTAAAACGCAAAAAAACCGCTCGGGAAGAACCCGAACGATCTTTTTTCGCCTTAAACCCACCCACGGAAGCGTGCTGCTTCCGCAGTTCTGCGAGCTCCGACCATATAAGCGGCCAAGCGCATATCAATATTGCGTGTAGTAGCGACATTGTAAACATTATCAAAAGCATCAACAAGCTTTTTCGTCAGCTTTTCATCTACTTCTTCCTGCGTCCAGTAATAACCTTGGTTATTTTGAACCCATTCAAAGTAAGACACTGTGACGCCGCCTGAACTAGCCAATACATCCGGCACAAGAAGAATTCCACGTTCAGTCAGAATTTTCGTCGCTTCCGAAGTTGTCGGCCCGTTCGCCGCTTCCACGACGATTGAAGCTTTGATATCATGTGCATTTTCAGCTGTAATCTGGTTGGCAATCGCTGCTGGGACAAGGATATCGCAATCCAATTCAAACAACTCTTTGTTTGAAATCGTGTTATCGAATAACGTTGTCACGGTACCGAAGCTATCGCGGCGGTCCAGCAAGTACTCAACATCCAAGCCGTCTGGATCATGCAATGCCCCGTAAGCGTCAGAAATTCCGACAACTTTCGCGCCTTGATCATGAAGGAACTTCGCCAAGAAACTGCCGGCGTTGCCGAACCCTTGAATTACTACCCGTGCGCCTTTAATTTCAAGGCCGCGTTTTTTAGCAGCTTCATTAATAACAATGGTTACACCTTGAGCAGTCGCTTTATCCCGGCCTTGTGAACCACCAAGGACAATCGGTTTCCCCGTAATGAATCCAGGTGAATTGAATTCATCAATTTTGCTGTATTCATCGAACATCCACGCCATGATCTGCGAGTTAGTGAAAACGTCCGGAGCCGGAATGTCTTTGTTCGGCCCAACGATTTGGCTGATTGCACGGACATAGCCGCGGCTCAGTTTCTCGATTTCATGCATGGACATTTCTCTTGGGTCACAGATGATGCCGCCTTTTCCTCCGCCATAAGGAAGATCGACGATTCCACATTTCAATGTCATCCACATAGAAAGCGCCATTACTTCTTCCCGGTTTACGTCAGGATGAAAACGCACTCCGCCTTTAGTAGGTCCGACTGCATCGTTGTGCTGTGCACGGAATCCTGTAAATACTTTTGTTTTTCCATCGTCCATGCGGACTGGAATACGCACTTCCATAATACGCATAGGTTCTTTTAAAAGTTCATACATCGATTCTTCGTATCCGAGTTTATCCAACGCAGTTCGAATAACGTTCTGAGTTGACGTCAACAAGTTCAAGTTTTCAGCCATTGTTTTAATTCGCCTCTTTATATTTATAGTAATTACTCGAAACTAGTGTAACATATCCAGCTTGTTGCGTGCTAGAAAGTCATTAATTTGAAAATACTTTTTGGATGCGTTCGATTGCCCAGTCAAGTTCTTCTTTTGAAATGATCAATGGTGGTGCAAAACGGATGACAGTATCATGCGTTTCTTTGCATAATAAACCAAGTTCTTTCAGTTTTTCGCAATAAGGACGCGCTGCTTCAGTCAATTCCATGCCGATGAACAATCCACGGCCGCGCACTTCTTTAATAGAAGGATGTTGGATTTCACGCAATTTGCCAATAAAGTATTCGCCTAGTTCTTGCGAACGTTCAGCTAATTTTTCATTTTGCAGCACTTCAAGAGAAGCGATTGATACTGCGCAAGCAAGTGGGTTTCCGCCGAAAGTCGAACCGTGTGATCCTGGGTTAAAGACATTCAAGATTTCATGGTCTGCAACGACACAAGAAATCGGGAACACTCCGCCTCCAAGCGCTTTGCCCAATATGTACATATCCGGCTCAACATCTTCCCATTCACAAGCGAACATTTTACCAGTACGCGCAAGCCCACACTGAATTTCGTCAGCAATGAATAAAATGTTGTTTTCGCGGCATAATTCTCTTGCAGCTTTCAAGAATCCTTCTTCTGGCATAACAATGCCTGCTTCCCCTTGGATCGGTTCGATCAGGAAGGCAGCAGTATTTGGTGTAATCGCATTTTTCAATGCTTCCAAATCGCTGTAAGGAATGATTTTAATGCCTGGAAGCATCGGTCCGAATCCTCTTCTGTAATCCGGATCTGACGATAAAGAAACAGCAGTCATCGTACGGCCGTGGAAGTTGCCTTCGCATGCAATGATATCAGCTTGATCTTTTTCAACGCCTTTTACGTCATAGGCCCAACGGCGAGCTGCTTTAAATGCAGTTTCGACAGCTTCTGCACCAGTATTCATCGGCAAAGCCATTTCCTTGCCGGAAATTTTACAGATCAATTCGTACCAAGGAGCCAGCATATCGTTATGGAATGCGCGTGAAGTCAATGTCACTCGGTCAGCCTGGTCTTTTAAGGCCTGGATGATTTTCGGATGGCGGTGGCCTTGGTTGACAGCGGAATAGGCTGAAAGCATATCCATGAATTTATTGCCTTCAGGATCCTTGACCCAAACTCCTTCTGCTTCTGTGATGACGATTGGCAGTGGATGGTAGTTTGGTGCACCGAATTTTTCTGTTTGTTCGATAATCTCTTGCGTCTTTGTCATTGAAATTCCTCCTTTTTAAAAAAGGCAGACTAATTAGTCCGCCTTTTAATGAATAATTATACCACTTAATGCTTCTTAATACATTTCAGAAGTTGTTTTTGCTTGCATGTGAAGACCCAAGTAATCCGGTCCGCCCGCTTTTGAGTCTGTTCCAGACATGTTGAACCCACCGAATGACTGGTATCCAACGATTGCGCCTGTGCATCCACGGTTGAAATACAAATTGCCGACATGGAATTCTTCGCGTGCATATTCAAGATGTTCGCGGTTGTTCGTAATGACTCCGCCCGTCAAACCGTATTCTGTGTTGTTGGCAATGTCGATTGCTTCTTTAAAGTCTTTCGCTTTTGTGAAGCCGACAACCGGTCCGAAAATCTCTTCCTGCATAACACGGTCAGTTGGTGCAAGATCCGCAATGACAGTCGGGTTCACGAAGAACCCTTTAGAATCGTCGCCAGTTCCACCCGCAACTACGCGGCCTTCTTCTTTGCCGATTTCAATATAGCTCATGATTTTTTTGAAAGAGTTTGAATCGATAACCGGGCCCATGTAATTCGACTGGTCAGTCGGGTTGCCGATTGTCAATTCGTTCGTCAATTCGATGACGCGTTCAAGAACTACGTCGTACACGTCTTCTACGACAACGGCACGAGATCCTGCAGAACATTTCTGTCCGCTGAAACCGAATGCAGATTTGACGATCGATTGTGCAGCAAGCTCCAGGTCTGCTTCTTTATCGATAACCATCGTGTTTTTCCCGCCCATTTCAGCAATCAGGCGCTTCATCCAAACTTGCCCTTCGTTCACTTTTGCAGAACGGTCAGCGATTCTTAGGCCGACTTCTTTTGAACCAGTGAATGAGATGAAACGAGTTTTCGGGTGATCGACCAAGTAGTCTCCAACTTCAGAACCCGGTCCTGGGATAAAGTTGACGACGCCTGCAGGCATGCCCGCTTCTTCAAGAACTTCGATGAATTTATAAGCGACAACCGGAGTTGTTGAAGCTGGTTTCAATAGAACTGTGTTCCCTGTAACCATTGCAGCAACAGTCGTTCCTGCCATGATTGCAAAAGCGAAGTTCCATGGAGAAATGACAACGCCTACTCCAAGAGGAATATAATCGTAGCGGTTGTCTTCGCCTGGACGGCTTTCGACTGGCATGCCATCTTTCATCTTAAGCATTTGGTGCGCGTAGTAAGTCAAGAAGTCGATTGCTTCAGCTGTATCAGCATCCGCTTCGTTCCATGGCTTGCCCGCTTCTTTTGTAAGAAGTGCAGAGAATTCATGCTTGCGGCGGCGAACAATCGCTGCAGCTTTCAACAATACATCAGCGCGCACTTCAGGTTTAACTTTTTTCCACGTTTTGAATGCTTCAAGAGCGCTTTGCATCGCTTTTTCAGCTAATTCTTTATTTGATTTCGAAACACGGCCGATGATTTCTTCTTTATCAGCAGGGTTGAATGAAACGATTTTGTCTTCAGTTGTAACGCGTTCTCCACCAATAACCAATGGATAGTCTTGGCCTAAATACGCCTCAACTGTTTTTAAACCGGCCAGGTAAGCAGTGCGGTTCTTTTCAATTGAAAAATCTGTGAATGGTTCGTGTTTATAGGGAATCATGTGAATCCTCCTTGGATTTAATAAAAGCGCAAAAAAAGTTTGCACTTATATTCTCTTTACATATATAATAATGCAAAAGATTGTTGCATTAATCAAGTCTTTTCTATTAAAAAGTTATAAATATTTTGAGGTGATTTTTTGAAAACCGTTGAGAAAGACTTGTTGCCGTTCTACCATTTCGCTGCAGAACACGCGGCAGTCGGCATCCACGCGATTGATCTGAAAGGCAAGACGATATTTTATAACCAGAAAATGAGAGAAATTGAAGGTTTCGATTACGAAGAATTGGCGGATCGTTCGCTGTTGGAATTATTTCGTTTTGATCAGCACGAAAGCACATTGCTGCAGGTGCTGCAATCCGGAAAAGCCGTTTTGAATGTAAAACAGACGTATTGGAACCGCAAAGGCCAGGAAATCACCACCATCAACGATACCCATCCGGTCTTTGACGAAAAGGTGCTAGTCGGCGCAATTGAATTGTCACGGGATGTTACGAAACTGGAAAAGGTCGTATACCAGCCGCTTAAAAAGTATGAAGAGCCGATTACGTTTTCAAGCATCACTGCAATTTCGGAGAGTATGAGAAAAGTCATCCAAACAGCCGAGAAAGCTGCGACATTAAAGCTTCCTGTTTTATTGGTGGGTGAATCGGGCACAGGAAAAGAATTGATCGCTGAGTCGATCCATTCAGCATCTTCGTCCAGCGGCCAGCTGTTCACTTTGTATTGCCACGGCACTGACAGTCAATTGATCGATCGTCTCCAGGAAGATTTGGCAGATACGCCGCACAGGACGGTCTATTGCGAACGCATCGACCTCCTCCCTTTGCCTCTGCAATCCCATTTGCTGCAGATGGCGAAAGAGCTCTCCAATCAGAACACTTATTTTATCGCCAGCGTTGGTGAAGATCCAGTGGAGCTGATCGCTTCGCAAAAATTGTCGAAAGAACTCTATTATTTCTTTTCAGCTATGACCATCCAGCTCGAACCGCTCCGCAACCGAAAAGAAGACGTCATGCCTTTTGTTTATGATTATTTGTCCCGGCACCGCATGAAATTCGGTTCAGTGGTCCGCAGTTTGACAAAAGAAGCGGAAGAGATGTTCTTGAAATATGATTGGCCGGGCAATTTAAAGGAACTTGAGTTGCTTCTCGACGAAGCGACCTCTCTTTTGACCACCGAAGAGTCGCTTACGGCGGAATTGCTGCCACAGCATTTTAAATGGAAGACGATGAACAAACATGCTTTGAACCCTGAGGACTTTATCGTCCATTCCGGCAAGGAAATGCTGCCGCTCGATGATTATTTGCAAGAAGCGGAAAGCTATTATTTAAAAAAAGCGATGGACCTCCATGGCGGCAATGTTACGAAAGCTGCAGCAGCACTCGGCATGAGCCGGCAAAACCTGCAGTATCGATTGCGGAAAATCAAAAAAAACGAAGCGCAGACATGATGTCTGTGCTTCGTTTTTTTGTTGCGCCTAAGCGCTTTCCTTACTGTCTAGCTCCAGCGGCCAGATCCTCGGGTCATAAGCCAGTCATCCTGTGCGGCTGAAAAAATGCCGCTTCGGCTGCCCGTCTTATGCCCTACGGATCTATACGGCCGCTTCCGCTTTTCTTACTGCCCTGAACGCTTGATCCACTCTTGCATTTTGTCTTTCAACGAGTTGAATCCTTCAGAATCATTTTCGTTTACGTGTGACTGAAGAGATTGTTTTGGTTTTTCAGTGCGCTGAGCTGCTGGCGGCTGCTCTTGTAGTGCACGGATTGACAAGCTGATTTTTTTAGATTTATCGTCAACTTCCAAAACTTTAACGTTAACTTCTTGGCCAACTGCCAAGTATTCGCTAACTTCTTTTACGTAGCCGTGTGTGATTTCTGAGATGTGGACCAATCCTTGAGTTTGATCGTCCAATGCTACGAATGCACCGTATGGCTGAATTCCTGTTACTTTACCTGTTACTGTGTCGCCTGTTTGGAAATTTGTCATTTTATACCCGCTCCTAGTCTTATCTAATTATCCTGTACACCTTATTGGCATCTGTAAATTATAGCACAGAATAGGCAGCAGAGTAAAATCAATACATATTCAAGTCGCCAAAACGCCAGCCTGACGGGGTTTTGACCATGGTTAATTGGTTGAATTCCACGTCAGCACCGTCGTTCGGGCCTTCGAATTGGAAGCTGCCGTGTTCTATGCTGCCGTCACCGTTTCCATAATAAAAGGAGTCGCTATAAAAGGCTGCGCTCAGCGCGTCAGAAAAATGCGGTACGCTTCTTCCAGAAAGTTGTGTCAGAACATAGGACTCTTCCAACGCCTCCGGCTCTTCGAAAAGCAAGAGAAGCATGGCTGTGTTCTCCTCTTCAAAAGCCTTCAAAAGCAGTCCGGCGATTTCCCCCGGCGACGCTTTATCCAGCACTTTTTCGTCTAAGCTTTCTTTGAATTCATTGTACAAGGCATTCACATTTTTCTTATAGCCTGATTCTTTTCCGCTCAAGTCATAATTTTCGTAAAGGTGATACTGCATAAACCATGTTGCATCGCCCTGCATAACAAGGCTAGGGGTGAACTGCGGGTAAACGGTTTCGTCTTTCGGGCTGATGGACAGGTACAAATGCAGCCTCGGCCCTATGCGCGTGATTTGCTCTTCGTTCACTTCTATCCATTTGATGTATTCTTTTAAACCAGGCTGCTGACGCCAGATCCGCTTGTACTCAGGGAGCGGCGGTTTCGCTTCCCCGGACAATAGATGCCACATTGTCTCAGCGTCGCCAAGGCTATTCGCGTGGTCGAACAGCAGCAAAACATCAAGCGGCTGCACATTTTTCAGCATGGCCAAGTCGTGCTGCGCTGAAAAGTCCTTATATAGCTTTTCGGTCGCTGCAAAATCGTGCCGTTCCAATTGAATGAGCTGGGGTTCGATTGCAACGTCACCATTCGGCAGTTTCGCTGCAAGCTTGCCTGCTTTCTCCATCTCCAGTGCTTCCATAATGCTGTCATACTCTAGTTCATCGTAACTTTTTGAGCCCGTCCAGCCACTTGCTTCCATTTCATCTATAATAGGCAGCATGACGTAAATCAGCGGATTGCCGGATTGCTCAGCCATTTGCTTCCATGCTTCCTGGTATTCCCCTTTTACAATCCCTTGGCGGTCAAAAACCGTCTGGCCTTCTCCGCCTTTCAGCGTCAGAAAAAAGGCATGCTGAAAAACAGCTGCAAAATCCTGGTACAGCGGTGAAGAGTCCACAGATTCAAGCAATGGCCGTTCAATTGATGTCAGGATGTATGGCATCTGGCTGATGGGTTGCAAGAGGCCCTTTTCGTCAAAGTACGGATCATTCATCAACAGGCCGATATAATTGCTCGCTTCGTAATCGCTATTCAGCAAATTGCTTGAATGCAGTGCTTCCGTGTTCCGGCGTGTGATGAAACGGTCTTCTGATGGATGCTTGATGACCGTCAGGCTGCGTTCGCTAAGGGAATCGACCAAGTTCTGGACCTCTTGCGTGAAGTCGCTGCGTCCCGCAAGCAATTTTTCGGCCGACAATTCCCCGTTGACCTCCACTTCCGCGAGTTCCTCATGATTCGTTGCCAAAACCTCTTCCGACAGCAGCATCAATTCTTTTGTTTTCAGCGCATAATTAACAAGAACTTTCTGCGTTTCAGCGCTCGATAAAAACGCGTCGCTAAAAAGCAACACCATCTCTTTCGGCGTTTCGATCTGCAGCATTAACTCATCCACTTGCCGCTGCATTTTCTTTTTATCATTTTTCATCTGTTCAGCATGTTCATTGCTCAATACCCGTTCCATTTGCTGATCCGCTTTTTTGACGTATTCCAGCTGATTATATACACCCTCATCAATGCCCAGCCGCTCCGGAGACGATTGCCGGATTTTGTTGTACTGCTGTTTCCAGCCCTCGAGCATTTCAACTGTAAGCTGATTCTCATTTTCCGCTTCCGCTGCTGTCAGCGGCAAATCCGCTCTAGCGTTATCCATTATATAAGATGCGCCAATGACGCCTGCCAAAAACAGTCCGGCTGTAGCCAGCAGAACTTTAGTGCGCTTCGCCACTGGCGCCGGCATTGGCGTGTTTTCAGGAATGTGCGGAATTTCTGCTTCTCCTTCACTTTCCGCCATGCTGAACTCGATGCGGCCATAGGATTTTCCGGCAAATTCCATACGTTTTTCAACGGCCGCAACATCCGCTATGCCCAAGTTTTCTTGTAATTGCCGCAAACCGGCCTGTAAGCTTTCCAGCACCTGCAGTTCGGAACGTTCTACGATACCGCTGATTTCCTGAAGCTGCTTGCCCTGTAAATAATGCAGCGTCAACGCGATACGCTCAGGCGCATCCAAACCCAAGATGGCTTTATGCGTTTCGAGGTCTTCAGGAAAGCGGAACATGTCTTCCGCTGCTTCTTCGCTTCCGGTAAATCGAGGCAACTTTAAAATTGCCGTTTTATACAATAAAATGTCCAGCTCTTTTTCATCATCCATTGCTGCTGAAGAAAAATCTTTGTATACAGCCTGCTGGAATGCATTTAGTTTGTCTGCCGGCACGCCATTTTGAAAGCCGAAACGCATGACTTGCCCGTGTAGTTGCGGTGTCCATTCCGATGTCGTCTGGTCTCGCCCGTTTGGGATACGATTCGTCCGTTGATTGGCATCCATTTTGAAATTCACCTCTTTTGCGTAAATATTCAATCATCTTCCTTTATTTGTTTATTATACACGATAATGTACCCTTGCTTTGAATTGTCTCTATTTTTTTATAGGTGGGTCGTGTAGAATTAAAAAATCCAAATAGTTTAGGAGTGAGAACATGCAGAAACGTGAACAATGGACATCGAAGCTCGGCTTTATCCTCGCGGCAGCGGGAAGCGCCATCGGTTTAGGGGCAATCTGGAAATTCCCTTATGAAACCGGTGCAAATGGCGGCAGTGTCTTTATCTTGCTCTTTATCATCAGCACCTTAGCAATCGGCTTGCCGATTTTGCTTGCTGAATTCGTCATCGGCAGACGCGGACAGGCAGATGCTGTCAGCGGCTTGAAAAAACAGGCACCTGGAAAACCATGGTTTTTAATCGGTTGGTCTGGACTTATTTTCTCTTTTGTCATCTTATCTTTCTACAGTGTTGTCGGGGGCTGGATCCTTTCTTATCTCGGCCGCTCCTTATTGTTCCAGTTGTCGAATCTGGGTGACGCTGATTTCGCTGAATTATTCGGCGGCATCATCGGCAACCCGCTGGAAGTCATCCTTGCGCAAGCTGCATTTATGCTGCTGACGATTTGGATCGTGCAAGGCGGCATCAAGGGAGGCATTGAACGCGCCAGCAAGATCATGATGCCTGGACTGTTGATTTTCCTGGTCATCTTGATGGTCCGTTCATTGACATTGGACGGCGCCATGGAAGGCGTGAAATTCATGTTCGTGCCTGATTGGTCGTTCTTTAATTTTAAAACCGCATTGATCGCGCTGGGACAGGCATTCTTCTCCTTGAGCGTCGGTGTTGCAGGTATGATGACTTATGCATCGTATTTGTCGAAATCCGAGAATCTCTCCCGTTCCGCTGTCAGCGTTGCCGGATTGAACATCCTGATTTCCATCATGGCCGGATTGATCATTTTCCCGGCAGTATTTGCACTTGGCTATACTCCGGATCAAGGGCCTGGTTTGGTCTTCATCATCCTCCCGGCCATTTTCGACCAATTATTCATGGGCGGTTTGCTGATGATCATCTTCTTCGTGCTCATGCTTTTCGCCACGTTGACTTCATCCATCTCGATGCTTGAAATCGGTGTATCCATTATCGTGAAAAATAAATTCGACCGTCGCGTCCGTGTTGCGTGGTTGTACGGCTTGGTGATTTTCCTGTTCGGCATCCCGAGCGCATTGTCATTCGGCATCATGTCGGAGCCGTTCATGTTCGGCTATACATTCTTCGATTTCATGGACATTTTGACTAGCCGGATCGGCTTGCCGATCGGTGCATTATTCACTGCCCTCTTTGCCGGCTATGTATTGAAAAAACATGAAGCTGAAACGGAGTTGCCTGGCCAGACAGTCTGGTTCCAAGTATGGCGCGCATTGGTGCGCTATGTAGCTCCAGTAGCGATTATCGTCGTCTTTATCCAAGGAATCATTTCCATTTTCTAAGCTGTTATTTGTTTCGAAACTGCCATAATTTCGTCTGTCGAAATAGACAGTTTATGGTATACTTCATTTAATTACATGAAACATTTTGCAGAGGAGTGTATATATATGAAGAAAGATTTGCACACACAATTAAAGTTCCTTCGTGAAGAACGCAATTTGTCGCTAGACGAATTAGCTTTGAAAGCCAGAATCGGCGTCGCTAGGCTCCAAGCCTATGAATCCGGCGAAGAAGTGCCTTCTACACAAACTATCTTGAAACTCTCAAATGCACTTGAAGTGCCGGCATCCAATTTGCTGGACGGTGCAGAAGCAGCTCAATAAAAAAAAGCTTTCGGCCCATTGGGGCTGAAAGCTTTTTTTATTTAAATAATGCACTTTGCTTCGTATTTCAATGCCAGCAGTTTATAGGAAATGGCGACGCAATGTTCGAGAGGAATCCATTTCTCGAACGTGAATTGGTAGATGCTTTGGATTTGCTTCGCTAAATCGGACGGATCATCGAGCACATGCAATTGAGCTATAACTTCCATAATTTCCGAGCCATACAAATCTCCGCCGATTGAGTAAGGATCCCATTCTTCCAAGACTCTCGCAGCTCTTCTGTTCATTTCACTCATTCCCATTTGATTTCACCTTACATTTCCATAGTATTAACAGCCATAATAGCACATAAGCAAAAAAAGAGAAGAGCCTTTGTCCTGAACTCTTCCCTTTGCCATGAATAGGCTGCTTTAAATCAAAGCAAAATTATTTGGATAGCACTTCAATTGAATCGATGGTAACGTCTTCTACCGGGCGGTCCTGTTGTTTGTCAACTGCCGCGATTGCATCAACAACGTCCATCCCTTCGATGACTTGGCCGAAAACGGTGTGTTTGCCGTCAAGCCATGGCGTTCCGCCCAATTCAGCATATGCTTGCTTCACTGCATCCGGACGGTCTGAAGAAACGCTGTCCGCCGGAGCTTCTTTTGCCTGTACGATGAAAAACTGGCTGCCGTTCGTTCCGGGACCAGCGTTTGCCATCGACAATGCACCTCGAAGGTTCAATAAGTTGTCGCTGAATTCGTCTTCGAACGATTCGCCATAAATGCTTTCTCCGCCTCCGCCAGTGCCTGTCGGGTCACCGCTTTGCAGCATGAAGTCTTCAATGACGCGGTGGAACAATAAGCCGTCATAATAGCCATCTTCTGCAAGGGTCAGGAAGTTTTCAACCGCTTTTGGCGCGTAATCCGGGAATAATTTGATCTTGATCGTTCCCATCGACGTTTCCATTGCGACCAGCTCTTCGTTGTCTGCGACTTCATTGCTTAATTGCGGATAGACAGCGGCGCTTGCCGGTGCTGCCGCTTGGTTTTCTTCGGCTGTTTCAGGTTCTGCCTTTTCTGGCTGTGCTTGCTGCTCTTCTGTACCGCATGCGGCCAAGAAGCCAGCCAGCAGGATTGCTGCTGTTAATTTCATTTTCATCTCATTCACCCCATCACATTTTATCATACAATATTTCGAATTGGCATGTAATTCTCAGCACTTTTTTCGTGTGACGAAATACTATATAATAGAAACAGGTTCACGGATCAGAAAGAAGGGACTCCGGATGGAAAGACAAAAAAAGAACTTCCTCATCATTATCATCTCCAATTTCCTGGTAGCCGGAAGCACTACCATGATCATGCCTTTTCTTTCGCTGTACATCGAATCGCTCGGGAATTTTTCCGAGGAATATGTCCAGCGCTGGGCAGGCCTCGTATTCGGCGTCACATTTGTCGCCGCACTTTTCATGTCACCGATTTGGGGACGGATTGCTGACAAGTATGGCTATAAGCCAATCCTCATTATCAACTGTTTTGGGATTGCCACCAGTATTTTCTTAATGGGAACGGCCGAATCAGTCCATGAATTATTCTTCATCCGTTTGTTCATGGGCGTTGTGACGGGCTTTATCCCGACATCTCTTGCCTTTGTCAGCTCACAGACGTCGAAGGAAACGGCTGGCAAAACGCTTGGCACGCTGCAGATGGGCAGCGTATCTGGGACTTTATTCGGACCGGTGATCGGCGGATTGATGGCCGATACATTCGGCTTTACGTATACATTCCTTATTACCTCGGGTGTCATTGCGCTAGCTGCGCTTATCGTCGTCGGCATCAAAGAAGTGAAACGCGTGAAGCATAAAGACGCCCATGTTTATGCGCGCAAAACCATCATCCAGGGCATCTTCCACCATCGCTTGCTGTTCAACGTCATGATCATCACCGCGTTGATCCAGATTGGAAACTTCAGCATTCAGCCGCTGCTGTCGCTTTATGTCGCTCATTTGACCGACAGCACACAAGTCGCCTTGCTTGCCGGCATCACATTCAGTGCGACCGGCGTCGGCAATCTCTTGTTCGCACGGCGCTGGGGCCGCCTCGGCGACCAGATCGGCTACGAAAAAGTCCTGACATTCTTATTGATCCTCGCATTCGTCTTCATCATTCCCCAAGCTTTTGTCACGGAGCTTTGGCAATTGATGATTCTTCGGCTATTGTTCGGGATTGCCGTGGGCGGCATGATTCCGACAACAACCGCATTGATGAGACGCGAAGCGCCTATCGAGATCCAAGGGGAAGTCATGGGCTACAATACCAGCTTCCGCTTTTTAGGGAATATCATCGGCCCGATGTTCGGGGGCATCGTCAGCGGATTTATCGGAATCCCTGCCGTCTTTATCGTTACCGGCTCATTGTTCTTGATTTCATTTATATTCTTGAAATACACGACCGCCAAACCGGAACAGGATTTTGAAGACGTTCTTCTTGAACAGGAATTGAAATCTTCATGACAAAGCAGCAGATTTCCAATGGGAAATCTGCTTAGACTGTAGACAAAGTCTAATCAAAATGAATAACTTTATATACCCCCACCGGTCTGGCCACTTCGCTTTCCGTGGGCTCAGCTTCAGCCTCCTCGGCACTGACGTGCCTGCGGGGTCTTCAGCTTTCGCTGTCCCACAGGAGTCTTCGTGGCCAGACCGGTTGTCAGCATTTAGCTCTAATTGAAGAGAGTAACCAACGAATTCACTTTTCGTAAGCAATCTCTCAAGGATTCGGAGCGCAATGCGGCGAAAGGCAAATATGTGCTCCTGCATCGCTGCGCTAGCTTCGTCGCAAAGATCATGTCCGAACTTCTTTCGGACACGATCTTTCCTGCGGAAGAACGGAGTGGTGAGACCTCGCAGGAGCTTGCGACGAGGAGGCTCAGCGCTTCGTCCGCGGAAAGCGTCCGCATGGAGCGCAGAATCCAGTATACCTAAGATGAAACGACTTTTATTCTTTAAATAACAAAAATATTTACTTGTCTACTACATGAGCAGATTTCCAATGGGAAATCTGCTTTTTTTATTCCAGAATAAAACCGGATTCTCTTGTTACTCGGTCTTTGGGAAGGTGTATTTCGACTAAATTCGACAGCGTTTTCCAACTTTTTTATTTGAGTTTCTTCCTATTTCATTAAGCGGGAAATCCTTGCGGCATCAGCCGTACAGCAAAAGCCGAACGGTGCAAATTTATTGGATGTACGTTATAATTTCTCTAGAAACCCATCATGTAACCGCTTGAAAGGAGGATTCATTTGTCACTCGTGTTTTTAATCTTTTTGCCGATACTCGCAGCCCTGCTGATTCCGCTGCTGTTCAAAAAACTTAGCCGCATCCATACCGGCTGGTTTGTCTTGATTGTTCCCGTGATTTTATTCATCTATTACGCTTCTTACCTACCGCAAACGATGGAAGGCGGAACTTTCACTTCAGAATTTCAATGGATCCCTTCCTTGGACATTGCATTCATCGCATACCTGGATGGATTGAGCCTACTGTTCTCTCTATTGATAACGGGGATCGGTTCGCTGGTTGTTTTGTATTCAACCTTTTACTTGGATAAGAACCGCGAGCAATTACATAATTTCTACGTTTACTTATTGATTTTCATGACCGCTATGCTCGGAGTCGTCCAATCCGACCATATGATTACGTTGTACCTTTTCTGGGAACTCACCTCCATTTCCTCATTCCTGCTGATCGGTTATTGGTATACACGCGACCGTTCACGCTTCGGGGCTTTAAAGTCAATGATGATCACCGTCTTCGGCGGCTTGATGATGCTCGGGGGCTTTGTGCTGCTCAGTATCATGGGCAATACTTACTCAATTCGCGAACTTATTGCGCAAGCACCGGATCTGGTGCAGCATGAGTTCTTTATCTGGGCGCTCGTGCTCATCTTGCTTGGCGCCTTTACAAAATCTGCCCAATTCCCATTCTACATCTGGCTTCCAGATGCCATGGAAGCGCCTACTCCTGTAAGCGCCTACTTGCATTCGGCGACGATGGTAAAAGCCGGCCTTTATCTGGTGGCGCGTTTTACGCCGATTTTCGCGGCTTCCGGACTTTGGGTATGGCTCGTTACAGGCGTCGGATTGTTCACCATGATTTGGGCATCTGTCTTTGCACTTAAACAAAAAGACCTGAAAGGGATCCTGGCGTTCTCTACCGTTTCGCAATTGGGCTTGATCATGAGCCTGCTCGGTGCTTCCGCTATGGGCTTCCATGTAGAAGATGCGGCAAACACCGTCTTTAAATACGCTGCGTTCGCTGCGATCTTTCACTTGGTCAACCATGCCGTATTTAAAGGCAGTCTGTTCATGGTCGCTGGAATCGTCGACCACGAAACAGGGACGCGCGACATTCGCAAACTGGGCGGCTTGATGAGCCTGATGCCGATTTCCTTCACTATTGCCATGATCGGTTCGCTGTCGATGGCCGGCATTCCGTTGTTCGGCGGTTTCCTGAGCAAGGAAACCTTCCTGACTGCGATGCTCGCCATCACCGAGTTCGAACCGTTCTCGATGGATGTCTGGGGCTTCTTGTTCCCTGTCATCGCCTGGGTCGGCAGTGTCTTCACGTTTATCTATAGCTTGTATTTCGTGCTCCACACGTTCACCGGGAAGCACAAGCCGGAGGAGCTGCCGAAACAGGCGCATGAAGCGCCTATCGGCATGCTCATCCCGCCAGCTATTTTGGCAATGCTTGTTATCGCGATTTTCTTCATCCCGAATGTGGTCGGTGACTGGATCGTCAAGCCGGCGGTGCTGGCTATCCAGCCATTCCTTTACACTTCGCCGGAGCAAGTCGATGTCCATGTTTCCGCATGGCACGGCTTCAACACGGAATTGTTTATGACGCTCGGCATTTTCGCTGTCGGCGGCCTGCTGTTCTGGCTGCTGCGCAAATGGCAGCCGGTTTACGACAAACTGCCGGAAACGTATTCGCTCAACAGCCTGTATGATTTCATGATGTATTTGAGCGACAGCGGCGCCAAGCGCTTTTCCGCTCTGTACATGACGGGCTTTATCCGCTCGTATTTGGCTTATATGTTCGGATTCTTCATCTTGATCATGCTGACGACACTGTATTTGGTGGATGCCTTTGTTTTCGATACCACCAACCTGGCGCCGGTCGGCACGTATGAAATCTTCATCGCCATCGCTTTGGTCGCTGCAACGATCACGACAATTGCAGCGAAATCCAGGTTGACAGCTATTGTCGCTTTAGGGGCGGTCGGCTATTCCGTTGCATTGTTCTTCGTCATATTCCGGGCACCGGATTTGGCGCTGACGCAATTGGTCATCGAAACCATTTCCGTTGCACTGTTCCTGTTGGCGTTTTACCATTTGCCAATCAACAGCAAAAAAGAAGAACGCATCAGTTTTAAAGTCGGAAATGCGGCCATCGCATTAGGGGTAGGCGTCACCATGACTTTGGTGGCATTGTCCGCCCACTCCCAAAAGCTTCTGCCGTCCATTTCCGAGTATTACAAAGAAACGGTTTATTCAGAAGCCGGCGGCGGCAATATCGTCAACGTCATTCTCGTTGATTACCGCGGCTTTGATACCTTGTTTGAAATCGCCGTTCTTGGCATTGCTGGAATCGGGATCATCACCATGATCAAGCTCCGATTGAGCAAAAAGGAGGGCCACCATGAAAACAAATGATGTTATGCTGCAGACCGCGACCAAGGTGGTCATTTTCATCATCCTGCTGTTTGCGGTCCATATTTTCTTCACCGGGCATTATACACCGGGCGGCGGTTTTGTCGGCGGCCTGTTGACAGCGAGCGCCATCGTCTTGTTGATGCTGGCATTCGACCTGGACACTGTGAAAAAGATTCTTCCGCTCAATTACGTTGCCATGGTCGCGGTCGGCTTGCTGATTGCACTTGGCACAGCTGGCGCGTCCATCGTTTTCGATGTTCCCTTTTTCACACACGCTTATGATTATTTCGATCTGCCGTTATTCGGCAAAACATCGCTGCATTCTGCTGCGTTGTTCGATTTAGGAGTTTATTTGGTTGTTGTCGGAGTTACGATGACCATTATTCAAACGATTGGAGAGGATGAATAATGGAAATTATCATGTCGGTTGTCATCGGCTTTCTGTTCATGGCAGCTGTTTACTTAATGCTTTCTAAAAGTTTGATCCGCATCATCATCGGCACCGGGCTCTTGAGCCACGGCGCCCATTTGCTGCTGTTGACGATGGGCGGACTCGGCGGAATGGCTCCTCCGGTCGTGGCAGACGGCGTCAGCGTAGCAGATTACGCTGATCCCCTGCCACAAGCCTTGATTTTGACGGCAATTGTCATTTCGTTTGCGGTGACATCATTCTTCCTGGTTCTTGCTTACCGCGCCTACCAGGAACTGGGCACAGACAATATGAACTTGATGAGAGGAACTGAAGATTATGAGTAATTTGCTTCTTTTTCCGATCCTCATCCCTTTATTGTTTGCAATCGTTTTGATGTTCTTCCCGAAAAATGTTTCCTTGCAGCGGTCCACCGCAATAGCGGGTGCGGCTGCAACGTTGATCGCCGCCATCACATTATTGGTGAAAGTCCAAAATGACGGTGTCCAAGCGATTACCTTAGGCAGCTGGCCTGCGCCATTCGGCATTTCCATGGTGTCCGATCTGCTTTCCGTGCTGCTTGTGCTGAGTGCCAGCTTAATCACGTTTTTCGTTATTTTATACAGCATCCCGACAATCGGTGAGGCGCGTGAACGGTCATTCTACTATTCGGGGATTATGTTCTTGCTGGTCGGCGTCAACGGCGCGTTCACGACCGGGGATATTTTCAACTTATTCGTTTTCGTTGAAGTGCTGTTAATGTCTTCCTATATGCTGATTGTCCACGGCGGCGAAAAGCCGCAATTACGGGAAAGCATCAAGTATTTGCTCGTAAACATCATTTCTTCCGCATTGTTTGTTTCGGCAGTCGCCTATCTGTATTCGGTGACCGGTACGCTGAACATGGCGGACTTAGCGGTGAAAATCCCGCAAATCGAATCCACCGGCATTCTAACCTTGATCGCCGTTATGTTCTTGGTGGTTTTCGGATTTAAAGCATCCATTTTTCCGCTTTATTTCTGGCTGCCAGGTTCTTATTATGCTCCGCCTACGCCGATCTTGGCTTTATTCGGTGCCTTGCTGACGAAAGTCGGCGTCTATGCGATCATGCGTACATATACCTTGTTTTTTACCATGAATACCGGGTTTACACATGAACTGCTGGCCATCGTCTCGATTTTGACGATACTCGCCGGCTGTATAGGGGCACTCGCATATTTCGATGTAAAGAAAATCATCATTTACAACATCATCATCGCAGTCGGCGTCATTTTGTTCGGCGTCTCGCAATTGAATGAAGCAGGCATCAACGGATCGATTTTCTATTTGGTCCATGACATGCTCATCAAAGCTGCATTGTTCTTTCTTGTCGGCATCGTCGCTGTCATTTTCGGCACGACCAACCTCCGCGAAATGGGCGGGTTGATGAAAACCTACCCGTTCCTTGGATGGGTTTACTTGATTGCCGCATTCGGTTTGGCAGGCATTCCCCCGTTAAGCGGATTCCCTGGCAAATTATTGATTGTCCAAGGCGGCTTTGAAGGCCCTCATTTCTGGGGCAGCATCATCATTTTAGCGACCAGCCTGCTGGTTTTGTTAAGTGCGATGCGAATCTTCATCTATGCATTCTGGGGCGAACCAAGAGAAACGATGCCTTTAGAGAAAACAACTTACCGCAGAATGCTCATACCGTCTGTCGTCCTGGTCATCATCACTATCGTACTAGGTGTCGGCGCTGAAATGTTCATGCCCCTGATCCAAGGTGCAGGAGAAGTTCTATTAAATCCATCCATCTATATAGATGCGGTATTAAAGGAGTAGAAGACCATGTCCCTGCAAATATTATTGAATTTCTTCCTGGCCGGCGTCTGGATGTTCATCACGGACAATTTTACTCCCTCCGGTTTCGCCATCGGTTATTTGGTTGGCCTTCTGCTTGTGGTCATGATGCGTAGGTTTTTCTCGAGCAGGCTGTACCTCTACCGAATTTGGGCAGTCATTTCCCTGTTCTTCCTGTTCCTGAAAGAATTGGTGCTATCGAGTTTTGCCGTGTTCAAGCTGGTTATCCAACCGCGTTTGAATATCAAGCCTGCTATTTTTGAGCTGGAAACTGAATTGAAACAGGACTGGGAAATCACTTTGCTCGCTGCATTGATTACATTGACGCCGGGTACGCTCGTTCTCGGCATTTCAGATGATCAAAAAAAATTATACATCCACGCCATCGACTTTGAAGATATCGAGGATGCGGTGTCTTCAATCAAAAATACATTTGAACGGGCAATCTTGGAGGTGAGCCGCTCATGATGACATTCTACTGGGTTGCCTTGCTCATTATCAGCTTTGCCTTTGTCGGCTTGCTATACCGGCTAATCAAAGGGCCTAGCATCGCTGACCGCATTGTTGCACTCGACGCGTTAGGCGTTGCGCTTGTCTCCATCATCGCGCTATTGTCGCTTATCCTGGAAACTAAGTTTTTCCTGGCGATCATCCTGCTGCTGAGCATCCTGGCTTTTATCGGGACAGTGGCATTTGCGAAGTTCATTGAGAGAGGTGTGATTTTCGATCGAAAACCTAATCGTTAATTCATTGATCATCATTTCCATCAGTGTAGGCGTCATTTTCAGCGTCGTGACAGCCTTGGGGCTTATCAGACTCCCTGATGTATACACTCGGACCCACGCGGCCTCTAAGAGTGCAACACTCGGCGTTTTAGGCATACTGACAGGAACTTTCCTGCATTTCCTGTTGATTGAAGACCATTTCAATCCTCAATTGATCATCGCCATCGCTTTCCTTTTCATCACGTCTCCGGTCTCCGGCCATTTAATCGGCCGTGCTGCTTATATGTCCGGTACGGAACTGGCGAAAGAAACCGTGCGCGATGATATGAAAATATTGCGGAAAAAAACAGAAGACCCTAAATAAGTAAGAAAAAAGAGTTGGCAAGCGAAAAATCGCTTGCCAACTCTTTTTCTGTTTATTGCTGTTCAGCCATTTTCTCTACAAGCATTGCGAGTGTCCGGACCATTGCACCTGTTCCGCCCTGCGGCCCAAGGTCATGCTGGGAAGCAGCGTGTGAGGTGCCGGCGATATCCAAATGGATCCACGGCGTCCCTTCCGTGAATTCCCCGACAAAGCCTCCTCCGAAAATCATGTGGCCATCGCGGCCAGGCGAGTTGTTCAAATCGGCTACATCACTTTTACGGATTCGTTTTTTATCGCTCTCTGTCAACGGCAAGCGCCAGACAAATTCCCCTGTCTCTTTCGCAGCACCCATGAACAAATCGAAGAACGCATCATCATTGGCAAGCGCTCCTGTTTTATCGTTGCCGAGTGCCACGATCACACCGCCGGTCAACGTTGCCACGTCGACGATTTTTGTTGCGCCAAGCTGCTTCGCATATGTCACTGAATCCGCCAGCACCAAGCGCCCTTCCGCATCTGTGTTAAGGATTTCAATCGTCTTGCCGCTGAGTGACGTAATAACATCATCCGGTTTGAACGCATTCCCTGACACCATGTTATCGGTCGAAGCGATCACTGCGACCACGTTTTTTTCCGGCTGCAGCTCACCGATGATCTTCATCGCACCAAGTACTGCTGCTGCACCGCCCATATCGCCTTTCATGCCCACAATGCCATCTTTCGGCTTCAACGAGTAACCGCCCGTATCGAACGTGATGCCCTTGCCGACAAGCGCAAGCGGATCTTCAAAGCCGTCTGTCGCTTTGTACTTTAAGACAATCAGCCGAGGCTCTTCGACAGAACCTTGGTTGACAGCAAGGATAGCGCCCATGCCCAGCTCTTCCATCTCCGCTTTGCCCAGGATTTCTGTTTCAAAGCCATATGTATCTCCAAGCTCTTGTGCATAATCCGCGAGCATTGTCGCCGTCAGCAAATTGCCAGGCATATTGACCAATGTCCGCGCTTCATTGACCGATTGGCCAAAAACGTGTCCAATAAAAGCAGAAGCTGACACTTCGTCTTCATTGCCGTCCGTCAAGAACGACAGCGTTTCCATTTCCACGTCCGCTTCGTTTGATGATGTTTTATAATCATCAAAGCTGTAAGTCCCCATCGTAATGCCCTCTGCAGCCAAATAAGCGGCGTTCTCAGCATTCACCGCATCGTTTTGGAACGAGTCCAAATACACAGCCGCATGGCGGATTTTCTTTTTCGCCAATTCTTTTCCAGCAAGTGCAAATGCTGTACGAACAATGTCTTCAGTCAATTTCTTGCGGTCATCCAATCCAACGAATAAAACCCGTTGAATCGAACCAGATAATGTTGGATACGCAACGATGGAATTCAAATCGAAAGAAAGCCCCTGTTTGATCCAGTCTTCCAGCTTGCCGTTGAACCGTTCAGAAAAATCCTGCCAGTTTTTCGTATTTTCCGGATGGCGGGTCAAGCCCACCACTAAAATATCCGCTTCACACGCTGCAGCATCATTGACTATTTTAAACTCCATTTAAAATCCCCCTTTATGTTGTTTTCCATTCAAGTGTAGCATTAATTCTGCAAAGCTAGTAGTTCGTAAAGCGAAATATTTTCCACAAGAAGAAAAAAGCAATTATGATATACTGAAAGCATAAATGAATCAGGAAAGGTTGTGTACTGGATGGAATTTTTCTCAAATCTTCCGTTGATGATTGCTTTATTCGCTATCCTTTTTGCCCAATTCGTAAAAATTCCCATTCACTACGCAGTGACGCGGGAACTCAATTGGGGCCTCTTCACTTCCACAGGGGGCATGCCGAGCTCACATTCTGCAGCCGTCACTTCCCTCACCACGTCCGTCGGCATCCAGCATGGCGCGGATTCGACCATCTTTGCGATTGCGACGATGTTTGCCGTGATTACGATGTACGACGCGACAGGCGTCCGCTTCCAAGCCGGCCAGCACGCGTTGACCATCAATAAGCTGCGGCAAGACCTGCATATGTTCATGAATGAAACGAGAAGCTGGTCCCAGAAAGCCGAAGAGGAAAAAATCAAAGAGCTCAAGACACTTCTCGGCCACAAGCCAAGCGAAGTATTCATGGGCGCACTGACCGGAATCGCGATCGCATTTGCGATTCATGGGTTGGTTCAGTAATAAAAGCGCGTCCCCCAGTGGGTCGGCGCTTTTTAGGTCTCATTCTCTTTTCATTTCGCTTCAGGTGGACGCTTTCCGCGGGCACTACCTCAGCCGCTTCACTCACTGTGTTCGCTCCAGCGTTTAATGTGAATTAAGTCAAGCGCTGTCTATGTCGATTTTTGACAACACAAAGCCAAAGATCAACTGGAATAAAATTGAAATCGACAATCACAGAACGTTCTAAAGGCATTTTTCCACAACGCACAAAGTCTTGTTTATTGTCTCCACAGGGATACAACCTACTTCATACAATCTAAGGGAATTTACGTTTTATTCGTATTTATGGAACAAGACCCATTC
>NZ_RQII01000033.1 GCF_004761975.1 Planococcus koreensis | reverse complement strand
AAAAAATTAGATTTAATCCTGAATATGAAATTACGCCACTTTTACATTTCTTCTCTGATAAAATAGTAGAATCTTTCTTGACTAAGAAAATTAAAACTGAAGTATCATGAGAGGACATTAGCCATGTGGAGTAAATTTCAACAAAGATTATTGTGGATATTGACTTACTCTCCCCTAATAATTGTTATGATTTATAGATTTATCGCGGGAAATGAATTCTTCGGAATAGACAAATGGATTAAAACCAAAGAGTGGATATCAATAGAAAGCGTTTTTATAAGTTATATGGCACTAGAAGTCTATTTCATTCTTTTTATCTTGATCTATACTTACGCTATATACAAATTAGCTATCAAGTGGTTTTTGTCAGGATATGAAACTCGAATTGTGAGAGGTCAAGAAGGAGAAGATTTTTATATTAGAAAAGCTGAGAAGTTAAGTGCTAATGATTACTCTTTTTTTCTATTGACCTTACTTTTACCTTTAATTTCTCTAGACCATTCATCAATTACTAATCTTGTTGTATCTTTATTAATTATATTTTTTGTAATATCAATTTATGTTAACACTGACGCTATTAGTGTTTGTCCAATTTTGTTTTTCTCCGGAAGAAAGATATACAAAGGAATAATTTCAACAGGAGAAAAACAAGAGGAAGAAGATAATCCAGCTTTAAGAAAAGAAGTAGTATTTATGATAAAAAAAGATAAGATCACCTTTGATAAAAAGGTTCGAGGCGAAAGTTTGGTTAATGGCTTTTATTATTTGACGAATAATAGTGAAGATTAAACATTACTAAACACTATATTAAATATTAAGAAGAATAGAGGTGACTTAATGGCAATTCCAGGCTACCAAGAATTCATGTATCCGTTTCTAAAAATGCTTGAGGACGGTCAAGAGCATTCACTTCGCGAGTCATACCTCCGCCTAGCAGAAGAGTTTAGGCTTACAGATGAGGAACGGGAAGAAATGTTGCCAAGCGGCAAGCAGCGGATTTTACATAACCGCGTAGGATGGACAAGAACGTACTTAAAAAAGGCTGGTCTTTTAAATACTATTCGTCCAGGAGTCTTCGTAATAACTGAGCGTGGAAGGCAATTACTTGAAGATCCCTGTATTACAGCAATTGATAATGCATTCCTTATGCAATACGATGAATTTCGCCAGTTCAAAAACAAAGGCGACGATCAAAAGAATGTAACCATTTCTCCTTTGACAATAGAAAGCACGCCTTTAGAGGAGATTGAAAGCAATTACAGAATCTTAAAAGAAGAAGCGAAAGAAGACTTACTCGACAAAGTTAAAAACGGAACTCCTTTATTCTTTGAAAAACTTGTAGTTGAACTTCTTGTAGCCATGGGCTATGGCGGCTCCATGAAAGATGCTGGTCAAGCAATTGGGCGATCTGGCGATGAGGGAATTGATGGAATCATCAAAGAGGATATTCTTGGTCTCGATATGATTTATCTTCAAGCGAAGCGCTGGGAGAACACCGTTACTCGTCCGGAGATCCAGAAGTTTGTAGGGAGCCTTTATGGACAGCAAGCTAGCAAGGGTGTTTTTATCACTACTTCTTCTTTTTCAGATGGTGCTAAGGAATATGTTCAGAAGATTGATAAAAAGGTCATTTTGATCGATGGGGAAGAACTTACGGAATATATGTTTACTTATAACATTGGAGTTAATCATGAAGAGACTTTTGTTATTAAGAAAGTGGACGAAGATTATTTCGGTGAAGAGTAATGCTAGTAAAGAGAATCGCAATGGCTACTAAATTAGCTCAACTATATGGCTTAATGATTTAGGTAACGAGAATGCCGAAAACGAGGTACAGAAAATGGCTGATTTGAAATTTGAAATTATTGAGACGATTGGTACATTGTCTACAAAACAGAACGGATGGAAAAAACAATTAACACTAATAAGTTGGACCAATCGAGATCCTAAATATGATATCCGCTTTTGGTCAGAAGATCAAACTGAAATGAAAAAAGGGATAACTTTTGATTTATCTGAATTACAAACTTTAAAAGGATTGCTGAATCAGATGCCAGAATTAAAATGATATTTAAAAGAGCTGCCTGTGATGGCTTTCCTTATAGTAAGGAAGCCATTACAGACAGCTCTTTTTATTTGGTTATTTTCGCAAACCATGCTGGTTGATGAGAGGTTGTTATAGATCCATTTTTCATAAATCGGAAGAAAATACTATGTGATTTAAAAGATGCCAGCATCTCTTCTAATTCTTCATTTCCAACTACCCAGATGGTTTCAGATTTTTTTCGTTATCGATAACCTCGATTCCTTTGGTTTTTATGATCTCCAACATTTGATCGACTATTGTCACTTCCGAAAGACGTTGGCCTGAGATCATTTTTTCTTGTATCAAAAATGGGTTTAACGATTTAGTTTTTGGAACTGCTTTTACGATGTTTTGTTCATTTCTTTCTAACAGAGTAATCGACCAACAAGGAAGATAATCGGTGCTCTTAAATCCGTTCTTATGGAAAGAAAAAGAATTGTTTTTAGGTGCAAACCGTTCCAATTCGTTTTCGAGATTCGCCGATCCAAGAACAACTATGGTGTATTCAGAATCGGTTTCCAAAAGCACATTAAAGCCTTCGTTAGTTAATAAGTCTTTATACTCTAAGAGCGTTTGATTTGCTGACAAATTTTCTTTGCTCCCAACAATTGAAATGGCATCGATTAAGTCAGCTGCAATAGGTGAATCGGTTAAAGCTTCGAATTCAGACTCCGTTTCGTTTTTGGTCAGGATAGAAAATGCTCTTGAAAGTTCATCATTAATAGGAAGTTGAACGTCCACTTGCTGATTATCAAAAACCGAAGGATTTTCCAGGTCGGAAACATTAGCATCGCCCAACTCGAAACTTGATTCGTTTCGAGTTTTATTATTTATGTCGGCTTTGATTTTATTGATTTCCTCTGTGGTCATGTCGATAGTAGCTTCTTCTGCATCCGCCAGTTCCGAAATTTTCGGGCTCCATTCAAGATAAGGGCGGATGCCCATTTCATCCAGTCGCTGCCATAAGCTTTCCAATGCTTTTGAAGGGTTGAGGTAATAAGTGCTTCCCAGTACCCGCCAGAAACTCCAACCTGCCCGCTCAAGTACGCGCTGTCTGCGGAAATCATTTTCCATATCCTCTGATGATGTATGCCAATGATCTCCGTCGCATTCCACTGCCAGTTTAGCATTTTCCCCCATTACAACCAAATCAATTCGATAACCAGCGACTTCGTATTGAGTTAGTACACGATACCCTTTACGAACAATTGCATCGAAAACATCTTTTTCAAATTGGCTATCACATTTTTCGCGATTGCCATCTTGTTCTTCTTTTAAAGGGTTTTGAATATAGTTCAGCAATTGGTATCTCATGCAGTCAGAATTGTTAATGTCATTGACTGTAATGGAATGCATTAACCATATCTGATCTTTTGCCCGGCTGACTGCGACATTAAAACGCTGGCGATACGGTTCACTTGTCAACGAAGTAAGCCTTGTTGTTCCTTTCGCAGCTACCATGGATAGGAAGATGATATCACGTTCATCCCCTTGGAAAGCATACGCGTCGCCACAGATAATATTACGTTCTTCCATGGTTTCTGCTCCGATTTCAGTTAAAAGCAATTGCTGGATCAGGCTGGCTTGGCTGTTCCCTTGAAGGGAAATGACCCCGATGGACTTTCCATTGTAAGCAGGGTTGGAGACACATTTCTTAATTTCTTTGACAATTTCCTTAGCTTCAACTTCATTTATTGCAGATGTCGAACTTCCTTCACGGACTCCGTGTGGAAGATACTTTGATTTGATCGGTTCCAAGCGATTCGCCGGATATTGACGCAGAGCGAATAAAGGCTGATCTCTATAAGCGATCCTATTTGAGAACTCAATGATTTCTGGCATGCAACGGAAGTGCTCGCGGAGCGTAATCGTGTTTTTGAATAGAACATAGGCAACATCGAAAAATGAATTTCCAAGATTTAAAGTATCCATAAATGGATAATCGATCGGCTTCAAATAGCGATTTTGGAGTTTAGCCACGTCCTCGACTTGTATCCCTATTTTGCTGGGGCTGATTTGTTTGTCATCGCCGACAATGATGATTTTTTTCGCAATATATTTCAATAGTATTGCTTCGTGCCAGGACTGGCTCGCTTCATCTATGATTACAACGTCAAACAAATCAGGCTTCACTTCAAAATTCTCGAATACTTGATAAAGTGGCATAATCCAGGCAGGGATGGCATCCTTGCATTTCTCCATATGTCCCTGAGCTTCTTTACGGTATCTCGGAGCATTTTTTCCGGTTCCTTTTCCGACACGTTTAACAGCCTTGGTCCAAGCTTTTAAATGGCTATTCTGCAGATCTGTCATGGAAGTAAGCATGCTGTTCCACGCTTTTAATGCGCCGATATCAGTGATAGTCGCTTTAATGGATATTTCTGTTCTTTCATATTCATCAGCAAGATCTTTCTCGTTTTTATTTGAAAAATCTTTTAACCAAGTTTCTGCCATTCGCCAGTGAGCGGCTTTAGACCAATTCTGCAGCCGGATAGTCCATGCAGGATCAGAAATAGTTTCTTTAAGGTATCCCAAAAGCTTAGGATTGATTCTTTCTAGAAAGTCAGAGCTCTCTGTAATCAACTTATCTCGGTTCAGGATTTTTTGTAGATGCTGATAGCTTTCATGTTGCCGCTTCAATTCTTGCTTGTCACGCCATATCATACTTTCCAACAAACTCTTATAAACCGGATTAGTAGAATCAGAGATGGATGCCTCCATAGAACCTTGCACGTTATTCATGTATTCTTGAGGAACTTTTAATTCGTTCTTTTTCTCAAAGACTTCAAAGTTCTTTTGGAAAATCCCGATTTTTTCTAAGTCAAAATTAACAGCTGTAAGATAGTCAGTGGCTAAAATTGTTTGTTGTCGCCAAACTAATATACCTTGTACCGTTTTTAATTGATTAAAAATCCCTTTGCATTCTGCTAAATCGATTTTGGGATTTACTGGTTTAAAGGGAATCTCTATGGAATCCATTAACCTTTTTATTTCTGTGTAGGCACGTTCAAAATCGATATAAGCCCTTAGCTTCCGGGCTTGGCTTAAATCTTTAATAGGTTGACCATCATATTTAATTTCAGGGTATTCATTCTTGTACTCTTTAAGACCTTTGGTTTAAAGAACAGATTTCCGAGTCCTTTACCGTTCTCAAAAAGGTCGATCAATTGATTATTGATATGCTGAACAGTTTTAAATGGTACGTTCCCAGTATCCACTGATGACAACTCGAAAGAATCGATTGTTTCTTCCATTATTTTAATATTCTGCTGGAATTGTTCGGTTGCAGAAGCCCAATAATGGCCTCGATTTTGAAAAACATCTAAAACAGCTTTCTTCAGGAAAGGGTAATTGACAAAGAAAAGCTTGCTTTCTATTTCTTGATAAGAATCGAAAAGAGACTTTAATTTTTGATAATCAACTTCAGATAACCGGTTTAAATATTGTTGGACAGTTATATCTTCTAAATGTAATATTTGCCGGTATTGTTCTAATAAAAGTGCTTCTTGTTCAATAAACTGAACAACTTGCTCCAAATCAAAAAAATGATCCAGTGAAGGAGAAGCAAAGTTTTTGTAGTTCTCTGAAACATCAAGATCTGTTTGGTGCAACTGAATATAATTTGCAACGGCGGATTTTTCCTCTTGAATATCTTCTTCTGTCAAATTCAGTATGTTTTCATTCAAGTACCAGCTATTGGAGTCTTTCTCATTGCTTACAGTGTTTGCGATTTGCTGAGCCGTACCCATATAGGGAGTTCCCAAATCATGTCTGTAAGTCTCTTTTTCCCTGACTGCAAATAGCTCTGATTTAATCCGGTTTAAATCTTCCTTTAACGCTTTTAATGCCACCTCTTTTTGTGCGATGTTGCTAATGGTTTTAGTGGCTTCGTAAAACTCTTTTCTCATAGAAATCGTGCTCACAACAGTCTCTAAATCTTTTAATGAGGATGAATCGCCGCCCAGGAGACTTACACATAAATTCTGTAATTCAGCAGGCAGCTTTTCCTTAAGAACACTCAAAGCTTTTGCAGTTTGGCTGGTGATCAACACTCGTTGGCCAGTGGCTAATAAATGAGAGGTAAGATTAGCGATGGTATGAGTTTTTCCGGTTCCTGGGGGACCTTGAACCAATACACTGTCTTTATGTGTAATTGCTGCAACGATCCGGCTTTGCTCGTCATTCGATGGGAGCGGAAAATAAAACTCCCTGTCATAGGATTCCTTCTCACTTTCATCTGAAATGTTTTCGGCATTTCTTTGTTCAGGGCTGAACATATTGAATAAACTTCCCGGAATCAAATCTTCGTCACTAAGCTGCTCCAATTGCTCTATCGCTTGATCACAAGCTTTCTCAATGCTTTTTTGTGGTCGTTCTCTAAGTATAAATGAAGGTGAAAGTGAGACGATGGGGTTCGGTAAAGACTTTTTGTTTCTCATAATTTCATCGATGTAGACACCTCTAGAATCTAGAGATGAAACAATCGCCTTTAAAAGAGAAGTGACTGAAGCAATGTCAGTATCTTCTTCATTGAGAGATTCCAGCATTTCACTTACACTTTGCAGGTCCATGCTATTTAGTCTATGTTCTACTTCTAGCATATCTTCCTCAAACAAGAATTGGAGGCCTGTAGAACTCGAGGAAATAGTGAAAAGTGCTTTTTCACGTTCAAATTTCAATTCAACTTCTGTGGTCAACAAATGACGTTTAACATCACGATCGTTTGGAGTATTCCAAGAAAGAAGGCCGATGGCAAAAACGAATTGAACAGACTCCGATCTTGATAGAAGTGTCTGGTGAATACTAAAAAGTTTATCGTAAAGATCTTGAAGCGGTTTGACTCGTTTTTTTTCAGCTATGTAAGGATTCCATTTTTTTTCAAGAAAAAGTTCAAATTCACTTTGGATCCTTGGGGCATCTGACAATAGATACTCTACATATTCAGTTTCATTGTTTTCGGTTAAGACAGCTACTTCGATTTTAGTTTTTAACGAAATTCCGTCCTTTAAATCATTGAAAAGTACCCAGTTTTTTAGTGATTCGCTAATCTCTGGTTGGGACGGAATGTATGGCTTTTTAACAATCAAGAGATTATCGTTCACTTGGGGAAGGCTAAAATCGCATTCAGTTTCATTCGGGAAAGTATCCGTCCATAAAATCTCATCATAATTAGAAAAATTATAGATAGGTTTTTGGGTCAACTGGGTGAGCCCTTTAATATATTTTATTAAATGAGCAGCATCTTTGGGTGTTGCAGTTTTGGTCATAATTTCACTCCTTTATGGAAGGTATTATACCATTTTTATGTCAAAAAACGTAGAAAATCATTGCTGTATTTAAGGGGTCGCCACCTTGTACCAAAATAGCTCTATATACAAAAAGTTGTATACGATATTGCGCGAAAAATCAATAGAGCGGAATCGTTTCAAATATTTATAGCGATCTAATACGAATACCGAAGGGCTGGAGAAGGCAAAAGAGTAAGGGGTTTTTGGCCATTGCCTTAGATGTTTAAAGTATTAGATAAATCTTTAGTTAAATAACCATAAATTATTAGCAATTCTAGGTGAATGGAAAATAATTGTATTTACTTGTATCTTTTATGATACGATTTACACATTAGATGAAATAGTCAAATAGTTTTAAAAACTGGAGGAGGAATTCCATTGGCTGAACAAAAGAAGATTCGTACAACTGCTCGTGATGAAATTTTAACCGCTGTGCAGAAAATCACAAGAGAGCGGGAAGAAAAACAATTTGATTTAAGCGAGGTTCTGCAATATATGAAAGATGATGGAACAAGCTACAAAGAAAGTACGATTCGTACACATATCACTTCCAGATGTTGCTCTAATTCGCCTAATCATCACGGTTCTGTATTTGATGACTATGAACGAATTGGGAAAGGCATCTATCGACTGGTGTTGTAATGGGTGGAAATGCATTTGAAAATTCATTCTATTGGGCGAAGTCTCAAATAATAGAGAAATAGTCTCGGCGTATCAAAACTTAATGAAAAGCAAAACAGTTTTTCGAGAAGAGGTTAATGATGGTTAAGCAAACTACCAAAGCTGTCCAAGATCAATTGTTTCAGTTAGGCAAAGATTTAGGGTTTTACTCTTTGAAAGAATACACATTTAAATCGATAATTAATGCTTACGCACCACGATATGATGTTGTGTGGATGTTGAACGTTCAAACATTGAACTTAAACTCCTTGGACCACCTTCAATTAATTGAGGGTAAATATCTACCGTTCGCTGCTTTTGAACTCGAAGGCTCGACCACTTCTTCTAAAAACCAGGTAGGTAATGTAGGGAACCTACAACTATCGCCATGTTATTACAACTTCATGGTTGTAAATAATGCTAGTGCTGCGAAAGAAAATGATACATATCGAAGAGGTATGAAAATCGTGCGGTCGCTGCAGAGAGTAAACGGGGAGCGGCAATTGTTTTTCCTCGACAGCAGTATGCTAAAAAAACTTCCGATATTTACAAAAACAACTATTGTGCCACTTATAAACAGAGAAAATCGGCTTCCTCGAAAGAAGGGTTCGGGTGGAGAAAAACAGTCGATTTTAGTCGCAGCAAAATTAATGCCCAAACTTTTATTAACAGATTTGGATATAGCATATGACCGCAAACCGGATTACTTTAAATGGATCTATCATATTGATCAGAAGTTCCAGCAAATAAAAGTCCCGGTAAAATCTAAATACTTATTGAAACAAAGCTTTACTAAATCGCCGGTTCCTCTTCTAAAAGGCGAAGTAAAGTCAGCGAGTGACTACTATTACATTCCAGAAATTGACGTGGCAGCAGGTTTTAGCATCGAAGGAGGATATGTTCAGTTTCTGCACTTTCTCGCACAGCGAATAGGCGCAGATGTGATTCACTTTCCTTTCCTGCAGTACCTGTTGGATATACAAGAAGAAACCATTTATTTTCCTCTTCTCGGCATAGAAATTGAAATTAGTGAATCAAAGCATGCATTGGGTGGACTGATAAACCTGGCCAATTTTCAATATGTGGGGTGGCTCGTTTCTCCTGGAACCATGAAGCCGTATGTGGAAACCTATAAACATCATTTGGGCATGCAGAATGTCCATCATATTGAAGTGGAGGAATATCTAGTATGAATATATTGCTGGTACAACCATATAATAACTATAAATATGACTATCAAAAACTATACGATCAAGTTCTTAAGATAATAGAGAAAAAGTTAGTTGATCTGGTTGTCTTTCCGGAAAATTTTATAGACAGAGTTAGTGAAAACGAAGCTTGGGAGATAGTCGAAGGATTAGCAGAATTCTTAGATACACCTGTGATTTGTGGTATTTCCTTTGCTGATGGCACAGAACGGGCATTATATGTGAATTGGGCTCCAGCAGAGGGAGAGACGGTAGACTCTGTTTTTATAAAGCATTCTTCAGCTGAGAAACTTGTTTTTGAATTGGAAAAAGATGAACTAGAAGATCCAGAACTATACGAACCAATCCTTTTAAATGGTCAACGTATCCAGGTCTATATTTGCCATGATATGTTTTTCCCATTAGTCACAGAAAAATTGGAACAAGAAGGTTTAGACATTCTTATCAACTTAACCGGCGGCAATGTGAAGATGTCAAAATGGTGCAACGTGCTGAAAGGGCGATCCATTGAGCTGGATACAACCGTTTTATGCACCATGGCCAATCGGCCGGATATGAAACAACCTTCAGATCGAATTAGTTTTAAATCCGGAGAGCGTTTGAAAGCTAATTATAAATTAGGCAATGGTGAGAAGACGCATGCATTTAGCCTGTTCTCCACGGATGATCCAGTTATAGAAGAAGTGACAGTTGAGCATCTCTACAGTGATAAACAATACACGCAATTTACAGTGGGCCTCGATGAAGACGCGGATTGCACAATTGATTTGGATAAGTGGGAGATTTACTCATCCAAGCTACTCGATGCGGGTGAAGAGGAGACATCCTTGCATTTAACGAAAAATGGGGAGTCCATCCATGTTCATGTGGCAAACTATGAAGAATTATTCGATCGAACTTATTTTTACAAACAGTCCAAAGCAGAAGAGGGACATCATCTTGTGATTTATCTGTCCTATGGGCCGATAAATGAAGAAGAGGCAATTGCTCTGATGAAGCTTCGTGCAATAGAAAATCGCATAGGCTGTATCGTCGTTGCGGATAATCTCTTTGTTGCTGCTAAAACTAACCGTTACAAAGACATTCAATTGTTCAAAGCTACTGATAACAAGATAGGGTTTGATCTGCAATTTATGCAAGGCATTAATGGTCTTTTCCAAAACTCTGCAAGCAGTAAACAAGGGATTCCGGTACGATTTAAAGAGCAGTATTTAAGTCTATTGAAAGTGCCGGAAAATACGAAGTGAAGGAAATTAATTATGCCAACTAGAAACAGCAAATTACTTATTAAAGATCCCTTTATTATGAATGAAGACACTGTCAATGAGGCTGTTTGGAATTTCATCAAATCAGCCGGCTTTCATTGTCCTGACTTCTTGACTGGAAATAAAATAGGTGTTGATGTTGAAGGGGAAAAACATGGTTGGAGAATCTATGTCGAATCCAAAGGTTCCCATGCGAACACGCATGATCTTGATACTGTGTTTGATTCAGGTCAAATTAAAACACATACGTATATGCAAATTGGAAAGTTGATGGAGTACCAAACAATCGGAAAAGAAAACTCGCTGTACGTGATGGCAAATCCGGATATACCAAGAATAAGAAATAGAGTGGATAAAGTGATGAAATCTATTAATTTTGCTGGTTTTATTAGATTTTGGATTAGGGAAGATGGCAGTGTGGAAGTCGATTACCCAAGACATGTTGAAAAGACACTATTGGAAATTGGATTGATTCAAAATTAAACTTATTGTCGATTAGGAGGGGTATTTTGGAAGAAAAAGAGCTTTCTGAAAGTAAAATAGGAAAAATGTTAGATTGGGCATATGAAAATTCATTAGAAGGAATACCTGGAATGGATTCGGCTTATGAAATGGCAGAGAACTTTTTATCCAAGCATGATTCAACTGATAAGGCCATAGATAGTTTGATTCGTTGGCAAAATACTAAAGCGGCTACTAGCGGGTTTCTTACAGGCTTAGGTGGAATAATTGTTCTGCCCGTAGCCATTCCTGCTAATATTGCTTCAGTTATGTATGTTCAGATAAGAATGATCGCGGCAATATCACATATGAGAGGCCATGATTTAAAAGACGATCAAGTTAAAACGTTCGTGTTTGTTTGTCTAACTGGACAATCAGCATCAGGTATATTGAAGAAGTCAGGTATTCAAGCTGGCAACGCATTTGCCAAACAAGCCATAATGAAAATTCCAGGAGAAGTAATTAAAGTTATTAATAAAACTGTTGGATTTAAACTAGTAACGAAGTTTGGCCAAAAAGGCGTGGTTAATTTAGGGAAAGCTATACCGATTGCCGGCGGCGTTATTGGCGGCACTGTAGACGGTATAGGAACAAATATAATTGGAAAGACAGCTAAAAAGGTTTTTGGGTGACGAATTAAAGAATAATAATGAGAAAGAGGGGGAGTATGGACAAATTTATAGATTACTACACATTGCTAAATATACTGCCAAAAGCAAACGAAGAGCTGATCAAGCGCGCATATCGTATCCAGTCTAAAGCAATTCACCCTGATCAAGGCGGGGATGAAAGGCACTTTATTCTTTTAACCGAAGCCTATGAAGTATTGAGTAATCCGGCAAAAAGAAAAGCATATGATCAGGAATATGCCTATTATCAACAGACCAAAGAGGGAACAAAGGAACGTCCCAAAGAAGAACGAGAAAAATCGAATCACCAAGACGCGGCATATTCCCAAAAAGATTATCCTAAGTTCTCTTTTGACTTTATCCGTTATGGAAAGGTAATGATCGGAGCTCTTATAGTTCTCAGTATCCTGGCAAAAGCAATAAGTGCTATAGACGATAATACTGAACCAGAGATTCCAGTAAATCCTGTTGTCTTTCCAGTGGAAGCGAGTGACCAATCCAGTGATAGAACCCCAAGTACTGTTGTGAGCGAAGAATCACTAGATAATAAGGAAGAGTCAGAAGTGGAAGCAAGCGAACAATCCAATGATATACCTTCAGACACCGAGGCCAACGAAGAATTACTAGATGAAAAGCAAGGGGCAGAAGCCGCATCGGCTTATGTAACAACCGATTCCTCTTCACTATATAATCGATACCTAGATCGAATTTATAAACTAGAAGAAGATTTTCTTAGCTATGGAGAAGTTTGGGAATCAGGAAGCGATGCTGAAATTACGCAAGCGTCTCAAATCCAATTAAAAGCTTGGGATGATTTGCTAAATGAAATTTATCAAACTCTAAAAATGGAGTTAACTGATGAAGAATTTATTGCCTTAAGAGATTTACAACGTTCTTGGGTGGTAAAGAGAGATCGAGTTTCAGATGCAGCTATAGTCGATTTTACTGGAGGGTCTTGGGAAGTTCCTGTCTATAATGATGCACAGTTAGAAGAAACAAGAAAACGTTGCTATTGGCTAGTAATGAATTATATGAATTGAATCAAATCGCGCCCCTTTAACAATTACAATTCCGCTCAACCAAAATATATAGTAACTAAAGCAGCCTCCTTCAGTGAAAATAACTAAATTTCGAAGGTGGTTGCTTTATATTTATTTTTAAATCTAAGTATTTAGAAGTAAAACAAAGAGGGATTAGCGATGAAACAAATTTTTCTATACGTTGCAACTATGCTTGGCGGCGGTTTGCTGACTTATATCGGAGAGCGCTGGTTCGGTGCGGAATGGCTTTTCGGTTTATTGACGGTTGCGTTGTTCGGTTTATTTTTAGAGGGATGGAAGTGCTGGGGCACTAGTGGTGGCGGGCTCGTCATAGTCACAGCGTTCCTGTTGCTCACACTCGATTCAATCTTTTTTGTGCAGTATTGGGCGGTGTTTATCTGCAGCTTGCTGATGGCTGTTTTGTTGATGCCGCATTATCGCAAACACCGGGATGGCGTTGCGGCATCAGTGATTTTCGTGGGGCTCAATATGCTGAGTGCACTTGAGTTCATACCCAGTGAATTGATGTTATGGCTAATCGTATTAGCGACAGGAGCTGGGTCATTAATCGGTTTTCGCTTCAAATTTCCGCTTGTTAAGGCCAGCTTTGCTGCGCTGTTTTCGATCTCTGCATTTTTCTTGCTGTTCTTTCAGCTTTTCGATGGCTCTCCGTTGCTCACGGTTCTGGCATTTTTAACCGTCGCCATTTTTATTGTCAGCATGTACCGTCTGAATAGGTCGGCTACTGCTTGAGGTGCCGGCTATACCTTCAGAAATGCCGGAACGTTCATTGGCCGTCACCTTAAACAAATTGCTGAAAACAAAGCCGCAATGAAGAAATACTGAACACTCATTTTCTTCTGGCAGAAGCAGCGAATAACTAAATAAAATATTTCCGGTTATTGTGAAAGGGTCTTAACAAGGCCTTTTTTTGTTTGGCTAAAAATATAAAGAGAAGAAAAAGAATATGGGGTTTTAAGGAAATAATAAATAAGTATTTCCGTTAATTTACATTTAATTAACGCTCTATTCATACCTACAATATATTCATTGCTTACACTTGGGTTATCACATACATAAGGAGTGGATATTTTGAAACGAATGATGACGATTTTAGCGGCAAGCCTTGCGATGACAGCTTTTACCGGACCAGCACTTGCTGCTGAAGACGGAGAAGCAGGTAAAGTGATATCAAAACAGCAACAGCAAGAGATGGTGAACGTTGCACATCGCGGCGCTTCCGGGCATGCGCCTGAGAATACGATGGAAGCTTTTCAAAAAGGGTTTGAAATGAAGGCAGACTATATTGAAATTGATGTGCAAATGACCAAAGATGGAGAGTTAGTTGTAATTCACGACACTACTGTCAATCGTACAACAGACGGAACTGGCAAAGTGGGCGATTTAACATTAGCGGAAATTCGGCAGTTGGATGCCGGCAGCTGGTTTGGTGATGCTTATGCTGGCGAGAAAGTTCCTACTTTTGAGGAAGTATTAAATGAGTTCCGTGGGAAAGTTGGGATTTTAATCGAGTTGAAGGCACCTGAACTTTATCCAGGAGTGGAAGCGAAGATTGCTGATGCTTTGATCGAAAGAAATATGGATACAGCGAATAATGAAAAGATCATCATCCAATCGTTTAATCACGAATCCATGAAAACATCGAAAGAACTTTTACCGAATCTCTCTCATGGTGTTTTATTAGGTGGAAATTGGGCAAATGTAACGGAAGAACAATTAGCTCAATTTGCTGCTTATGCTGATTATTTCAATCCATCGATGTACATTGTAACGGAAGAACTGGTTGGTGACGTTCATGAAGCGGGGATGGACATCTATCCTTACACTTCAAGATCACAAGAACAAGCTTTGCGTCTATTCGATTTGAATGTAGATGGAATCATTACTGATTATCCGGAGCATGTCTATGCTCATCCTGTAAAAAACTAAGAATTCAATAGTGTGCATGCCAGGCAGAGAATTCTAAAATTCTCTGCCTGTTTTATTTACACTCGTATAAAAACGCGTCCCTGTGAAAAACACAATTAAGGGAAAGTGCCGCAATACCAAACTGTGCATTACTAGGTACACAAGCAGTATCATTGACGGTATAAACTATGAGGAATAAGATGATGTTGCATACATATTTATTTCATGGCATATGTAATCAAATATTTAGTTTGATTTTTTAGGGGTATACATTCCATTCTCCTATCTTATTAAAAGCATTCAAGATTAAAGAACTCACAACTCAGGAGGAATTTTATTATGAAAGCAGCAGTATGGTATGGAGAAAAAGATATTCGCATCGAAGAAAGAGAATTAAAAGCATTAAAAGACAACGAAGTATCGGTCCGTGTCGCATGGGCTGGTATTTGCGGCAGTGATTTGCATGAGTATCAAGAAGGGCCTGTTTTTGTTCCTACTGAAAAAGAAGATCAACTAACTGGTCAAGTAGCACCCCTTATCATGGGACACGAATTTGCGGGTATTATTGAAAAAGTAGGATCCCAAGTAACCAAGTTTAAAGTGGGGGATCGCGTTGCAATCAATCCTACTTTAACCTATGGCAACAAACCAGAAGATATTGATCAATACGATGGTTTCAGCTTTATTGGTCTTCATGGAGATGGAGGCTTCACTACTTTTGCCAATGCACCCGAATCGAATGTTTACCTTCTTCCAGAAACATTAAGTCTGCAAGAAGGTGCGCTCGTTGAACCAACTGCCGTTGCTGTACAAGCAATCAAAGAAGGTGGGCTTCGCTTTGGCGATACTGCAGCAATATTTGGTGCTGGACCTATTGGATTGGTGACCGTAATTGCTGCAAAAGCTGCAGGAGCAAGCAAAATCATTGTTTTGGATTTATCAGAAACGCGCCTTGAAAAAGCAAAAGAATTAGGTGCAACGCATATTGTTAACTCTGGGAAAGAAAATCCTGTAGAAGCAATTCGCGCAATTGTTCCAGAAGGGGTAGATGTATCATTTGAAGTTGCCGGTGTAGCACCAACATTTACACAAGCAATCGAGTCTACAAAAGCCCGTGGAACGATGGTGATTGTGTCTATTTTTGCTAGACCAATCGAATGGAATCCGATTCAATTGACTAATACAGGTGTTAAAATAACGTCTTCTATTGCATATACACCAACTTCGTTCCAACAAACGGTAGACCTGATGGGGACTGGCCAATTAAACCCACAAAGTATTGTAACATCTCAAATTCAATTAGATGATATTGTTGATAAAGGTTTTGAGGCTTTAACGAAAGATAAAACACAAGTAAAAATCCTTGTAGAATTAAGCGGTGAAAAGTAAGCATTAAGTGTTTCTTCTTTTAAATGGCTATATGCAGCAAAAGAACGCAACAAAATCCGCATGCCATATATCAGTGGATGATGAATCTTTCAGACAGATAACAAAAGGCGCTTCCTGTAAACACAGGAAGCGCCTTTTGTCGTTTATGCTTTATACTGATAAGTTCATGTCAGCCCTCCCAAAACCGGGACAGTCACAATCGCTTTCTTGTTATCCTTCTCGCTTTTCAACCGGAACGTATTTCTGCATGCCAGGCCCGATGTATTCCGCACGCGGACGGATCAGGCGGTTGTTTGAATACTGCTCAAGGTACACAAAAGGAGGATGTTCGATGGGCAAAACAAAAAACAGGTGGCTGATTGCATTAGCGGCGATTGCAATCAGCACGATTTTCTTCGTGATGCTGTTGCGTTCACAATGCTTCCGAACATCACCAACGTATTGATATTCCAAGCTTTGATATTGGTCATTGTCAGCTACTGCTGCTGCGGATTATCCAATCTTCCCGCATTTTTCGAGGATCTTTTCGGAACCAAGCATTTGGGTGCGATTCACCGTTATTTATTGACGACTTGGTCAATGGGCGGCATTATCGGACCGGCAATCGTTTCGCAGATCTGAGAGCGGACAGACAGCTATGTTCCGGTGTTTTACTTCTTCATCGTCCTGGTTTTCATCGGTTTCCTGATTTCGCTGTTGATCCGCTGGGACATCAAGCGAATTGAAGGGAAAGCACAGCCACAAAAGACAACAACCGCTTCAAAAGGGCTTAATCTTCAAGAAAGCAGTACCAAATAAGTATGTAAAACCTAGTCAAAAAAGTCGGTTCCTTAATCCTTATTGGTTTTTGGAACCAGCTTTTTTGTTCGTTAAAACCCCGTCCCTGTAGCAAACATAAAGAGGGATGGACAATGAATGTATCGTAAGTAACAATAAAGGAGTGATTTGGCAATGAACAGGAAACGAGTGCCACGCATCATCGGTGGGTTTATCGGTTTCGTAGTCGGAGGTATTGGAGGTGCTTTCTTCGGCTTAGTTGTGGGCGGGACTTTTTTAGGCGGACTCGATATTTATGAATCTACCGGACTTGAAGGTTACGAGTTAGCCGCATATGTGGGGGCTATAGCAGGCGCCATTGTGATGACAATAGTCGGGGCTAAATTTGCACAGAGGGTTGCTGACAAAAAGGGACAAGGGAATTTTAAATAATTAAAAGCAGGAGAATTGATCTTCTAGGGGGTGAAGGGTTGAAAGGGTTGAATCAACTAATCCATGAATACACGAACCAGTTGCAAGACGGTGAACTTCAGGCTGCGTACAAAGGGATTTTAGCGTTTATCAGCAAATTGCGAATAGGGTTGATCAAAAAATACCCACAGAACGAAATCGGCTCTATGTATCAAGGGCATATGGATATGACATTTTTTTCATTCAAGACAGAACAGCTAAAAGATAAAGGGTTGAAAATTGCCATTGTTTATTTACACGAAAAAGGAGCCTTTGAAGTCTGGCTTTCTGCTCGGAACAGGGATATAGCGAAGAAATATGAACTTCTACAAACCAGTGACATGTCAGCTGACATTATGGTGTTTCATGATGAGGCAAATTTAGAAGCAATCATAGAGTGCACATTGACCTCTACACCAGATTTCGAGGATCCCGATTCGCTTGCATCTGTGATTGATCAGGGAGTTAACAAGTTTGTCGATGCTGTAAGCGGCCACTTATAACAAGCGTGTAGAAAAAAAGTTAAAAGGGGACTGAAGTTATTTGGTTCGGCCTCCCTGAAGATGTAGCCTTTCTGCGGACGGTGAAGTTTGAGCGCTTGGAGCGGCTGGAGATGCTGCAAAGAGCGCTTAAATAGAGTGAGTGGCTATTATAACGGAGCTTTCTTCAATTTTTCTGGTGAATATTGAAGAAGGTTCCTTTTTCAGAATTTGAATGTGGTATTCTGAATTAACAAACTTGTCTAACATACCGTCAAATTGCATTGCAAAGGGGACCCGGGAAATGGTGAAAAAATATCAAGAACAAGTAGACCTTATTTCAGAAGAGGTGCCAGATATACGCTTATTGCCAATGTCTAAAAATGATCTTGCATTCATTGGAAAAAGCATTGAGGAGGTCCAGGATTGGTTTAAGTTCTATTTGCCAGGCAATAAATATCAGTTTAAGAGAAAAATGACCGCACCAAAAGGGACATTGGTTTTATTTCAGTTCCGAGGCCGTTTGATCGCTTCTGCCCTGCTTAAAAAAACAGTAAGCTATGATGAAGTGAATGAATTTGGATACAGTGGGTATTATAAGTTTTCAAAGTCGTCCATTTTCACTTTTGATCCTCTGGATATAAAAGATGTTCAGAAAATATGGAGCGGGATGAAAAGCTTCAACCAATCACATCAGACTCTTGACGCTGCCCAATATCCGGCGCTTAAGAAGTTGCTAGCAAAGCGGCAGTTACGATTTGTGAAGTTTAAGAATGATGAAGATTATCAAAAAGCCATAGAAGAAATAACAATAAAGAAGGCAGTCGTTGAAGATCGACCAAAAGAATTGATTGAAAAAGGAAGCCAAGCATCCAAAAAAATGCAATGGGGAAGAGCTCCTTTGACAGCTAAAAGAGCCATTGTACAAGCTGATTTTAAATGCGAAGTGGATGCGTCGCATGAGTTTTTCGTTTCATCTGTGACAGATGAAAATTATGTAGAAGCGCACCATCTTATACCTCTGGAGTTTCAAGCTCAATTCGATAATAGTTTAGATGTTGAAGCGAATATTGTCTCACTTTGCGCAATGTGCCATAAAAAGATTCACCATGCCCCCGGAAGCGAGAAATTTCAGATGGTTGAAATATTGCATGACAAGAGAAGTGAGCGTTTGAAGAAGTGTGAGATTTACATTGGGAAAGAAGATTTGAAAATGCGTTATTAGCATTGCTCGAGCTAAGGGATAAGGAATTATTGTCCCGCTCTTTGCTAGCGTAAGATAGTAAGCAATGAAAAGCTGCAGTCCAGTATTACCTAGGACTGCAGCTTTTAAGTATCCTTTTACCTTAATCCAACCCCAAAGCGTCCAACCCAATACCAGCAAGCACTGCCTGGCCGGCATTGGTCGGATGAATATCGCCTTGGATGACGTATTCAGCTTGGTCGTTGCCGAATGCACTGTATGCGTCAGCAACATAGACATCACTATAGGAAAATGCCAGTCCTATAAATCCAAGATTTATCTGCGGCAGGACAGCATCGGCCACATAATGCAGCGGATCGTTCAACTGAAACGGATTGTAGACATTGTACAAAACAATCGGCGCATCGGTCAGCGAGCGAATTTCTTCGATTGTTTCACCGATATTCGTGAAAACGTCGCTAGTGGAGAGCTTTTGCTGCAATAATTGCTGGAACAAAAGCTGATTCCCTGCACTTTCTGCAGCTGCAGCACGCAGAATGGATAAGAGATCGTTGCTGCCAATCGTTACTGACACATAATCGGCATGGTCTAGGGCTTGGCGATATTTTTGGTCTGTTTCCAATGCGTCTAACAGCTGAGCGGACTGCCATCCGGAAATCCCTAGATTGCGAACCCGCAAATCGCCATCTTCGCCAATCAAATAAGGGTAGCTGGTTTTCGCGGGATTCTGGTTGTTCTGGCCAAGGTTAAAGCCGAACGGAATTGAATCCCCCAATGCGACAAGCGATTCCTTGGCGTTGTCATTTTTGGCAAAAGCAGCTGGAGCTGTAAGTGAACTGACAAGCAAAATAGCAGTAGCGGTTTTGATGAGTCTTTTCATACAACACTTCCTTTCTTGGTCTTAGATTCTAGTATAAAAGAAGTAGTTTGAATATTCTATAAATATGTTTAATTTTTTATAATTGCCCCTAAATTCACCTAATAACAAAACACCCTCAACAAGAAATAATTTTAGAGACTGGAAGGAGAAAGGGAAGTGAAGAAACTAGTTTCGGCTATATTTGTCTCATTGATTGTCATTGCAAGTGGCTGCAATCATGAAGTGACTGTCTCAGAAGAGCAGGCAAAGTCCAGTGTTATCGAACTCCGAAACGGAAACATCGGCAAAGTCGAAATTCTTTCAACAGAACTCAAGAGAGGCAACTATCTAATTGAGTGGAAAAACGAAGAAAATTGCGAGCATGGTGTTGATTCTGTCAACGCGGAAACTGGGGAAATTGAAATGATTACAGCTGCGATTTGTTGATGAATGGGCCCTTAAATTGGATGCTTTTTTCGTATTTAGTTCACGATAATTTTGCAGTACATCGCAGCAGTTCCTAAATTGCTTCTACTCCGCTGAACTTTTTTCCATCAAGAAAACAGCCAGTTCCAAAGCTCGAATCCGTCTCGCTAATAGCGTCCGTTGCGGACTGCCTGCCTTTGATTTGTGGTATGCGTTCTCTAGCGAGGGGAATAAGCCGGCTAAAACAATACAGGCTTCTGCCAATTCTCCATCGCTGTATGGCTGAGGTTTTTGTTGCCAAACGTTTTCGAGTACAGCCAAGCCGACATAATGGGCTTGGAGGCGCTTCTGTAATAGCGTCGTATTAACGCCTTTCTCGGTCATCTGCGCCAAGGCTTTTTCTAATTTACTGATGGTCGATCGGAAAGATTCTACCGATTCCTTTTTTACAGCCATTGATATGGAGTCCATGGTCATGCTGCCTCATTTCATTATAGGTTTCCAGTGAATCAGCATTACAAAAGCAGTTCTTCTTTTAACAATAAATCAAATGCTGCCACCACACATCAAGTTTTTCCTTGGACTGTGGATAATCATTAACATTCCATGTCAGACCTAGTTACCAGTTTTACTTATATTTCCTGCTTCAGGTCGTTTCAACTTTCATAGCATTTGGGCAATTAAGCGTCATTTATTGAAGTGCAGAAAAAGCAAAAAAAGGATGGCTCCCCAATTTATTGCTGAATTGCGGAGCCATCCTTTTCTCTTTGCTGTATTATTCAAATTCGATTTTCGTCGTGATGACTCTGCCTGTCGGATGCGGGTCGAACCCGGTGATGTTTTCCTTGCCGGCAAGAGTTGGCGATGTGTGGACGAGCGGAATGACCGGCGGATCTTCGTGCATGATCACTTGCGCTTGTTTATATATTTCATTGCGCTCTTCTTGATCGGTCGTTGTTCTTGCTTGGTCCAGGAGCTTATTCAACTCCGGATTATCATATTGCGTCGAGTTGGTGGAACCAATATTGTCACCGTGCCAAAGCGTGTAAAGGAAGTTATCGGCATCACCGTTCATGCCCGTCCAGCCGAGCAGGAATGCATCTGCTTCGCCGTTCAACGCTTTTTCGATATAAGTGGCCCACTCAAACGTCACGATTTCCGCTTTGACGCCGATTTCTGCAAAGTTCGACTGCAGGTATTCAGCGACTTTCGCGCCGTCTGGCATATAGGGGCGTGAAACCGGCATTGCGTAAAGTTCCATTTCAAAGCCGTCTGGCAGCCCGGCTTCAGCAAGAAGCTCTTTGGCTTTTTCGGGGTCGTATGGGTACGGTTCGATAGCGTCGTTATAGCCTTCAACAGCCGGAGGAATCGGGTTTTTCGCGGCAATCGCCCCTTCACCGAAGAACGCCTCGACCAATGCGTCTTTATTGACCGCGTGGCTAAGCGCCTGGCGGACAAGCGGGTCATCGAAAGGTTCGTGTGTTAAGGTCATGCCCAGGTAGCCAAGGTTAAGGGGCGGCCTCGAGAACAGGGCCAATTCCGGGTTTTCTTCAATCTGTGCGTGATTCTCCGAATCCAAGCCGGCAATCAAATCCACTTCGCCGCTCAGCAGTGCATTGAGGCGGGCGGAATTGTCCGGGATGGTGCGGAAAATGACTTGTTCAAGTTTCGGATAGCCATCCAACCAGTATTCGCTGTTTTTCTCAAGAACGATGCGGTCGTTGCGTACCCATTCTTTGAAGATGAAAGGTCCGGTCCCGACCGGATTGCTTTTGTATTCTTCGCCGGATTGTTCAATCGCTGCCGGACTTGATATCGAGAGCGGCGTAAGCGCCAGGTCTTTTAGCAGCGTCGGCTGCGGGCCGTTGAGCTTGATCTCTACGGTTGACGCATCCACAGCACGAACAGAAGCGATGTTATGCGCAGCGTCCGCTTTATAGCCGCCGAACACGCTGCCGTACATCGGGAAGTTATCCGCGTTGCCGTTCATCCATCGTTCGAAATTAAAGACGACGGCTTCAGCATTGAAATCCGTTCCGTCGTGGAACTTCACACCTTCGCGAAGCGTAAACGTATACGTGAGGCCGTCTTCCGACTCGTTCCATTCGGTTGCAAGCATTGGCTCTACCGTTGTTTCACCTTCCGCAAACGTCGTCAGCGTCTCTAAAATACTTTGGGCGACGTTTTCCGATTCGCCATCGGTCACTTCTGACGGATCCAATGACACCGAGTCGCCGCCGCGGGCGAAAATGAGCGTGTCTTGCGCAGCTGCAGATTCTGAGCCGCCGGATTCTTCGCCGGAACAGGCCATTAAGATAAAGGGGGATAGGCAAATTAAGATAAACATGACTGTGATGGATCTTTTATTCATTCGATCACTCCTTGGTTTGGGATGGGATTGCTGCTGTATGTACATGTCTGCTGGAAATAAAACCACTGCCGAAATTACAAAAAAGTTTTATTCAGCTGGATCCTTTAGCCATAAGATAAACGTAAAACAAGCCGGGTTCTTCAGGTGAATTCCTGAGGGACCCGGCTTGTTTGTATTGGGCCCAGCGCAAAATGCGTTGGATTCTTTCATCAAATAATGCCCTGCATGCGCAAAATCACTTCTGCGATGACGGCCGATCCCAAGAAAGTGCCCAATAGGACGAACATGCCGATGACGATGGTCCGCCAGCCCAATTGCACGAAATCGAACCACGAACGGCCAATCGACACACCGGCGTATGCCAAAATCGGGGTAGCGATGGCGAGGAGGCTGACTTCAGCCGTCCACGCGACAATTTGTTCCGAACCGGGCATATTGGGAAGGGTCAAAATCAACCCGAGAATGCCGATATAGGCGATGCTCGGCAGTTGGAAAGGCAGGAGACGGTGGATGACCAAACCGGCTAAACTGATGCCGATCAATACAGCTAATCCTGGCAATGCGTCAAGCGGCATGATGTCGTAGCCGATCCAGTTGCCGATCAGCATGATGGCGCCGATGATGATAAAGACGATGACCCATTCTTTAAGGTTTTTTAACATCTTCGGCACCTCCTGCAGCTTTCAGATCTCTTTTTCTGGATAGGATTTCATACATTTTCACCGTCAACGGCAAGCCGACGAATATGCTCATATACAAGCCGGAGACGGACGAGATGAGGTTGCTGACGCCGGAAAAGGCGGTCAGTTCTGCACTCATATCCGGATAGGCGGCGATAAGCGGCCCGAGTGATGCCGCTGCCATACTGCCGCTCCCGACGCCGGTCGCCATCGCAAAGGACAAGGGATGAATCGGTGTAACGGTCGCCAGGAAACCTGAAATCAGCCCGATGAAAATCGATCCGAAAACGGTACCGAATATGTACATCGCCATGACGCCGCGGCCTTCAGGAGAAGACAAGCCGTATTTATCGGTGATCAACGCCAGATTCGCTTCCCGGCCGATCGAATGCGTCATGCCGATGCTTTCCCGTTTCAATCCCAGGAAGACGGCTAGCGGAAGGGCCAGAAAGATCGTTCCGAGATTTCCGAATTCCTGCAGCAAAAGGGCAGGGCCCGCTTCAATAATCTGGGGGATTGCAGGACCCGCCTGTACGCCGAATTTCGCAATCAGCACGGCAACCGATAAAAATACCAGTGGTTCCGCATTGATCGATTGTTTGTCGCTGACGAGCGGCGTGAAGTACAGCGCCAGCCCGATGATGACCGCATACAGCATCGGCAATAATAATATGGCGCCAGGCCCGAGGGGTATCGAATGTGTGCCGATCGATTCTGCAACAATGACAATGGCGAGCACAACCAAGTGCAAGCGCCAGTCTTTCCATAACTTCAACGATTCCTGAGCCAATGTCCATCTCTCCCTTAACATGCCTAGTGCATTTTTATTGAGCCGTTTCCGCTTCTTTTGCGGCTTCGTTTTTCTGGTAATTCAACGTAGCGGATCCGAGCACCTTTGCGGCGATCAGCAAAGCGCGTTCATCGATATCAAATTTCGGGTGATGATGAGGGAACGTTTCCTGCGCCTCGGGATTTTGGGCTCCGGTGAAGAAAAAGGTTCCTTTGACGTTTTGCAGGTAATAGGAAAAATCCTCTCCTCCCATGACCGGCTCGGTTTCATTGACAGCTTCAACGCCCGGCACTTGAGGGGCTAGCGCTGCGACAAATTCCGTTTCTTCTTTGTGGTTGACCGTTGTGGGGTATCCGCGGGTATAGGTATATTCATACTTCGCGCCTGCCGCATAACAGGTTCCTTCGATGATCCGTCCGATTTCCTGTTCAACCAAACTGCGGACGTCTTCTTTGAACGTACGGACTGTGCCTGACAATACAGCGGTATCGGCAATGACGTTAAACGGGTTTTTGGCTTCGAAGCTGCAGACGGAAACCACTGCCGATTCCAACGGATCAACGCGGCGGCTGACGATTTGCTGCAGATTGCCGATCAATTGGCCGCCGATGACAATGCTGTCTTTTGTTTGGTGGGGATAGGCGCCGTGCCCGCCTTGACCGATAATCTTAATATCGAAACGGTCAGGCGCTGCTTGAAGCGGGCCGGAGCGGTAGGCGATTTCGCCAAGCGGCATCTGGGCTTGCAGATGGGTCCCGAAGATCACATCGACGCCGTCCAAACAATTGTCTTCAATCATGGCAATCGCACCACCCGGCAATAGTTCTTCAGCGTGCTGATGCAGGAACAATACGGTTCCTTCGATATCCGATTTCATGCCGTTCAATGCTTTGGCCAGCCCCAGCAATGTCGCCGTATGGCCATCGTGCCCGCAGGCGTGCATGACGCCATCATTGACCGATTTGAACGGAACATCGGTTTCTTCCTGTATCGGCAACGCATCAAAATCAGCGCGCAGCGCAATTGTCGGACCGGGTTTGTCTCCTTTTAAGTAAGCCAAGACACCATTGCCGCCGACATTCGAGCGGACTTCATGCCCTAGTTTCTCATGAAAGTCTGCGATATACTTTGCTGTTTTTTCTTCTTGGAACGACAATTCCGGGTTTTGATGAAGGTAGCGCCGAATTTCAACAATTTCTTCGTATAGTTCGTCTAAGCGGCTGAATAATGGGTTCAAATGAATGCACTCCTTTAATCCTTGGGATTAGTTTGATTTTTCTCACATTAGCATACCTATGCAGCTCTGTACATGGAATATACAATTTTGAGTCCTTAGGCTTATTACGGTGGTCGAAATTTTTTAGGCGAAGCTGAAAAATGGTCAAAATGAATGGCGGGCAATTGGCAGGGAAAAGCTGGAGCGAAAAAACTTTAGCATTCCGGATTCCGGTTAATGGTTTACCGAAAAAATGCAGCCTCTTTCCGCTGAAAAATAAGGTAAAATTAAATGCATAAGACGTAAAAAAGGATTCGGGGTGTTCAAGTGGATAAGTCGCTCGTCTGCATTACCAAATATTCCAATAAATTCTGGAAAATCAAAGTGCAAGGCACTATGTTTATCGTTTCCTACGGGAGGATCGGAACGGTGGGTTCAGTGAATAGCCGGGAGTTCGCAACTGAAGAGCTTTGCCGGAAAGAAGCTCACAAGCTGATCGAGTCGAAGTTCAAAAAAGGCTACCGGGAAATTGAGGAAGAAGAAGAAGGCGTTCAAACGGCCAGTATGCCGGAAGAAACGTTCTGGGAATTGCTGGCCTTAGCACATAAAAAAGGGGAAGACTGGGAAGAGCAGCTGGAATGGCTTGTTGCCAAGCTTTCCAAAAGACCGGTGAACGACATCATCCAATTCGATTTTCATTTCAACCAGAATTACTACCGCTCGTATACGTCCGGCTTGTGGGCGGCAGCGTATATCATCATGGGCGGCTGCTCGGATGATGCCTTTGATTATTTCCGGGCCTGGCTTTTGTTTCTTGGAAAAGAGCCGTATGAAGCGGCGATCCGCAATCCGGAAAGCGTCATCCCATATCTGAAAGAATGGGATACCGACATTTTTGAATTTGAAGATTTCCTATACACAGCCAGCCTGGCGTTCGAAGAAAAGACGGAAATGGACCAAGAAGCTTACCTCGATCTTTACTGGAAACTGTCTGGAGATGATTACGAACAGCCGGACATGGAGTTTGACTGGGATGAAGACGATGAAGAAGGGCTTAAGAAAAAGTTCCCAGTGCTGTGGGAAGTGTATGGGGCGAATCCATTGGGTTAGAGTCATGCAGAGTAGAACAGTAAGGCGAAAAAAAAAAGCATATTTTCAGTCGTCAGAGAACAGCTTGGCTGTTCTTTTTTCTTTGCTTTATCAAACCTTTTGGAATATATTAGGTAGTAGAAATAAAACCAATAATTAACAATATTTATTGTATATTACATGGAGACAAGAAAAGTTCTTAAAATGAAACTAGTGAGGTTAGAAAACATGAAAACTAAAGCTTTATTGCTAGTGGCAAGTGCATTGCTGTTGGCTTCGTGCGGAGAGCAGGAAACGCAAGAAAAAGAAGCAGCACAAGAAGAGAAACCTTTGGCGTTCTCTATTAACGAGCCCCAGAAAATAGAAGGTGTAGTGGAATATGACATCATCAATGTTTCTGCATCCGAACAGATCAAACCACCGAACCCAGCTTCCGTTACCACGGTGATGGAAGTGGAAAATTCAGATTCCAGGTTTCTCGATATGACCGTCAAAGTGAAGAACTTGAATTCAGCTGACAAGACAGCGCCAGAGCTGATCGATGTCACCTATACCATTGGCGGACAGGAGTATGTTGCTTTCCAGAGAAATGAACACAATAATGCGAGTATGTTGAGGGACGGGGAATTCACTTCCATTGCGCCATTAAGCAATGCGGTCGTCCATTATATTGCAGAAGTGCCGAAGTTCGAACCTGAAGAAGAAGTACAAATAAAAGCGGAAATCGGGGGCAAGGCGTACCTATCCGAATTCACCCTTGAAGATTTTAATGGAACGAAAGAGTTTATTTCCATTGGAGACACTCTGGAAGTGCCGCAATATGCGAATTTATCGCTGGAAAACATGTATTACACTGAGCGGGTGGAGCCGCCGAATCCAGGTTCCGTTTCAGGGATTTATGAGCCTGAAGCCCAGACGAATACGTTCCTGGTTTTGGAAATGAAAGTGAAGAATCTAAAATCAGCGGGACTTCAAGCTGATTCTGTATTTGCCGCAAAAGTGATTTATGACCAATACTATGAATTTGATGGGTTTCCTGAGCTGATTAGTGCAGATGGATCGAATTTGGAGTCAGCGAACATTACCTCAATCCCTTCTTTAAATGAAAATACGATCCTATATATTCTCGAGGTGCCAAAAGAGTTGAAGGATTCCGAAGGTGTAGTGTCAATTTGGTTCAATAATGATTATTATCACGTTGAGGTAAACAACCAAGTTTCAAGTAAACAAGCGCGCGTGCCTGAGGAAGCGAAGTCTTTTACAGCCAGCGGAAGTAATGGAGACATCAGCCCAAGCGATGGCAGCGCACCGACTGAAATGGATGGGGAACGCCAAAGTGCTCCACAAGGCGATATCAAAAAAGGGCATACACAGATGACGACTGAAGAGACCTTAGCTTTGATTTCCCATAATGAAGGCATTGATTTTTCCACACATAGCTATGAGATGTCTTTTGATGAAAACGATTATTTAATCATTGATGTTGGATTGGGGCAAATGGCCGTCGGCACCTATAAGATTGATGGAGATGGGACATTGCTGCAGTTGGATGTTGCAAACGGCGTTTATCTGCCAGCGGAACAAGTAACGAATGGCGGTTCATAATCTTTTACAGCAATCAAGAAAACAAGCAGCCACAGGAAGCCCTGCAGCTGCTTGTTTTTTAATGATTTAAGTAAAATAATTTTCAAATATTAAACAGTTTTGCGGCCTTTGCCTCTCTGCACCAGTCTATGTGGTAAAATGGGGAAAATACTCGATTAGGTGTGGAAATGATGAAAAAGAAAACTAAAACGAAAAGGCGCAGGCGGCTCAAGCTCTGGGTGATGGTCATGCTTCTTCCTGCAACTGTCGTGATGGCTTCGATATTGATCATGGTTTTTTACACGATCATTCCGGATGCGATCAAGCACAATATAAAAGAGACGCCGAAAAATTTATTTGAAATCGAATTGCCTGAAGAAAATATCCCGCTTTACCAAGAAGCGGCGGACGCATACGGCATCCCGTGGACGCTGCTCGCTGCCCATCACCGCATTGAAACGAAGTTTTCGACGATGGACCCGCTCCTGTCGCCGGTCGGGGCAGAAGGGCATTTGCAATTCATGCCGTGCACATTCGTCGGCTGGACCTATCCGTCTTGTTCAGGGCTTGGCAAAGGGGACATTCCGGAAGAGGCTAAAACCGATCCGGCAGTCATAGCTGAATACGGTGGCTACGGCGTTGATGGCAATCAAGACGGTGTCGCAGATCCTTATAATTTGACCGACGCATTATACAGCGCGGCAAATTATCTATCGAAAAACGGCGCAGCTAAAGGGGAGTTGGAACGCGCAATTTTCCAATATAACCACAGCGATGAATACGTAGAAGATGTGCTGCATTATTACCATCTGTACGAAAAGGAATACGCGGCCGAATAGGGGCTGCACATAAAAAAATCCCGTCAGCCATGTGGCTGACGGGATTTTTGTGTTAAGAATGTGTTAACTTATGCTCTTCTGCGGCCTTTGCGCATTGAACCCATGATCAAGCTCAATACGAAGACTAGGATTAAAGCACCGATCAATGCAGGGACGATGAATACTCCCCAGATTTCTGGACCCCATTGTCCTAATAGCATGCCGCCTAGCCATGCTCCGACGATACCGGCGATGATGTTACCAATAATTCCGCCCGGAATGTCTTTGCCTAGAATCATACCTGCTAGCCAACCGATAATACCACCCATGATCAAGTAAAGAAGAAATCCCATTTGTTCCAGCTCCTTTTAAGTTATGAATAATTGCTTACACTCTAGATATAACCTGAATTGGGACATTTGAAACATCAATTTGAAAAAAATTATTTCAGCTCGGCTCCAAGGGTGTTTTTGAAATGGCGCAAAGCCCATGCATGCCCTTCCGGATCAAAGCTCGCAACAGCCTCTTCGTGGACAACGATGCTATAGCCTTTATTGTAAGCATCGGTTGCCGTATGAAGGACGCAGATGTCCGTGCATACGCCAACGATATGCAATTCCTGGATGCCGCGCTCTGACAGCATCAGCTCCAGATTCGTTCCTGCAAAAGCGCTGTAACGCGTTTTGTCCATCCAAATGATGCTGTCCTGGTGTTTTTCATAAACATTGGCAAGCTTCCCGTATAAATTTCTGCCGGCCGTCCCGCGAATGTTGTGGGGAGGGAAGAGCTTGGCTTCCGGATGCAATTCATCTTCCCGTTCATGCAGATCCACCGGAAATACCGTAAAATGGCCTTCTGCAACAAACTCTTCGACCAATCCGCAAATCTTCTCCTCGATTTCCTGTCCCGGTTTGCCGACCGTCAACGCACCGTCGTCTGCGACAAAATCCACTGTATAATCCACTACCAATAAAGCTTTTTTCATGTTTATCCTCCTCTTTTAATAGCTCCGGAGCCATAATGCTGGCTCTTAGCAACAGCTTGTTGCTGCCTTTCAATACCATACCCAAATTTCGTAAAGCAATCGCAAATTATTTTATTGATATTTGTCAGAAAAATTTGTATACTCTCTAAAAGGAGATGACAGCTATGCAATATGAAAACGTAGAAAAATTAAACCGCCAAGGTCTCTGGTTCGTTGTCATTCACACATTAATCCTGTTTAATTTCGTAATCGACTTTGAGTTTTTCATGTAGGCACTTAAACGAATAGCCTGTCCCTGTAACGGGGACAGGCTATTTTTTGTGCTGGTCAATCCCTTTTTAGCCGAGTCAGCGATTCTTTCAGCATGCGGGAAGCGGAATCGAGCGAAACACCGAGAATTTCCTGGATTTCCTCGAGGTTCTTATGTTCCACCGCATACAGGTAATGCACGTAAGCGAAGCGGATGTCGCCGGACCGGATCGGCGTGCCGACAAAATCCGTCAGGGCCTCGGTGTAATCCGACAGCGAACCCATTTTGAACATCGAAAAGCCGTCTTTCGTTTTCGATGACAATAAATACGGTGTATTGCGGAAAACAGCGCGCTCCATTGCATCCCGCAGCACCGGAACTTCTTTGCCGGTGAACTCCAATTGGCAGGCATAGCCGTCTTTCTTCTCGAATGTCAGCGCAAGCGTATCGCCGTGATCGGCAAAATCATCCACTTCGATTGCCACCATATCCCGCAGGCGCAAACCGCGCATATATAGAAGGAACAGGATTTTCGCATTTAACGACAACTGGCTGGACTCCAAGACAGCGTCTTTCTTTTCCAGCAAATCTTCGTAATTGATGTGGATGTCCGCCGGCGTCAAATCAAGCTTTTGCGTCAGTTTGAACTTCGGCATAAAATCCACCGGAATCTTCCCGATCTGCCACATATAATCAAACCATTGCCGGATATGGATCAGCTTGCGGTTCAGCGTGCTGTCCTTGATGCCGGTTTCGTGCTGCTCCTGCAGGAATTTCTGGATATCAGAGGGCCGAATTTCATGCGGCTCCACCGTTTTTTTATAAGTTTTTCGAAGATAAGCGAAGAGCGCACGGATCAATTGGACCTCGTGGATGACCGTATTCGGGCTAATGCCGTTTTTCAAGCGGTACTTCTCATAACCATAAGGCATAAAGCAACACCTCTTCTCATATTTATTCCTTAATTATACCATTGTTTCAAAAGAATAGAACGTACTTTCCCTTGTGGAACCGCGACAGGACAGGGTTTTGGCAAGCAATATATTAAATAGTAGAATGAGTTGAAGATATTCCGCAAAACCGCTACGAAGACATGTACCCAAGAATTGGGGCAATGCCTTTGCGACGAAGCGCACAGCGCTGCAGGAGCAGAGTTCTTTTGCAGGGTCTCAGCTGTCTCGCTATCCCGCAGGCGTCTCCGGGGTTTTGCTCCATATCTTCTTAAAGTCACTTGTTTTTAAGTGAGTTTATCTAGCGCAGGCGCGAACACGGGCTGGGCGGAGCAGAAAGACAGGCGCTCTTTGCCTGGCTTTTTGCGTAAGCCAAGGAGTCGCCAAAAACTTTTGGCAACTCCTTTGCGACGAGCTTGCGCAGGAGCAATCGTCTTTGCTCTACCCTGAGCGTCCGAAGCGTCCATCCACCCGAATCTCGGATTGAAGAAAAAATGCAGGAAAGTTTTTTATTATATAGAATAATAGGGTATGCCAATAATGAAGCGTATTTATGAAGGAGGAAGGAGTGGACGAATGTATAAAAAAGACAACGAAAAGATCAGAACAGAAGTGCTGGATGCGGTCGATGGTCTGTCCGATGATCAGCTCAACAAAAAGCCGGCGGAAGATGAATGGTCGCCGATGGAAATCCTGGAGCATTTGAATTTGATGGAAACGTATATCTCAAAGAACATATCTCGGGAACTGGCTTCCGAGCGCAGTGAAAAGGTGATGAAAAAGCCGATCCAATTGACCGTCAGCCGCATGGTGAAAGTGGACGCTCCGGCACCGGTCGCGCCGAGCGGTGAATTTATTCCCCTTGAAGAGATGAAGTCGCGCCTTGTGAAGTCGCGTCTGCTGCTCGACAGCATTTACGACGGTACGACAGAAGACGTGCTTGAAAACAAATCGATGAAGCATCCGGTGTTCGGCCAAGTGCCGCTCATCCAATGGTTTCCGTTTATCGGCCTGCATGAAAAACGCCATTTGAAGCAATTGGAAAAAACCATCGAAAAAATCAAATGATAACCAAAAAGGTAATTCGAAAAACTTATCACATTCTATAATTTTAATGTAATTTACTTATGCTTTTGTTTTCGTTATGATGGAAGAGGAGAAAAGACTCTATTATAAGCCTTTTCAGAAGATTTAAAGGAGGAACATGATCATGGCAAAAAGCAGTTTGCACAACAGCCGCACTTCTTTTGAGCTTAATGGCAAAACGTATAACTTTTACCGTTTAGCTGCATTAGAAGAAGCAGGAATCGCGAAAGTATCACGGCTTCCTTATTCGATTAAAGTACTTTTGGAATCCGTGCTGCGCCAGCATGACGGATACGTCATCAAAGACGAGCACGTAGAAGAATTGGCAAAATGGGGCAAGGATGCGAACAAAGAAGCAGAAGTTCCATTCAAACCTTCACGCGTCATCTTGCAGGATTTCACTGGAGTACCTGTAGTCGTTGATTTGGCAGCACTTCGTTCCGCAATGGCGAAACTTGGTGGAGACCCAGACAAGATCAACCCGGAAATTCCGGTTGATTTGGTAATCGACCACTCGGTGCAGGTAGACAACTACGGCACTGAAGATGCTTTGCGCATCAACATGGAACTTGAATTCGACCGCAATGCGGAGCGTTACCAATTCCTCAACTGGGCACAAAAAGCCTATGACAATTACCGTGCAGTTCCACCAGCAACAGGTATCGTACACCAAGTTAACCTTGAGTACTTGGCGAACGTTGTCCACGCTGTACCGAACGAAGACGGCACTTTTGAAACATTCCCGGATACATTGGTGGGAACAGATTCACATACGACAATGATCAATGGAATCGGCGTACTTGGCTGGGGCGTTGGCGGAATCGAAGCGGAAGCGGGCATGCTTGGACAGCCTTCTTACTTCCCAATTCCAGAAGTTATCGGCGTGAAAATGACTGGCGAATTGCCAAACGGTGCAACAGCTACCGATTTAGCGCTTAAAGTGACTGAAGAATTGCGTAAAAAAGGCGTAGTCGGCAAATTCGTCGAGTTCTTCGGACCTGGCGTTACGAAATTGCCGCTTGCTGACCGTGCAACGATTGCCAATATGGCTCCTGAATACGGCGCAACTTGCGGATTCTTCCCAGTTGACGAAGAAGCTCTTAACTACATGCGTTTGACTGCACGTACAACAGAACAAATCGCGATCACAAAAGCATATTTGCAAGCGAACGACATGTTCTTCACGGTTGAGAACGAAGATCCGATCTATACAGACGTTGTGGAAATGGACCTTTCAACAATCGAACCGAACCTTGCTGGACCGAAACGCCCTCAAGATTTGATTCCATTGTCTCAAATGAAGACTGAGTTCAACAAAGCGGTAACGGCTCCTGAAGGCCCGCACGGTTTTGCGCTTGATGCGAATGAAATCGCGAAATCAGCGACGGTTAACTTCAAAGACGGCCGTGTTGCTGAGATGAAGACAGGGGCGCTTGCAATTGCCGCTATCACATCTTGTACGAATACATCGAACCCATATGTAATGCTGGGCGCTGGTTTGGTCGCTAAAAAAGCGGTTGAAAAAGGCTTGACGCCGCCTGCATACGTGAAAACTTCATTGGCGCCAGGTTCTAAAGTTGTAACTGGCTACTTGAACGATTCTGGTTTGCTTGATTACATGAACCAAATCGGCTTTAACCTTGTCGGCTACGGCTGTACAACATGTATCGGTAACTCAGGCCCATTATTGCCTGAAATCGAAGATGCGATTCTAGACAACGATTTGCTGGTTTCTTCTGTACTTTCCGGTAACCGTAACTTTGAAGGGCGTATCCACCCGCTAGTCAAAGCCAACTACTTGGCGTCTCCGATGCTCGTAGTCGCTTATGCACTAGCTGGAACAGTTGATATCGACTTCGCTGTTGACCCAATCGGCAAAGACAAAGAAGGCAACGATGTGTTCTTCAAAGACATCTGGCCATCAACTGAAGAAGTGAAAGAAGTCGTACACAACACTGTAACGCCTGAATTGTTCCGCAAAGAATACGAGCACGTATTCAGCGAGAACGAAGCATGGAACGCAATCAAGACAAACGACGATGCGTTGTACGCATTCGACGAAGATTCGACTTATATCCAGAACCCGCCATTCTTCGACGGCCTTTCGAAAGAACCGGCTCCGATCCAGCCATTGGCTGACTTGCGCGTAGTGGCTAAGTTCGCTGACTCGATCACGACTGACCACATTTCACCAGCTGGGCAATCGGCAAAGATACGCCAGCAGGTAAATACTTGCGTGAAAAAGGCGTCGAGCCTCGCAACTTCAACTCTTACGGCTCACGCCGCGGGAACCATGAAGTGATGATGCGCGGAACGTTCGCGAACATCCGCATCCGCAACCAGGTTGCACCAGGTACGACAGGCGGTTACACAACGTACTGGCCGACTGGTGAAACGATGGCAATCTACGATGCAGCGATGAAATACCAGCAACAAGGCACTGGCCTTGCGATCTTGACAGGAAAAGACTACGGCATGGGCTCGTCTCGCGACTGGGCTGCCAAAGGTACATTCCTGCTTGGCATCAAAACGGTTATTGCTGAAAGCTACGAGCGGATTCACCGTTCGAACTTGGTGATGATGGGCGTCTTGCCGCTTCAATTCTTGAACGGCCAAAACGCTGAAGTCCTTGGCTTGACTGGCCGCGAATCCATCTCTGTCAACTTGTCTGATACCGTGAAACCACGCGATATCCTGACAGTGACTGCAACTGCTGAAAATGGCGACGTAACTACTTTTGAAGTACTTGCTCGTTTCGACTCAGAAGTGGAAGTTGATTACTACCGCCACGGTGGGATCCTTCAGATGGTACTCCGCAACAAATTGCTGGAAGTGTAATAAATTCATAAAAAAGCGTCCTGGGATTGTTTCCAGGACGCTTTTTTTGCGTAGGGGGATGGAAAGTATTTTGTGAGGCAAGGGAAGTAAATACTTAATTTTACAAGTAGAACAGCTTTATCAGCTGCTAACAGTCGTTTTTACTTGTAACAGACAGGCTTTTCTTTTTTTATTCCACTCATACTCTTGTATACTGAAGGGAGAGGTGAAGGAAGAATGTTTATTAGTGAAAAAGAGATAGAGATCCGCTATGCGGAAACCGACCAAATGGGCGTTGTCTACCACGCCAATTACATCATTTGGCTGGAAATCGGCCGTACAAAGCTGATTGAGGACTTAGGATTTACTTACGCGGGGATGGAGAGTGAAGGCTACCTGTCGCCAGTTACGGATGTATCGATCCAATACAAGGCACCGATGCGCTACGGCCAGAAGGCACTTGTCCGCACGTGGGTCGAAGAACACGGCCGCCTGCGCACGACATATGGCTACGAAATTTTGCACGAAGACGGTACGCTTGCAGCAAAAGCGACGTCAGAGCACGTTGTTGTGAAAAAAGAGACATTCCGCCCCGTTTCGATCCAAAAGGCGTTTCCGGAATGGCATGAAAAATATCAGGAAGTGAAAAGGAAGGATTCGGATGGCGTTCGGAATTAAGCGCGAAGAGCTCGTGCGTTGGAAGCTCGATGTGGAAGAAGGAAAAATCGCCTTTTTGACGCATTATTGGGTGGATGAACGGTTCGTGGGCTGCTCGACGGTGACGAAAGTCGGCTGCAGCGATCTGGAAAAGCTCGAACAATGGGGGCGCCAATACGGCTTGAAGCCGGAATGGATGGACCTGCGCAATAATTATCCGCATTTCGACTTGTTCGGAGAACACCAAGTCCGTATTTTAACCGAAGAAAACATGCTGCACCAATTGCATAAATTCAAAAAAGACAACGCGTGAAGTTTCTCACGCGTTGTCTTTTTTGTAATCGTAATCCAATTCTTTCAAGTCGTCGTTGACGCTCACCAGCAAATCGTGGCCGTCAAAATACCAGAGATCGGTTTCTTCGATGTAATAAGTGACGTCGTTTTGTTCGATGCTGACTGCCGCTTCTCCGGGATGGTCTTTCGTTACACCGAGCGAGAAGCCCGGCTGAAATTTACTTGAGCCGCCGTAGCGGACGAAAAATCGGACTTTGTCTCCAGCTTCTACTTCCATTTCTTTCGAGAACCATTCGAATGCATCTTCACTGATGTTGATCTGCATGCGCTGCACGCCCTTTCAATGGCATTTCACCATTTGATTTTCGGCTCTGTGCCGGCCTTGATCCGTGCGATATTCGCCCGGTGGCGGTAGATGATAAAGCTTGCCAAAATGAGTATGACAATTAAAAATGGATAATCTTCTGAATAAAATGTATAAATAACTGTATAAATAACTGCAACTACTGCTAAAATAATGGAAGACAGCGAAACCATTTTTGTAATTTTTAGGGCAATCAGCAATACAGCGACCGCTAACAGGAACAATGGCCATTGGTAGCCAAGAAGGATGCCGCCGGATGTGGCAACCGCTTTTCCACCTTTGAATTTCGCAAAGACCGGATACATATGGCCAATGACCGCTATGACGCCGAAGACGAGCGGGTGGATCGGTGTGTCGATGTAAAGCGGAATCATGGTTGCGGCGGTCCCTTTCAGGATGTCGAGAATCGTTACGGCGATGCCCGCTTTTGCGCCGAGTGTACGGAAGGTGTTGGTGGCCCCTAGATTCCCACTGCCTTTCGTGCGGATATCCGTTTTGTAAAACAATTTCCCGACCCATAATGCGGATGGGATCGAACCGAGCAAGTAAGCTAAAATAAGGGGAAGCAAAATGTCCATGAAAAACTCCTTTGGGCCATACGTATTTGTTTTTTAAGTTTAACATGAAGCGAGTTCATTGAACAATATCCGATCGTTTATTCAACATCGCAGCAGAAATCATGTATGATAGAATAAAAGGACAGGTGAATTGCATGCACAATCCAAGCCGTGAAAAAATCAAAAAAGTTCTTGATGATTCCAAAACGATCGCTGTAGTGGGCTTGAGCCCGAATCCTGACCGCACCTCTTATATGGTGTCGGAAGCGATGCAGCGGGCGGGCTACCGGATCATCCCGGTGAATCCGAGAGCGGACAACGTGCTCGGCGAGAAAAGCTACGCGACGTTAGCGGATATCCCGGAACCGGTCGATATCGTCAATGTCTTCCGCCGCAGTGAATTTCTGCCTGAACTGGCGCGGGATTTCAAAGCCATCGACGCTCCGGTATTTTGGACCCAATTGAATGTGGTGGACGAAGCGGTATTCGATGACTTAACCGATGCAGGCTATACGGTGATCATGGACCGCTGCATCAAAGTGGAACACGCTATCCTCAAATAAAGGCTTTTTTAGGATAAGAGGGCACCTAGCTCTCTTTTTCTATGATTATTGACAGAAGTGCCGGATGGCGATACGATTAAAAGACAAAGAAATGCGAACAGATGTTTTGTTGGAGGGAAAAAAGAATGGCCAAAACGAAAAATACGGCATACAACGAAGAAGCAATTCAAGTACTCGAAGGCCTAGACGCCGTTAGAAAACGCCCGGGTATGTATATCGGTTCGACAGATGCCAGAGGCCTGCACCATTTGGTGTACGAAATCGTCGACAACTCGGTGGATGAAGCACTTGCCGGATTCGGCGACAAAATCAGCGTAACGATCCACGAAGACAATAGTTTGAGCGTCCGCGACCACGGACGCGGCATGCCGACGGGAATGCACCGCAGCGGCAAACCGACGCCGGAAGTCATTTTGACGGTGCTCCACGCAGGCGGCAAGTTCGGCCAAGGCGGCTATAAAACAAGCGGCGGGCTCCATGGAGTCGGCGCATCGGTCGTCAACGCATTGTCCAAATTCCTGGAAGTGACGATTCACCGCGACGGCAAGAAATACCGCCAACGCTTCGAAAACGGCGGCAAGCCGGTCACTACGCTTGAAGAAATCGGAACGACAAAAGAAACCGGCACCGAAATCCATTTCCTGCCGGATGAATCGATTTTTTCCGTGACGAAATACAATTACGAAACCTTGAGTGAGCGCCTGCGCGAATCGGCATTCCTGTTAAAAGGCTTGAAAATCGACTTGACGGACAAGCGCACTGGCATGCAGGACTCGTTTTTCTACGAAACCGGCATCGAAGCGTTTGTTGCGTACTTGAACGAAGAAAAAGACGTGCTGCATAAAGTCGCCTATATCGAGGGCCATCAGGAAGAGCTCGAAGTCGAGTTCGCGTTCCAGTTCAACGACGGCTATTCGGAAACGATTTTGTCGTTCGTCAACAACGTCCGCACACGCGACGGCGGGACCCACGAAACCGGCGCCAAAGCGGCAATGACGCGTGTCTTCAACGATTACGCACGAAAAATCAATTTATTGAAAGACAAAGATAAGAACTTGGAAGGCTCGGACATCCGTGAAGGTTTGGCCGCGATCATTTCGGTCCGCATTCCGGAAGCGCTGCTCCAATTCGAAGGGCAGACGAAAAGCAAGCTCGGTACGAGTGAAGCCCGCAGCATTGTTGACGCGGTCGTGTCGCAGAAACTCATGTATTTCATGGAGGAAAACGCTGATTTGAGCGCTTCGCTCGTCCGCAAAGCGATTCGCGCGTCACAAGCGCGCCTGGCTGCACGGAAAGCGCGCGAAGATGCCCGCAACGGCAAAAAGCGCAAGAAATCGGATGCGTTATTGTCCGGCAAATTGACGCCGGCGCAATCCCGCAACGCCTCGAAAAACGAATTGTATCTCGTGGAGGGCGACTCGGCCGGCGGTTCAGCGAAACAAGGCCGCGACCGCACGTTCCAGGCGATCTTGCCGCTGCGCGGGAAAGTCGTCAATACCGAAAAAGCGAAGCTCGAAGATATCATGAAAAACGAAGAGATTTCGACGATCATCCACGCAATCGGCGGCGGAGTGGCGGCGGATTTCTCGGTGGCGGACATCGCCTATAACAAAATCATCATCATGACCGATGCGGATACCGACGGCGCGCACATCCAAGTGCTCTTGCTGACGTTCTTCTTCCGCTACATGAAGCCCCTTATCGAAGCGGGCAAAGTGTTTATCGCATTGCCGCCGCTTTACAAAGTCTCAAAAGGCGTCGGCAAAAAAGAAGTAGTCGATTACGCCTGGACGGAAGCCGACCTGGAAGCATCCACGAAAAAAGTGGGCAAAGGCTATATGCTGCAGCGCTATAAAGGTCTTGGTGAGATGAACGCAGACCAATTATGGGAAACCACGATGAATCCGGAAACCCGGACATTGATCCGCGTCACGATTGAAGACGGGGCACGCGCTGAACGCCGCATCACAACGCTGATGGGCGATAAAGTGGAGCCGCGCCGCTTATGGATCGAAAACAACGTCGACTTCGGTATGGAAGAAGACGGCAACATTTTGGAAAATGATTTAATTCATGCTGAGGAGGAAGTTGTATGACACAAACCGAACGTTATCAAGATCTGCCATTAGAAGAAGTCATCGGCGATCGGTTTGGGCGTTACAGTAAATACATCATCCAGGACCGCGCACTTCCGGATGCGCGCGACGGGTTGAAACCTGTTCAGCGCCGGATTTTATATGCCATGTACAAAGAAGGCAATACCAACGATAAAGCGTTCCGGAAATCCGCCAAAACGGTCGGTAACGTAATCGGTAACTACCACCCGCACGGCGATACGTCCGTGTACGAAGCGATGGTGCGCTTGAGCCAGGATTGGAAAGTGCGCCACATGTTAGTTGAAATGCACGGCAATAACGGTTCGATGGATGGCGATTCGCCAGCCGCGATGCGTTACACCGAAGCTCGTTTGTCGGCGATTGCCGGCGAATTGTTGCGCGATATCGACAAACGCACCGTCGAATTCATCCCGAACTTCGATGATTCGGATATGGAGCCGACGGTCTTGCCATCGCGTTTCCCAAACTTGCTGGTGAACGGTTCGACCGGGATTTCTGCCGGCTACGCGACGGATATCCCACCGCACGCGTTGCACGAAGTGCTTGACGCTGTGCTTATGCGCATGGACAACCCGAACGCGACGGTTGAGGAGCTGATGACGGTCATCAAAGGGCCCGATTTCCCGACAGGCGGTATCATTCAAGGCGTCGACGGCATCCGCAAGGCGTATGAAACCGGTAAAGGCAAGATCATCATCCGCTCGAAAGCGGATATCGAACCGCTTAAAGGCGGCAAAGAACAAATCGTCATCACCGAAATTCCCTTTGAAGTCAATAAAGCCAGCATGATCAAAAAAATCGATGACCAGCGCTTCGACCGCAAACTCGAAGGCATCTCGGAAGTCCGCGATGAATCCGACAGAACCGGCCTGCGCATCGTCATCGAATTGAAAAAAGACATGGACGCCAATGGCATCTTGAACTACCTGTATAAAAATACGGATCTTCAAGTGAGCTATAACTTCAATATGGTCGCCATCCACAAACGCCGGCCAACGATGATGACGCTGCAGACGTCGCTTGACGCTTACATCATTCACCAGAAAGAAATCATCACGAAACGATCGGAATTCGATTTGCAAAAAGCGAATGATCGCATGCACATCGTCGAAGGCTTGATCAAAGCATTGTCGATCCTCGATGAAGTCATCAAAACAATCCGCGCGTCGAAAGACAAACGCGATGCGAAGAATAACTTGATTTCTTCATTCGCCTTTTCTGAGGCACAAGCGGAAGCGATCGTCAGCTTGCAGCTATACCGCCTGACGAATACCGACATCACAGAATTGCGCAACGAAGCGGAAAGCTTGCGAAAGCTCATCGCCGAATTGACCGGGATTTTGACAAGCGCCACAAAGCTGAAAAATGTCATCAAAAAAGAATTGGCCGTCATCCGCAAGCAATTTGCAGAACCGCGCCGTTCGGTCATCGAAGACAAAATTCAGGAAATCACCATCACGCGTGAATTGCTGATTCCAAGTGAGGACGTCGTTGTCACCGTGACGAAAGAAGGCTATGTGAAACGCACCAGCCCGCGTTCCCATGCAGCATCGAACGGCCAGGATTTTGCAATGAAAGATTCTGACCATCTGTTGTTCGAGCGCAATTTGAATACACAGCACACGATCTTGATCTTCACAACTGGCGGGAATTTCGTCTACCAGCCGATCAACGAATTGCCGGACATCAAGTGGAAAGACCTTGGCCAGCATTTATCGAGCATCGTGCAGCTGGAACCGAACGAATCGATTTTGGCGGTTTATCCGTTTGAGAACTTCGATGCCGACGCCAGCATCCTGACCGTTTCGAAAAACGGCATGGTGAAGCGTTCGGCATTAAAGGATTATCACATCCAGCGCTACTCGCGTGCCATCAAGACGATGAACCTCAAAGGCGACGACAAAATGATTTTTGCCGGAGTCGTCACGAAAGAGACCGAATTGTTCATTGCAACGAATCAAGCTTATGGTGTGCGCTTCCCGCTCGAAGAAATTCCGATAACGGGACTACGTACAGCAGGGGTAAAAGGCGTGAACTTAAAAGACGGCGACACCGTCGTATCCGCTATCATGATCGATCCGCAGCAAAAGCAGGACCTGGTATTGGTCACGCAGCGCGGAGCTGCCAAGAAGATGAAGCTTCAAGAATTTGAAATCGGAAGCCGCGCGAAACGCGGCGTCGTCATGCTGCGGGAATTGAAATCGAATCCGCACCGTGTCGTCTGCGTCTTATCGGTAACCGGTTCAGAGGAAATCTTAATGGAAACATCCAAAGGCGTCCGGCTTCCACTTGCGGCAACCGCATTAAAAACAGTTGACCGCTATTCGAACGGCTCATTCCTTGTGGATGAGAGCTCGGATGGAAAAGTGACAGCAGTCTACAAGAAAGAAATGCCCGCTCCAAAAGAGCAGGCGTGAATAAGGTGAAGGGAAGGGAGGGTCCACACTTGTGGATCCTCTCTTTTTTCGTGTATTGAACTCTAAAAAGGGGGGAGGGGTTGGGTATAAGTAAATACTTATGAATTTGATATAAATATTATGTAACCTTTTGTTTACGTATTTATCTGTTCTTATAAATCTGTATATAAACAAGTTCTTATGTAATAAATATATTAATTATGTAAACTAAAATAGTTCCTAAGTGGTTCAGCTATTTTTGATAAATTCCGACTACTTCGTTGACACAGTTTTACCAGGTCCATATACTTGCTATATAACAGTTTTGATTACTACAGATACCGGAAGGGGAAATGACCATGTTTGCACCATTGACGCCGTTAGATTGGAAGCGCCGTGCTATCAAGTATTATCCGGAGAAAATTGCAGTCATCGATGAAGACAAGAAGTTTACATACAAGGAATTCGGAAAGCGCACGGACCAGTTGGCGTTCGCGCTCCAAAACGCTGGGATTTTAAAAGGCGACCATGTCGCTGTCATGCTGCCGAACACGCATTATATGTTGGAATGCTTCTATGGCATCTGCCAGCTCGGAGCCGTCATGGTGCCGCTCAATTACCGGCTGGTCGCCAAAGACCTTGAGTACATCATCCGCCACAGTGATGCAAAAATGATTATCGTCGATGCGGAATTCGGCAAGTTGATCGAAGGGATCCAAGGCAACCTGCCGCTCGAAAAGTTCATTATCGTCGATGTGCCGGGCCATGACTCTGCGCTTGAAGGCGTTTCGTACGAGGAATTCATCAGCGAGATTCCGGCAGATTCGGTCCTGGCGCCAGTCGATATCGACGAGAATCAGATGCTGACGCTCAATTACACGAGCGGCACGACGTCGAATCCGAAAGGCGTCATGCTGACGCACCGTGCGAATTACTTGAATGCCGCCAACTTCATGTACCATTTGAATGTTGTGCATGACGATGTTTATTTGCACACCTTGCCGATGTTCCACGCGAACGGCTGGGGCGGCGTCTGGGCGCTGACGGCTGCAGGCGGCACGCATATCTGCCTGCGGAAAGTGGATCCGCCGCTCATTTTGGAGCTTTTTGAAAAGCACAACGTGTCGTTATTATGCGGTGCACCGACCGTCGTCAACATGCTTGTCAATGAACCGAAAGCGAAAGAAGTCAAGATCACCACAAGCCCCCGCATGGCGACAGCAGGAGCTCCTCCGGCTGCAGCGTTGATTGCCAAGGCGCAGGCAGTGCTCGGTTTGAACATGATGCATGTCTATGGCTTGACGGAGACGTCGCCGTTCATCCTTTATTGCGAATGGCATAAGGCCTTTGACTCGCTGTCGCCAGATGAGCAGGCGAACATCAAAGCGCGCCAAGGCATCGAGCTCGCGTTCAATGGCGAAACGAAAGTCGTCAGCCAGGAAGACGGCCGTGAAGTGGCATGGAACGGCAAAGAGCTGGGCGAAATCGTCACTCGAGGAAACGTCGTCATGAGCGGCTATTACAAAGATCCGGAGAAGACCGCTGAAGCGATTCGCGATGGCTGGTTCTATACGGGCGATTTGGCAGTGACCTATCCCGACGGTTATATCGAAATCCAGGACCGCATCAAGGACATGATCATTTCCGGCGGCGAAAACATTTCGTCGACTGAAATCGAAGGCGTCCTGTACAAGCATCCGGATATCCTGGAAGTGGCCGTTATCGCGGTGCCGGACGAGAAATGGGGCGAGGTGCCGAAAGCCATCATCGTGCTGCATCCGGGCGCAACGTGCACCGAACAGGACATCATCGCCTACACGCGTGAGAACATGGCGCATTTCAAGACGCCGAAAACGATCGATTTTGTTGAAGCGCTGCCGAAGACAGCAACCGGCAAGCTGCAGAAATTCCGCTTGCGTGAAATGTACTGGAACAGCTCGAAAAAAGTGAATTGATGAAATGGGAAAAGCCGGCTCGTTCGAGGAGCCGGCTTTTTGTGGCGTTTATTGGCGTTGCGCGGCTAAACGCGCGTAAAATTCGCTGGGCGCTCGTAAATTGTTGTGAACGCGCATAAATCTTTCTGAACGCACGTAAATCCCGCTGAACGCACGTAAATCTTCCTGAGCGCGCATAAACGCATTCTGCCTGCCACAATATCGATTCCGCGTAGATTCTCGTCTGGCAGAACTGGAATTTTCTGTGTATGATTGAAACAGACTGAATATCAGGAAGTGATTAGCTTGCCGGATTGGACGTACCATACGATTTTTAAGCCGGCGCTCGATAAAATGCCGGCTGCAAAGAGCAGAAACTTTATCCACCGCGGCATGAACGCGGTTTCTTCGTTCCCCGGAGGCGGGGCATTCATTGAAATACTGGGCCATACCGAACCTTCTAAGAAGCTGCAGTCGGTTGTCGCTGGGCTTGCGTTGTCGAACCCGGTCGGTTTGAGCGGGAAAATCGACCCGTTACTCGCCGGAACGGCCACATTCGGCAATTTGGGCTTCGGCTTTATCGAAGTCGGTCCAGTATCGGCCGAGCCCCAAAACGGTGAGGCTGTCGGCTTCAATAAAACCACCGGGAGGATCGCGTTTTCCCGTCAAGGGGAATCGCTTGGGGTAAATGAAACACGCGATAAACTAGCGAAGTTAAAAAACTTCAAGAAACCGCTGCTGATCCGCATCGACCCAGAGGCTTCTATAGAGGAAACACTCCGAATCACAGCGAGTCTGCGTGATTCAGGCGACGCCTTTATCACGGCTAACCCTTTCGCCGCGAACGACTTTCAAGCATTGAAGCACGCGGCAGGAAACAAGCCGCTCCTATACGCATGCGATCTGGCAAACCTCGATCTTCCGCGCCTTAGCGAATTGGCCGGAAACGGCTGGATCGATGGAATCCTGGTTGAAGAACGCGGCATCGAGTCACCTTTTGGCATCGAATTTCCTGATGGCCAGACGGCTGAAATCGGAGCGGCAGTAAGGTGCATGAAAGCCGAACTCCACTTGCCGGTCATTACGGTTGGCGGCATTGCTGAACCCGGGGACGCCGTCACGCTTTTCCGCTCCGGCGCTGACGCGGTCATGTTGTCCAGCGGCTACGTCGAAACCGGTCCGGGATTGCCAAAACGGATCAATGAGGCCTTCCTCCACGACCGGGAGCCGCAACAAGCGGATAACAGCGGCTGGCATTGGCACTGGCTGTTCGGCTTCATCATGGTGCTTGCTGGCGTCGCAGCGTTGGTTGTCAGCCTGACGGTTGTTGTGCTGCCGTACGATGAGAAATTCCTGCGCTTGACGCGGGAAGAGCTGATGGCGCTGAATCCGCGGATCTACCGTTTCATGCAGCATGACCGCATGACGGTTGCCGGCACGATGATTTCGGGCGGTTTGATTTACATGCAGCTTGCGCGCCACGGCGTCCGGCGCGGCCTGCACTGGGCGAAAAGTGCGATCCACATCGCCGGAGCTGTCGGGTTCCTCGGCATCCTGCTGTTTTTAGGCTTCGGTTATTTCGACTGGCTGCACGGCTTGTTGTGGCTGATTTTGCTGCCGCTGTTCTGGAAAGGCTTCCAGGCATCGAAGCCGCTGAACGAGCAGCCGAAATCGGAAAATCGCACGAACCACAAAGCATGGAAACGGAGTCTTTGGGGCCAGCTCGCTTTTGTGTCGCTTGGCGTTGCGTTGGCAATTGGTGGACTGGTCATTTCGCTGATCGGCGTAACGGGCGTCTTCGTCGCGACTGACATCGCCTATATCTGCATGCCGCCTGAACAGCTGGCGTCGCTTAACGGCCGGCTGATCCCGGTAATTGCGCATGACCGTGCAGGCTTCGGCAGTGCACTTTTCAGCGTCGGCTTGCTGGTGCTGATGCTGGCGCTATGGGGTTTCCGGCAAGGGGAAAAATGGGTCTGGCAGACCTTTCTGTTCGGCGGCATTCCGGCATTCAGCGCAGCCATTTCCGTGCATTACCTCATCGGCTACACAACATTCATCCATTTATTGCCTGCGTTTATCGGCTTGGTGCTATACGGCACCGGCTTATGGTTTTCAAAGGACTTTTTCTTCTATAAGGAAGCGTGAAGGGGTCCGTATAAGGGGGATAATAAAAAATGAAATGGGCGCAAAGAGAATTCAACGCAAACGGCTCAGCTTACGCCATTCGGCCAGCTGAGGAGCGGGATGCAGAGGAGCTTTCCAGGCTGCGGCTGCAGGCGGATGGGGAAACTGAAAACCTGGACAGGGAGCCCGGAGAAGACTTCATGGATCGGGACGACTTCGTTCGTTTGATTGAATTGGACACGGAAAGCAGCCGCAGCCTGTTTCTCGTAGCGGAAGCGGATGGGAAGCTTGCAGGCTTTTCCCGCTGCCAGGGAAGCCATCTCAAGCGTTCTGAGCATAAGGTGGATTTCGGCATCATGATCCTGCAGCCCTATTGGGGCATCGGCATCGGCCGGAATCTGCTCCAGGAGTCGATCCGCTGGGCTGACTCAAACGGCATAGCCAAAATCGCTTTAAGCGTTGTCGAAAGCAATGTTACAGCCATCCGCTTATACGAAAAAATGGGCTTCAGCGTCGAAGGGGTTTTAAAGAACGATAAACTTCTTTCCGGTGGCCGCTATTGCAATACGATTGTGATGGGCCGAATCAACGGTGAACGTCAGGGCTGTTAGCTCCGGCGCTTAAAACAGGCATCTGTGGTATCGTAATAGAGGGAACGGACATGAAGACAATGCAAAAGGAGACAAGGGCTATGGATGCTAATTTGCTTAATATCATTGGCGTGCTCGCGGTATTCGCTTTAATCGTAATCGTACCGCTGGCTTTCGTATTCGGAATTTACACATTCAATAAACGCAAACGCAAATAAAAACTGTTTTAGCTTCAACGAGAGGGAAGAGCGAGGAGATATCGCTCTTCTTTTTTACGTTCTTATTTCCGCTTTACGTAAAAATATTTTTTAATGAAGGTTGACTCTTGAGTTTTTATCGTTAAAATTAATTTTAACGATAAAATATTATGAGGAGTGAACGAATGCTAAAAAATGCTGCAATACGCAATCTATGGTTGGGGCGGCTGGTTTCCGTTTCGGGAGACAGCTTGTATGAGGTGGCGGTCATTTGGTATGTCTTTGAATTGACGCGAAATCCTTTTTATACGGGATTGGCTGCCGCCATTGTGATGATTCCAAAAACCTTGAATTTCCTGTTTGGGCCGATCATCGAAGAGCTCAATAAAAAGAGGGTATTGGTCTTCGCCCAATATTTTCAGTTTCTCCTCATGCTCGCCATTCCAGCCGGGATGCTCGTTGGCGTCGAATCGGTTTGGCTGGTATTAACTATTTTGTTCCTGATTTCATTCCTTGAGAATTTCCAAGGCACTGCAGAAATAGCCGTCGTACCGGAAATTGTGCCGGCAGAGCAAAGAGGCGCATTCAACTCTTTGGCCGCTAGCTCGCAGCTATTGGTGGACATCGCCATGAAAGCGGCATTTGCCGGTTCGATTCTGTTTATCGGCATCGGCGGCATTTATCTTTACAATGCCTTGACCTACTTGGCTGCCGCATTTTTCTTTGGCTTTCTGAAAACTGACCGCCCACAACGGCAGCGGCCGGCGCCGCAGAAAATGGACTGGCCAAGCTACCGCGAGAGCCTGAAGCAAGGATTCAGCTATTTTTTTACAGGGGGCTTGCTGGTCATCTGCCTGCCGTTTCTTGTCGCGAACTTTTCCTTCGGCCTCACAAGCGCCGTTTTGCCGGTCTATGCCGCAGAACGCGGAGGCGGCGCTGTCTATGGCTATTTGATCCTCGCACTGACAATCGGCAATTTGATCGGAACCGCAGTGGTGCCGAAACTGATGAGGTACCCGCTTGGCAGGCTGATGATTGTGCTGCCCGGCTGTTCATTCCTGTTATGGACGTTTTCAGTGGTTGCCGGCAATTTATGGGTCTCCATTTTCGTCTTCGGGCTCGCTTTTGTGCCGTTCGGCATGATGAGCGTCCTGTTCATCACTTTTTTGCAGACGGCCATCGACGAAGACAAGCTGGCGCGCGTGTCGTCGATCATCGACAGCGTCCTCGTGTCCGCCATGCCGCTCGGTGCACTCCTTGGTGGAATTTTTGCGCCGCTGATCGGAGCGGGGAATATGATGCTGCTCGGCGGGGCAGGGCTGGCGGTGATTGCGCTGTACTTTACGGCGAATAAAAAAATCCGCTCCATGCCGAAAATAGGAGCGGTCCATTTGAATGAATAGCAAAAACCTGCCGCCATCAATCGTCGGCAGGTTTTTGTTCGCTTTCATACGTCAAAAGCGAAAATGTGTATTCTTTTGCGCCTTCTTTTCCTGCTGAATCGCGGGAATCCAGCATAAAGCGGATCATGTCATTGACCTTGAGCCATTCATCGTGCGTCAAAGAAGCGGTCGCTTCGGTGTACATGGAGCGGGAATAGGTTTGTTCCGGATCCTTTAAGCCATGCTCCAGGTCATCTTTCAGCAAAGCGACCCCTTTGTTCACCGACATCAAAATCATCGGCAACAAAAAGTCAGCGTTGCGCGCAGCGAGCTCGCCTTCGAATTGCATCGTGTCGCCGCCGCCGAAAAGGTGCTGGGACGAATAATACTTTTCAATCAAGTTGCCCACTTGTTTTTCTTCGCTGACTTCCAGCAGTCCGGTAGCCAGGAGCTTTTGGATCGGGTAGTACAGGCGGGAAGGCTTTTCCTCGATTCCGCTCGCGATTTCCTTGACGGTTTTGCCGGTAGTTTTCACCGCGTGCAGGATCGCTTCGGTTTTCGGGTCAAAGATCAACTTCATCATCTCTAGATTGCTGGCCATTTTTTCGCCTCGCTTTTATCGTTTAATTAAATATTAACGCAAGAAGATTTTTTAACAAAGCTTTTTGGACTCAGAGTGTAACTTTTCTCTTGTGGAATTGGTCATATCGCTTATAAGCCGCTTATGAACGTTTCGGTCAAGAAAAAACCGACGCAGTTAGCGGCATGAATAAACCTTCTTATCGAGATGAGACCACTCACGGTCCAACTTGTTCTCATCGATCACTTTCCATGGATTGAAAAAGGTCTGGCCGTTTTTATTGAAGAAAAGATCATTGCCAAGACAAAAAGAAGCATGTTGGACGATGCCTGCATGATTTATCCAGATCACCACATCTCCAGGGGCTGCTTCTTTTTCAATCAAACTGTAGTTTGCGCGGTGAAGGCCGTGGCTGAACGTTTCGGGATGTACCCATTCGCCAGCCATCCATGCGTGGCCAGTGACGGCGAACAAGGTGGCCGATAAGCAATTGCTGCCGTGGCTGTCGCTGTAGCGATTGGCGAACTGCTGCAAATGGGAAGGTGCATTTGCAGGAAGCTCATGGCATTCGGGACTGTCCCATTGCACAGCGTATTCTTTTAAGAAACGTTTCTTAATTTTAATGGGCAACTTTTTCCACCAGCTATACTGCATGATGATTAGGGCGGCTCCGTCCCATTCAATAGAGAAATCCTCAGGAGCTTCCGGAAGCATCGGAGCGGGAAAGACCAGCCCTCTGCCCGAGCCCGCTTGAACTTCGAGCAGGTGCTGCTTCTTTTGCAAAGCCATTCGCTCGATCCATTCCGGCGGTGCGACAAGTACATAAGACATACGGTCTGCGATATTCCAATACATATAGCTGTTCGCAAGTTGAAGGCGCTTGTAGACCGCATGCGCCATGAATTCACTTCGCGGCACGACTAGGACATCTGCCAATTCTCTTTCGAAATAAGCCAAATCCGCCTCTTCAATAAGAAACAGATCTTGGTTCGGGACAAAGGTGTCGATCCACGATGCTAGTTGCTTCTCGGTTGGTTCGATGGTGATTTTCATCTTTACATGCTCCTATGCTGACAGTTAGTTTGGGTACGGCAAGGTGTTGCAATAATAAAGGGGGGAGGCTGATGAAAAAAGCTGGTTTGATTTTGCTGTCATTCGTTTTATTTGCTTGCCAACCGAAAGAGGAAGAGCAAAGCATTAAAGACGGTATGCCAGAGGAGATGCCGAGTGATTTCAATTTTTCTCTTCAATTCGGCATCCAGCAAAAGAATGAAATCAATACATTCGAAGGGAAGTTGACGAAAGATTTAATAGCAGACGGGGTTGCCACTTCTGATTTGATTTTAACAGAAGACGAGATGGAAGATATTTACGTTCGAATGCGGGAGATAAAAATAGCAGAACCGAAGGATTTTACACCTGAACCTGTAAACGGGGAGGTTTGTACCCAAGAACCGCATGAAGAAGATGAATGGAACATCGTGATTAATGATGAAACGCTGCCGCATTCAATTTCAGGGAGTTTTTGTGAGCCGACGGACGATGCGGAGCAACTTATTAAGCTAAGGAATGAAGTAGTTAATGAAATTAAGAGGAAAGAGGAGTATAAATCATTTCCTGAGTCACGTGGGGGATACGAATAGGGTGGATTACGTAACTGGATAGGAGAAAATCGCATCTGACGTCCATCTTCGACCTCAACAAGGGGCGTTTTGAAGATTTATGCGCGTTCAGGAGGATTTACGAGCGTTCAGGAGATTTTATGTGCGTTCAGAAACATTTACGAGCGTTCAGCGGAATTTATGCGCGCCCAGAATAATTTACGCGCGTTCAGCAAAAATCGGAACTATCAGTCCCCCAAAACGTATAGCAAACTAAGTTACTTTCTGGGGGGATGCACATATGAAACCAAGTACAGCGTTATATAGTTTATTAGCATTGATGCAGGTGCTCATTTTAGCGCAAAGCACGTTTTTGGCAGCGGAATGGAGCGGGATTGTTATGTGGCTGAGCACAATCATTTTTCTGGTGGCCACAGGTGTCTTTGTTCAAAGCCAGTCGAGTGAGCGGAAGAATAGAAAACCGTAGAAAAAAAGTGGATTCATTGACTCTCATTGAATATTGATGATCCACATTACCGAATACGCCATGGCAATAAATTCTATTAATAGCGTGGGGGTTCATTGCGATTTTATGGAGCGGCCCATCAACGATTAAAAAACGCAATAATTTTGGCTGATGCCAAAAAGGGTTGGAGACATAAATCTCCAACCCTTTTATGTTAATTATCGTCTAGCAGATCAGCAAATAGATCAAAAGTTAATACGCGGTCCAGCCACCGTCTGCCGTGACGACTTGGCCGTTGATGAAGCTGGCGTCGTCCGATCCGAGGAAAATGGCGAGTTTCGCAATTTCTTCCGGCTGCCCGACGCGCGGATTGATGGCCATGCCCAATTGTTGGCGGTTCATGCCGGCTTCGCTGAGGTTGCTCATCGTGCTGCCGATGTTCGTTGCGACAGCGCCGGGTGCGATGCCGTTGCAGCGGATGTTTTTGTCGGCATACATGAATGCTGTATTTTTCGTGAGCCCAACAACCGCGTGTTTCGATGCCGTATAAGCTGCGCCTGCGCGTGCGCCGTAAAGCCCGCCAGCTGAGATGTTGTTGATGATGACGCCGTGTCCTTGTTCGAGGAAGATGGCTGTTGCGATGCGCATCGCGCGCATGACCGCCGTCGTATTGACCGCAAACACTTTGTCCCAGCGCTCATCGGAAATTTCACCGACCGGCTCCATGCCGTCCATGATGCCGGCATTGTTCACCAGCACGTCGAGCTTGCCGTAAGCCTGTTTCGTTTCGGCGAACAACGTCTCCAAATCCTCCAACGAAGCCACGTTCGTTTTCACCGCAATCGCTTCGCCGCCATTTGCTATGATGGCGTCCGCAACCGCTGTTGCACCGTCCAAATTCAGATCCGATACGACCACTTTCGCGCCTTCTTGTGCGTAGCCTTCCGCAATAGCCTTGCCCATGCCGGATGCTGCGCCTGTTACGATTGCCACTTTGCCTTCGAATTTCATCAATGAAAACCCCCTGAATTTTATTGAACAACTGTATAATAAAATTATAATCCCAGCAACGAAGCACTAACAACCATCAAAAGCGGGGGTTATGTTCAATAACCGACGTTTTCTGATAATTTGTTCAATAAAGGGGAGCGAAAAATGAAAACCGATCTGCGGGTACTGAAGACGAAGGATGCATTGCACGAAAGCCTGCTTAGCCTGTTAAAGGAACGGGCGCTGGAATCGATCTCCATCACAGAAATCTGCAAAGCGGCCAAAATTAACCGCGGCACGTTCTACCAGCATTACGGCAAAGTCGAGGATTTATTCGAAGAGTATTTCAAGGAGATCATGAAAGACCTGGCGGAATCCTACCAGGCGCCTTACAAGTATGTGGAGCGGATTGAAACGACGAAACTGAATCCAGCGACGATCCGGATTTTCCATCACATCGAGAAATTCAAGAAGTTCTATTTTATCGTGTTTTCCAAAAATGTGCCGCTGGCGTATTACTATCTCTTGTTCGATGAAATCCATGTGCTGATGAAAGAAGATTTCATCGCCCACCAAAAGATTGATAAAGACGTGGCCGTCGATATGCTGAGCGCTTATCAGTCGAACGCGATCCTCGGCATGGTCATCGAGTGGTACCGGCAGGACTTCAACAAAAGCGCTGCCGAAATGAATGAACAGCTCGTGGCCATCTTGAATCTGCGGCTCGGCGGTTGACCAATTGCGTTTGGACTGGGACGTATTATGATGAAAATGTTAAGTGAATATATCCTCTATAATGAAGAAAGCTAACAACGGTGAACTCCTGGAACAAGCAATAAATAAAAAATCGCGAAATTATTAAAATGCCTTAAAACATACTACAATAGATGTATCTCCAAAGTACTTGTACATAAATTATTAAGAAAGGTGATGGCTTAAGATGGCAAGGATTGATGAAATTGCCCCAAATGTCTTTCGAATTTCTATTTATGTGCCGGACTTTGGCATGCAGTTTAACCAGTTTCTTCTAAAGGATGCAGAACCTCTGTTGTTTGCCACCGGATTTAAGGCTTTTTTTCCGGAAATGCAAGAAGCAGTGGCCAGACTTATTGATCCAAGCGAGCTACGGTGGATCGGATTCAGCCATTTTGAATCGGATGAATGCGGCGCGTTAAACCAATGGTTGGAAATTGCTCCTCAATCACAAGCAGTGACCGGGTTAGTCAGCGGAATGGTGAACATAAACGACTTTGCTGATCGGCCTGCCCATGTCTTGCAAAACGAAGATGTGTTAAACATTGGCAAGAAGAAATTGCGTTACATCAGCACGCCGCACGTGCCGCATGGCTGGGATGCAGGTTTGTTCTTTGAAGAAAGCGACCGGACTTTATTAACATCGGATTTATTTCACCATAACGGTGATACGGAACCATTAACGAAGGAAAGTTTGGCGGAGCGGGCAAGGGGGGCTTTGCTAGAATTCGAGGAAGGGCCGCTTGCAGGGTATGTGCCTTATAATCAAAAGACCGATAGGATTTTGCAGAACCTAAGTGAACTCGACCCGAGTACGCTCGCGATCATGCACGGCTCTTCCTTTTATGGGAACGGCAAAAAGGAAATCCTGAATTTACGGGAAGTTTGGAAAAGTGTTATGGAAGAGTCTTATAATCAAAGCCAGTTCAACAATCACTAATAAAGCAACATGGGTTTTCAATTGTTTTGAAGAACTGAAAGAATAAATAACGAAGAATTTAAACAATCTGCTTTCAGTAAATGAAGGCAGATTGTTTTATTTATCAGCTAAGGACGAGGAGCGGTCGATTCCCTGCGGAATACCCCAGGCGACGTGCCGACCGCTTTCTTGAACGCCTGCTGGAAATGCGTGGCGCTTTTATAGCCCGTCTGAGCGGCGATTTCCGGAATGGTGCCGGCTGTTGTCAATAACAGATGCTGTGCGGTCTGCATGCGGCACTGGATCACGTATTGGATTGGGCTGACACCCGTCAACTCTTTGAACAGGCGCGCGAAGGCGTATTTGTTCAAGCCCAGCTCCATAGATAAGTTTTCCAGCGTGATGTCACGTGAATGATTCTCTTCTATATAATGCTGCGCTTTGCGGATCACTTGATCAATATCCGGCGTTTCGTTTGCTGCGGCAGGTGCCAAGGCGCGTTCAAGCGTGCAGAAGAACAGCGCAAGCAAATGGCGGAGCATGGTTCGGTCTTGCTGTTGCTGGATAATCCGTTCAAGCAATGACTGCAATTCTGAAAAGACACGCAAAAATTGAACAGGAGCCAGTTGCTGGTTACGGACGTGGCTGATTGGCAAGCCTTCTGCCAAAGTTCCGGAACAGGAAAGGTACAACGCTTGGAAAGGGGAGCGGGGGTCCACCCGTGCTTCTTGCCAGTCGCCAGCATTGCATAACACGATGCTCCCGGGTCCAGCACGGTAGCTTTTTCCATTGATGGTGAAGATGCCGGTTCCGGATGCCACCAACAACATCTCACACGCATCCGCATGCTGATGGAGCGGTTTCGTATAAATTTGGCCCATAGCGGCGAAGATGTGGCCCGCTGTATGGTAGGTTTGCAAAGGATTCATGATGTTTTCCACTCTTTTCACCCCAAAGTTTCTTAAATCCAATTATATCAAGAATTAATAGGTTTTATTTATGAAATCAATAAATTATTAAATAAAATTAATCCTGTTTCGCAAGAATCGATAGATTTATCGATATTTATCCGTGCTAAGTTGATTTTTTCAAAGAATTTAAGAACAATTGAAACAAGAATCAGGAAGAGGTGTATGCTCATTTATTTCTTACCTGATTTAAGAAGTGAAAGGTGAAAAGCACTGCCCTTTAATGACAAATAAGATTTAGAGGAGCAAGGCCTCTTTACTAAAAAAAGCAGCAGTTCCTCTACAAGCGAGGAACTGCTGCTTTTTTTGTCCTGTGTTCATTCAACGACTCATTTCACACAGCTTTATGATAAATCGTCACTTGCATGAGTATTGCCGAGTTGTTCCGCCAGGCCGATTAGAATCCCTTCGGTTCCACGAATATAGCAAAGCCGATACGAGTCCTCGTACTGAACCACTTCACCAACGAGCTGAGCACCGTGCTTAGTGAGCCTTAAAACCATTTCGTCTATGTTTTCAACAGTGAACATGACACGCAAATAGCCAAGTGCATTTACAGGAGCGGTCCGGTGATCTGCTATCACAGGCGGCTTGAGGAATCGCGAAAGTTCGATCCGGCTATGTCCATCAGGTGTCACCATCATAGCAATCTCTACGCTCTGGGAACCCAATCCCGTCACACGGCCAGCCCACGCACCTTCAACCATGGTTCTGCCTTCGAGTTTCAAGCCAATCTCCTCGAAAAAAGAGATTGCATCATCCAGGGATTCTACAACAATGCCGACATTATCCATTCTTAATAAGTTGTTTTTTTCCATCATTTTATCTCCTCCTGCATGAAATTAACTTCATGAGAATTGAACAATCGCTACTCTTATTTAAGGAAGCTCCAAATGCTACGGGAGATGCATAAGCAACTTAACTAACGCGTTCAATTAGCCCTTCATAAGCGATGAACATGGAAGATCCGCTGCTTCTGCATCACGGGTCACAAGTCACGCCTTTAGTTTGGTAACCAGTTCAAGGAGTTGGGTCGTATGAGACGTGTTCATCACGTTCATCGAGCGTTAATACGCATACTATATAATAGATTGGAATAAATGCAAAGTGGACTTTCCTTGAACAGAAGCACTGGCGTAGTTGTATATCCTCAACAAAAGTCCCTGCAGCAAGATTCAATAAGATTTTAAGTATAAGCCGGTGTTATTTCAGCATATTTTATTTTCATCAGCAAGAATCAATAGGATGGGAGTGGATAGGGTGCCTTCATCCGTTAATCGGTGACAGCCCTATACTGCTATAAGGAGGAAAGCGCAAGGGAGGGGGAACCGCTAAAATCGTGTGGCAATAGCTCCCAATACGCTTTATAATGGCGTTAATACAGCTTGTGGAGCGGCACGAAAATTCAAATTGAGGGGGAATTGCATTGGCAAAAGAATGCTGGATCAATCTGCCGGTTAAAGATTTGGAGAAATCGAAAGGCTTTTTCAAATCACTCGGATTCAGGCTCAATGAACGGTTTTCAGATAGCGATGCAATGGCAGGCGTCGTCATTGGCAGCCATAACGCGATGGTCATGTTGTTTCCGGAAGAGACATTTATGTCGTTCACAAATAACACGATTGCGGATACGGAAACCTGTACGGAGTTTTTGATTTCCATTTCAGTGGAAAATGAAGACGAAGTCCAGGAGTTGACGCATAAAGCGGCTACGGCGGGCGGAATTATTTTTGCGGAGCCTGGTGAACGAAACGGCATGTACGGAGCGGGATTTTGCGATCTGGACGGACATCGGTGGAATTTGCTGGTGATGTAGCGCAGAAATACGATTTGCGTAAATAATCGATTACGATGTGCTTAGTGAACAATTTGCGATTAACACACATAAAAACCCATCGGCTCAGACATCAAAAAGCGGGAATCGTGGAATTGGCTTATGATAAGACGCCGGTTGCCTCGGTCAAGCAGATCCTGGTGTTCATGGACATCGTGCGCGAAGACTTGCCGAAGGTTCAATGCCCGGCGCTGATTTTCGTGTCGCCAGAAGATCATGTGGTCCCGCCCCAATAACGCGCAGATGATCTATGAAGGGATTGCTTCTGCAGAAAAAACATCATCGAGATGCCGACAGCTACCACGTTGCA
>NZ_RQII01000032.1 GCF_004761975.1 Planococcus koreensis | reverse complement strand
ATTTTTTTGTTTTCATGTATGCTTCATTGTCCTTATTGGTCGGCGTTTCAATCTGCAACCGCTCGACCACTTCGAGTCCATAGCCGCCGATGCCCGCAATTTTCCGCGGGTTGTTGGTCAGCAATTTCATCTTCTGGACGCCAAGGTCCCGCAGGATTTGCGCACCGATTCCGTAATCGCGCAAATCGTCGGCAAAGCCGAGTTTTTCGTTGGCTTCCACCGTGTCATAGCCCTGTTCCTGCAATTCGTATGCTTTCAGTTTATTGATCAGGCCGATGCCGCGCCCTTCCTGCCTCATATACAGCAAAACTCCGGCTCCGGCATCGTTGATCTGTTTAAGGGCGGCATGCAGCTGGGTGCCGCAATCGCATTTATGCGAACCGAAGACGTCTCCCGTCAGGCATTCCGAATGGACGCGCACGAGCACCGGGTTGCCAGGATCGATTTCCCCTTTCACCAATGCCACGTGGTCTTGTCCGGTGAGCACTTCGGTATAGCCGACAGCGCGGAAATCACCGTAATCCGTAGGCAATTGAACTTCCACTTCACGTTTGATCAATTTTTCGTTTTTGCGCTTATAGGCGATCAAATCCTGGATGGTCAGAATGCCCATGCCGAGGCGTTTTGCGACTTCCTGCAAATCATCGACGCGCGCCATTGTGCCGTCAGCATTCATAATTTCGCAAATGACGCCAGCCGGTGCAGAGCCTGCCAATTTCGCCAGGTCCACAGCCGCTTCCGTGTGCCCAGCCCGGCGCAGTACGCCGCCTTTTTTTGCAATCAGCGGAAAAATATGGCCGGGGCGCTTGAAGTCAGATGGTTTTGCAGCCGGATCAAGCAGACCCATGATCGTATGCGAACGTTCAAAAGCGCTGATGCCTGTCGTTGTTTCGCGGTGGTCGATGCTGATGGTGAAGGCGGTGCCGTACTCATCCGTGTTGTTGTCGGTCATCAAACCGATCTTCAAGCGTTTGGCAATTGTTTCCTCCACAGGGACGCAGATCAAGCCGCGGCCTTCCGTCGCCATCAAATTGACGATTTCCGGTGTAGCGAATTCCGCCAAGGCGATAAAATCGCCTTCATTTTCCCTGTTTTCATCATCAATGACGATGATCGCTTTGCCGTTTTTCAAATCATGGACAGCTTCTTCAACTGTATAGAACATTTTTTCCGCCTCCATTAAAATCCGTTTTCCGCAAGCCAGCCGCGGCTGATTTTCGGTTCTGCCGTCTGGATGCGTTCTGTGTACTTCGCCAGCATATCGCATTCGATGTTGACGGATTCGCCGATTCCTTTAGCACCCAGCAGCGAATCTTCCTGTGTGGTGGGAATCAGTGAAATTGTTACGGTGTTATGGCCGAGGCCGAAAATCGTCAGCGATGTGCCGTCAACCGCAATCGAACCTTTCATCATCATGTACTTCATGAGTTCGGGTTTGACTTCGATCGACTTCGTTACGGCATTCGCCTCTTTTTTGACCGAACGGATGACACCCACGCCGTCAATATGGCCGCTGACAAAATGGCCGCCGAATCTGCCATTTGCAGGCATTGCACGCTCAAGGTTGACCTTTGAACCGCTTTTCAGCCCGTGCATTGTAGAGGACTTGACCGTTTCCGGGATGACGTCGACCGTAAAGGTGTTAGGCGTCATTGATGACACAGTCAAGCAGACGCCATTGATGGAGATGCTGTCTCCACGTTTGGCGTCTTCTAAAACAAGCGAACACGAAATGGTCAGCTCCATTGCCTGGGGCTTTGACCGCACAGATGCTACGCGGCCCACTTCTTCCACAATTCCGGTGAACATTGAATCACGCTCCTTTGTAAAAGCCATGAAGCTCCGATGCTGCGGTCCAATGACCGCATTAAATTAGGTACTGCTAAAAGGATTCTTTCCACCAAGGGGCAGTCGGGTGGCAAGGAAAGGAATTTCTATAGGGGATTTGCAAGCCGCATCAAAGGCACGCCGAATAAACTCTATTTCGTTGTCAGAAACGGAGCCGTGCCGTTAAAGAGCTAAAAAAAGGGTACGACAAAATAAGCGCTCGAATTCTTCTCCCATCCAGACTTTCACTGTCGGTGCCGGATTTTCACCAGCTCCACCGCCTTGAAGAACACCCAGCCGCTTTCTGTCTGGACATCTTTTCAAGATCGGGTCACGGACTTACAGTTCTCTGCTCACCGCCGGTAAGGAATTTCACCTTGCCCCGAAGAATTCGATTCGATTAATTGTCCATTTCATAGTAGCATAAAAAAGAGAAAACTTCGCAGATTTCTGATTTTGCGGAAGATAGGGGGAGAAATGATGCCGCATACACAAAAGGTCTTAGGGCTTCAAGTCGATGAAGAAACAAGATGCGTTCATTGGCATTCGGAAATTGATCGGATCGCCATCAAATTTTATTGCTGCGGATTGTATTACGCATGCTTCGAATGCCACGAAGCGACCGGCTGCGGAAAAGCCGCGGTCTGGCCGAAGGAGCGGTTCGATGAAAAAGCCGTGCTTTGCGGATCCTGCGGCCATCAATTGGCCATCCAGGAATACCTCGAATGTGCGTCGGTATGCCCGTCATGCAACAGCCGCTTCAACCCCGGCTGCAGCCTCCATAAGCATCTTTATTTTGCCTGAGCGCTGCTTTGAAGGCGAAAAAAAAGAGCGTCAGCCGCTCTTTTCAGCAGCTTTCACTCGTAAAGACATGACGATTTGTTCGCCTTTGGAGCGCATCAGGCGCCTCCCGGTATCTTCAAATCCGGCCCGTTGGTAAATACGCTGAGCCGGCGTGTTGCGTGCATTGACGCCAAGCACCACTTCGTCAGCCTCCGGGAACTCTTGGCGGGTAAAATCAGGCAGTGCATAAATCGAACCTGTTGCGATGCCCTGCCCTTGGAAAGCCGGGTCTACGGAGTAGCCCCTCAGCAGCAAGGTATGCGGGTTATCGGAATAGGCTTTGCGGTCATCCGATTCATCGAGTTCAAAAAAACCTGCCACTTGGCCGCGTGCTTTGATAACGATGAAATGCTTCAGCGGATTTTCCGCATCCCGCCGGATGATATCCTGCGGCAAACCGGTAAATTCCCGCTGCTCCGAAGGCAGGTCGTATTGAACGTCCACTTTCGGCGTATAGCAATGCAATGTGACTTCTTTTTTCCTGATCACCGTAAACGCCTCCTGAATGGTCTATTAAAGCGCATCTTCTGCAATGATGACATGTTCGATACTGTCAGGGAGCTCTTTTAAGCCGGAACGCAGAAATTCTGGATAAAGCTCGACTTGGCCGATTTCACTAAGCGGCATCCATTGATAGGTCAGGCGTTCGCCTTCAGGTCCGAAAAAAGGGCCTTCACGGAAATGGCTGGCGCCGTCCACTGGCTCCACTTCGTAATAAAAACCGAGTTCATGATACTGCTTCGCATTGTAGGTGAAAAAGTTTTCTGCCACCCACAACAGCCGGCTGGCAGACACCGCTGTATCCAGCTCTTCAGCCATTTCCCTCACCAGGCAGCTTTTCGAGTCCTCTAGCATTTCCGCCCGTCCGCCGGGCAGCGCCCAATAGGACTCTTTTGTCTGCTTGTGCAGCAGAACGTGGCCGTTCTCGATCCACACTGCGGCCACACGGTAATTGAAAACCTGTGTCTCCATTTTAAACGATGTATCCAAATGGGCACCTCCTCATTCTTTTTCCAGCGTCACCGCTACAACTTCCGGCAGATTGAAAACCCTGACCGGAAATCCGCTATTCCCAAGGCCGCGGCTTAAAACAAGCTGTGTAGCCTCTTTGCGGAAAATCCCTTCGGTCATCGTTGGAAACCATCCTTGCCCAGGCGCGATCAAACCGCCAAGGCCCGGTATGCGTACCTGTCCGCCATGGGCATGGCCGGCGAATACCAGATCAATGCCCTGTTCCACGTAAATACTGAACATTTCCGGCCGGTGCGCCAATAACAATGTGAAGTCGTCCGTCAATGCCGTTTCAGCTAATGCATCTCTCGTAAAGTCCTCTTCCGTCAAATCGACATTGAACAACGGGTCGTTGATGCCGGCAATCTGCACCGTTTCCCCGCCTTCTTCCCATTGCACCTTGTCGTTCATCAATACAGTAACACCGCGCTCTTCCAGCGCCGCTGTAATTTCGTCGATTTTATTGACCGCCACTTCATGATTCCCCAGCACAAAATACACTTCGCTCATCTCAACCAACGCGTCAACCAGCGTCAAACTGGTTTCCAGATCGTAGCGGTTGCTGTCGATCAAATCCCCTGTCAGGAAAATGGCATCCGGGTCGGCAGCTTCCACTTTTTCAATCAACGATGACTGCCCTTTTCCGAAATTGGCGTTGTGGAGATCCGATACCTGCACAACCCTTTTGCCGTCAAAAGCAGCTGGCAGCTCTGCAGACGACAAGGTATATTCCGTTGTTTGAATCCAATTATTATTAACCCAGATGAAGCTCCAGACAAAAGCGATGAGCAACAGCAGGATGATCAGTTTTTTCATGTTTTAATAACCTCTATTCAATCTTAATCAAGTCAATCGGCGTAATGATTCCCGTCAATTGTTCTTTTTTGCTGCCATTTCTTGTGATGAGCAGCGCTTCAAGTCCGCCTCCTGAGAGCACCGATTCCTTGAATATTTCCTCCGCTTCGTAAACGGATGTCGCCGAAGCGATGAACCGGTGGTTGCGGCCGTCTTTCTCATGTTGCAGAATGTCACGCATTGTCGTTATTTCCCGGGAAATAGTTTCTTCTTCCCTCGTTTGGATGAGCCAGCGCGCGATGCCGCCCGACGTAATCAAACCGGCAAATTCTTCTCCGTCATAAATAGGCCATTGCATAAAACCCTTAGCCCGGACGATGCGCAGTACTTTCGCCAATGTGTCGTCCGCTTGGAACGTATGCACCTGGCGTGCAAACATCACACCGACAGTTACCGGCTGGGACAATAATACTTCAATCTGCTCTATCAATTCTACAATTTCCGTATGCGGTTCAGCAATAACGTATTCTGTCGAAGTCCGATGATGGACAATGGCGTTGCGCAAATCGGCGAATTCCCGCAGATCATCTTCGTATTTTCTGACTGTGGCGTTCTTTCTGCTAGCCAGATCGATTGATTTGAAAAACGTTACGTAATCCTTTGAAGCATTGATTTCTTTCAGCAATTTCTCGATTTTATTGAAAGCCACAAGGAAGCGGCTTGAATTTTTGTCAGACATCGCTTTCAGCACTCCCGTCTGCGGCAATTTCAATCTTCATCCGATCCGGATCTTCCATGAAAACAGCGTAATGATGAGGGCCTCCAGCATATGGGTAACGGTCCTCGTAGAGCATAGACACGCCCAAACCTCTCATCTTGCCAGCTAAACGGTCTACAACAGCTGGCGCCGCCGCATGAAAAGCGAGGTGATTGAGGCCGGGAGCTTTGCGGTGGTAAGGGTGGGACAGGAAATTTTCAGCCGTTTGCACGAACACCACATAGCTGTGGCCATTCCTGTAGCTGAAGCCCTCGGGCCATTCCTGATAGATCGAATACCCCAATTCAGGCAACAGCGCCGCGTAGAATTCCCTCGATTTCTTCAAATCGGAAACATTCAGTTCAATGTGATGAATCAAATCAACCGGCCCCTTTTTTTCATTTTAACAGAACCCCCAAAAAAGTTCGTGTTCAAGCAAAGCGTGCAATGCGCAAAGAAAAGGAGCCTGGCATTTTTAGCCAGGCTCCTCGGTATATGTGCTGAGGTGATTACACTTTTGTGTCTGCTGCATTTTTGCGGGACATCCAGACGCCGAATGTTACGGCCATTGCGATGAGGAGCAGCGCAATGCCCAGCGCCCACCAAAAATCTGCGCGCACCGGCCCATCTACGAGCCATTGGGCCGCATAATTCGGGATCTTCACCGGCGAAACCGTCCAATACGCTCCAAGGAGCCCATCTCCCAGCTGCGCCAGAAAAACCACTGCCAGAGCCACTGCCGCAGCAAACCCCGGATTCGGCAATGCGGCGCTCGCTGCTAGAACAATGGACACCACCAGCAAAATCCACACGCTGTAAGTTGCAGCAAATTGGATGAATTTCACGAAGTCCACTTGTTCGAATAATAGGAATGTATAATAATAGGCCGCGAGCAAACCGGACCATACGCTTATAATGGCGATCAAACCTGCGATCATCCATTTACTCAAAAAATATGAAGTGAAAGACAGCGGCCGCACATACAGCAGCGTCGCTGTCCCGCTTTTTCGTTCACCAGCAATCGTTCCCATATAAGCCAATATCAACACGAGCATGCCGATTAATTGATATTGCCCCAACACAGCAGCCAGTATTTGCGCCGGTTCCGGCGGTGGAATTTCGATGACTGCCCCGTCCGGCAGATTTCCGACCGAATCCAGTATTTGCGGCAGGAAATAATTCGTCACTGGTTCCATGATGCCGAATAGAATGAAAACAGCCGGAATCCAGAAAATTTTATAATTCCGCAGATTTTCTCGCCATTCTTTTTGGAAAAGTACGCCCAATTGCTTCATCTTGCGCCCACCACCTTCAAGAATATTTCCTCAAGCGTGGCAGATTGCCGTTCAACAGCGTTCACGCCTGCTGGATCTGAAGCAATTACACGCAGCACTTCCTCCATGGATGGCCCGCCACTTGCCGGCAGCCAAATCGATGCGCCTTTAACTTCAGCTTGCCAGGGATTGCTTTGCAAAAAACGTGCTGCATGTTCGCTGTTATCAAAACCGATGCGGATTTGCGGATTGGCATGGCGCTTTTTAACTTCAGCGAGCGACCCTTGTTCCACCAGCTTGCCGCGTTGCATGAACAACACCTGGTCTGTCATCTCTTCTGCATCGTTCAGAATATGCGTCGAGTACAGAATCGTCGTCTGCCCTTGGAGCGATTTCAACAAATCCATCACTTCCCGGCGACCTGTCGGATCCAATGCAGAAACCGGTTCGTCCAGCAGCAGCAATTTAGGTTGGTGGACAATCGCCTGTGCGAGGCCCAAGCGCTGTTTCATGCCTCCGGAAAAAGTTCCTGTTTTTTTATTCATGGCTTGGCCCAAGCCGACAAATTCAAGTGTCCGTTCCGATTGCTTTCTGGCCAGCTTAGCCTCCACTCCGCTGATTTTCGCCGCCATTTCTGTGAACTCGATGGCCGTCAGCCACGGGAAAAATTGCGGGTGCTGCGGCAGGAAGCCGATGCCGGAATGGGCATCCCATTCAACGCTTCCCTCAGTCGGTTTCAGCAATCCGGCAAGCATTGATAATGTAGTCGTTTTGCCAGCGCCGTTAGGACCGATCAAGGCGGTCGCCGTGCCTTCTTCCAGCGTGAAGGATACCTGGTCAACCGCTAATTCACCGCCATAACGTTTCGTCAGCCTTCTGGCTTCCAGCATGTTCAATAATTACGCCTCCCAACAACAAAGTAAACAATCGGGCCGATGATATTGATCAGCACAATAATCAGCGCCCACATCCATTTCGGTCCGTTCGGATTCGGATTTTTCACCAGATCCACTAAAGCGAAAATCATTAAAGCCAATTGGATCAACACAATCGGCAGCAACAGCCATAGCAAATCCATTTCTTCCATTGCCATCTTATTCCCCCCTTATACCTTCAATTCTCATTTCTCCATCCAGCCAGCTGATTCCTGCTTGAAATTCTTGTTAGCGTTTCAAAAGAATGTAAACCTTACAGTGCCAGCTTTTATCCAAGAAAAAAAGACTCCGCAAAAACGGAATCTTTCGCTCACCATTTGATCGCCATCAAAGTTTCCACCAGCACGCGCCGGCTTTCTTCGCTGATGTTCCAGCCCATTATTTCTTCCTTCAATTTCTCCCGGTTGCCGAAGCCTTTGGCGAAGCCGTTCAGCCTCGCGGCAAAAATTGAATCCTGAAAACTCTCTGCATCGGGGTAATGCTGCGCCAACTGATCAAGGATCCGTGGATAGCGTTTTAAATAATACTTTTGGTGCCGTTCTTCCGCTAATGTGAAATCCTGGTAAGGCGCAATCTCCGTTTCAATTTTCTCGCCGAGCCGGTTTTCCATTTCTTCCTTGATCCGGATAATCGTCTCCTGCTGCCGGACAGAATGGAAGCGCAGTAAGGAAATATACTGCCGCCCTTTATACTCATCGCGGTTTGGATAATGATTTCCCCAAAAATGCCGCAGTATTTCTTCGTACGGCAGCACAGCCGGATCAAAATCAATTTGCAGGGTTTCGCTATGGTCCCCCATCTGGCGGTAAACCGGATTCAATGTCGTGCCCCCTGCGTAGCCTACCCGTGTGCGCAGCACCCCGGGCAAGCTGCCGAAACGCGCTTCCGGTCCCCAGAAACACCCCATACCGAACGTGGCGGTTTCAAAATCGCCATGTGCTTCTGCTATTTCTCTTTCTATTGCAGCCATTTCCGGCTGATTTCCTTCCATCCTGATCCCTCCTCGAATAAAATTTGGACCGCAAAAAAATAGGTAAAAAAATGAATTCGTATTACAATGAACTATATAGAGCGAATCCAGTCCACCCTATCCTAATCGGAAAGTGAGTGAAGAATATGGACAGCCGAAAAAAAGAAATCATTGCCTATTTCCGCAATTTAGACCGCAGTTTTTTCATGGATAAACACAAAGAGCTTGCAGGTTTGGATGAAGCGATTCCGATCGGCCATCAGCAAACCATTTCTCAACCCTCGCTCGTCTTGGAGATGACACTTGCGCTAGATCTCCAGCCCACTTCAAAAGTATTGGAAATCGGAACAGGTTCCGGCTTCCAAACTGCGTTGCTCGCCAAGTTCGCTGCTTCTGTCTATACCGTAGAACGCATTGCCGAATTGCATAACAGCGCCCAAAAACGCTTAGCTGAAGCCGGTTTTGCCAATATCCATTTCAAGCTTGATGACGGCAGCTTTGGTTGGGCTGAACACGCTCCGTATGACCGCATCATGGTCACTGCCGCCGCTGCGATCATACCGCAGGAATTGATCGAGCAATTGAAACCTGGCGGAAAAATGCTGATTCCGGTCGGCAGTTCCTTCCTGCAAGATTTGCAGCTGGTGGAAAAGGACGAAAAAGGCAAGCTTCATAAAACCGTTATTGATAATGTATTGTTTGTGCCGCTGAAAGGCAAGTACGAATGACTTGCACTGAAAAAGATAGGAGCTGCCGAGAAAAACGCCCGGCAGCCCCTATCTTTTTTCATGATTTTCCAGCAGAAGTACAATATAGCCTTTATCTTCTTCCAAATGCCAATCGATAAACACTTCCTGAACATCGCGGCTGACTGCCGCTTTCCATACCAACTGCCGCAGCAAGGTCCGTTCAAGCGGACGCTTCACCAGCTTCAGCTCTTCTGAAAATCCGGCTTTGATCAATTCTTTTTCTATTTTCATAAAAATTCCGGAATGCCGCAATAAAACCGTACGGTGATTCAACCAGAAAATTTCCGTTTCTTCCGGCTGTTTATACGTCTTATCGCTGATTTGCTGAAGGGTATCACGGAATGCATGTTCATCAATTTCTAGCGGCCATTTGCATTCACCCTTGCCGCTGCCGCTATCCAATACAACCAGGATCAGCCCTGTCTGCTCTTCCAGATTCCAATCGATATACATCTCGTTTGTGGAAAATCCACAGAGCTTCCTTACCTCCATTGCTATTTCCGGTTTTAGATCTTTCATCAGCAATTCCCTGATTTCCAACACACGCCGAAATTCATTTTGCCTTAAGAGAATTTTCTCCGCAGGCGCCAAAAAGCCTCGAAGTTGAATAGCGATGAAAGGGGAGTTGACGGCCACATAAACTGATGCCGGGCCTTTCCCGAAATAATTCCGAAGCCTTGTAGAGATAAAACTCCCAATTTCTTTTTCCATGGTTCTTTCTGCTGCCATTTCCTATCTGCTCCTTTGGCCGAAAAACATGTACACAATTAAAGCGCACCATAAAAACCCTCACTTAGCCGGAGGGCTTTATGGCGTGCATCTAAGTATAGAATCGTTCAATCAATTTCAATCTGAACGGTTTGGCAATACTCACATAATTCATATCTTCTGTCGTCTTTCAAACTTTCCACATAGTTCTCAGCGTCTGTGAATTCGCGCTTATCAATCGGCGTTTTTACAAATCCACACTTGTCTCCTGCATGAACTCTTTGATGAATTTTCTTGTATTTGTGATCAATGAAGAATTGCATGAAGCTCACCTCTTTCTGAAGAAAAACGTAAAAAAGCCGAAAAGGGTCCTAGGGATCCTTTTCGGCTTTGTCAGCAGCTCTATTGTCTGTAACATTTCACCAAAGTCTATTCTTTATGAAACTTATGCAAGCATTCTGAAGGATGTCGGCATCCTTATGCCTGTTAAACCATATTTCAATGACAATAAAATGGAAACACTATTGTTTTCCAAGCAAATTAAGTTTACCTCAGATTATCTTTGGTTTCAAACAATATGAAAGCCGTCTTGCCGTATTCTTTCAATAAGCTGCTCCTGGCCCAAAACTTTTTCATCGAACGAGATTTTCACTTCGCCATCCGCTGTATCAACCAATGCGCGTTCAACTCCATCCATTGCAATAATGATCGCTTCAAGAGCTCGGATCGGCTTTTCAGAAGTGGCTTCTTTGACGAATAAGGTTATCGTTTTCATTTCACTCATCCTCTCCCGTACGCTTTTTGACTCTATACCCGGATTTCACACAATTAAAATTCCATTTTCAGCTTTCCATCTTCCAGCACCAGCTTGGCATTAAACTTTTTGCCGTTTTTTGATACAAAACCTTTGATGACCGGCGTTTTTCCTTTTGTACACAAATACTCCACTTGCTTCGCAGTCAGCCGCTTTTTCAAAAACACATTTGGAAACGATTGCTTGCAGCCATTGTCGTATTCCGTGCAGCCGTATGAGCCTTTGCGCGAGATGATCATGCCTTTTTTACAGCGTGGGCACAAAGCGATTTCTTCTTTGCTGTCCGGCATCGCCAGCTTATCCGGCAATCCATTGTGCTTCATCTGTGCAGGGACATCTTCAAGCAGTTTGTGGATGAATTTTGCAATCGTCGCCAGGAACACTTCCGGAGATCCTTCCCCTTTGCCGATTTTCTTCAGATACGTTTCCCATTTTGCCGTCATCGCAGGGCTCGACAGCAGATTTCCTTCAATCGACTGGCACAGGATTCGGCCTTTGCCGGTAATCGAAACGATGTTTTTCTTCACTTCAATGTATTCGTGGCGCTTGATCGTCTCGATGATGCCGCTGCGCGTCGCTTCTGTTCCAAGCCCCTCAATTTCCTTAAGGATCTCGGTGTCTTCTACATCGTCGACATATTTGCCGCAGGTTTTCATCATGGCGATCAATTGGCCTTCCGTATACGGTTTCGGAGGTGTTGTCATGCCTTCCTTTACAGCTACGTCAGCCTTTACCGCTTCCTGCTCGCGCAGTTCCGGCAACGGCGGTTCCTGTTTCGCTTCTTTTGCAGCCGGAAACAAGTCTTTCCAACCTTGATCAAGATCCGTTTTTCCAGTCGTCAAGAATGCCAAACCATTTACTTCTGTGGTCACTTTTGTTTCCGCATAACGGTAATCCCGATGGAACATCGCCAATGTCGTCCGCAGCACTTCCTCATACAGATTCCGTTCATCGCGCGCCAAGCCTTCCAATTTTCTTGCAGTCGGAATGGACTTGGTGGGAATGATGGCATAATGCTCCTGGACTTTTGCGCTGTCGACAAATCGCTTTTTCGGCGATTTTGACGCTACAGGAAATTCAGCGCCGATCAGTTTTTGATAGGATTCCACTTGTCCCGCCACATAGCTGAATTCCGCCGGTGTAATGTGTTGGGCATCTGTCCTCGGATAGCTTACCAATTTCTTCTCATACAGCCCCTGCATGACCGACAGCACTTTCGCCGGGCTGTATTTCCATTTGCGGTTGGCAGTTGCCTGCAAGGTCGATAAAGAATGCAGCATCGGCGGGGGCATCCGTTTTTCCACTGTTTTCAATTGGGCTACTGTGCCTTCCGCTTTTCCGGTGATATGGTGTTTCTGCAGCAAATCTTCTGCTTCACGCCGTTCTTTCACTTTGAACTTGGCTTTCCCTTTATAACGTCCTTTCTCGGCAGTGAAGACGCCTTCAATCTCATAAAACGGTTCCGGCACGAAAGACTCGATTTCCATCGCGCGCTGATAGACCAGAAAGACAGTCGGTGTCTGCACTCTTCCGATGGCGAATACTTCATGTATGCCTTTCTCCTGCAGCAGCAAGGAGTATAGGCGGGAGCCGTTCATGCCGACCAGCCAATCACTGATTTGGCGTGCCCGCGCTTCCTGGTAGAGCAGCAGATCCTGCTTATTGTCGCGCAATTGCTGAAAGCCTTTCCGGACCTCGTCCACTTCAAGTGAATTGATCCACAACCGCTGGATTTTCTTGTTTTTCACACCTGTCTGGTAGTAAATGCTGTAAAAAATATTGGAACCTTCCCGGTCAACGTCGCACGCATTGATGACCGTATCGGTTTGTGAAATCAATCTTTTAATAATATTGAATTGCTGCGATTTCCCTCTCGCGACCTGGAATTGGTATTTTTCAGGCAGGATTGGCAGCGCCTCGAGCTTCCAGCGCCCCCATTTTGGGTCGTAGGCCTTCGGCTCTTTCAACTCCACCAGATGGCCGATTCCCCATGTGATAAAGGCGCCTTCCGGAAAAATCGCATCTGGCGCTATTTCCAAATAGCCATCCCGTTTGGACGTTTTGAACGCTTCGGCATAGGCTTTGGCCTGGCTCGGCTTTTCGGCTACAATTACTGGTTTCATACAATTCGTCCTTTCATTCTCCGCTTTCCTCTATTGTACGCTGTTCACTCGAAAAGCAAAGAAATTTGAAAACGGGTTACTGGCGATTCTTGCTGCACACTGAAGTTATAGCCTTTTATCCGAAAGTATATCGCTAAATCTGCTCTTTATCGTTTCTTTATCTCCAAAAATCATCACCAAGTCGCCGGTTTGCAAAGTTTCCTCAAAAACCAATTTTCTAACGATGGAATCGCCTCTTCTGATGAAAAGCAGGTGAATGTCATCATCCCTATCCAGTAGCTTTTCCGCTATCTGTCCCAAGTATTCAGAATCATCCTGAATTTCCAGCAGCGCGACCATATCATGATCTTCAAGCGATAATGCGGTTTTTAGCGGCCAATCTTCCAAATCGTATTCTTCATCCATTTCGTGTTCGAATTTATCAGTCAAAAAGGTTTTTACCATCCCACTTTTCAAAAATAGCAGGATTGTCAGAAAAACTGCAATTACCATAAAAAGTACGTTTATCCTCAAATCGTTGGACAAGATCGTGGCAATGGAAGAAATCATGACCGCCAGTGAGAAATAGCCGAACAAAATGACCGCCGCGCTGATTCTTCTGCGAATCGGGTGGTCGACAATCAGTTTGGACTCTTCCGATGTAAAACCAGTGGCCGTCAGCATGGAAATCACCTGATAGCGGGCGATCGGTTTATCCAGCCCTGTCGCTGCAAAAAGCATTACTGCAATTTCAATTGCCAGCCACATGATGGATGAGTAAAGTAAAATAAAAAGAAATTCCGTCATGCCTGCCACTCCTCTCTTCACATTTAACCATTCCCCCATTGCAATAGTTGAAATCCTTTCTGACTTAAAGTATTCAGTAGTATAATCAATAACACGAGCTTGATTGATAAGAATGGAGAGGATCCCATGGAACATGCTACTAAAACCGCGCTGCTTGCAGGTGCCAGCGGCCTGGTCGGAAATGAGCTGCTGCATATTTTGCTGGAAAGCCCTCATTATGATTCTGTCAAAATAATCGGCCGCCGCCATCTCGACATTATGCACCCTAAGCTGGAACAAATAGTCGTAGACTTCGATCGGCTTGAAAATTGCCGCGAACTGCTTGCTGCTGATGACGTTTTTTGCTGCTTAGGCACCACGATTAAAGCAGCAGGCTCCCAGCAAGCGTTCAGAAAAGTGGATTTCGAATACCCGGCCAAACTCGCGCAATTGGCAAAAGAGCAAGATGCGCAAAAATTCCTGGTTATTTCAGCGCTCGGCGCCGATTCAAAGTCCAAAGTATTCTATAGCCGCACCAAAGGCCAATTAGAAGATGCTTTGAAGAAAAACGGCTTTCCCGCGCTCCATATTTTCCAGCCATCCTTGCTGCTCGGAGACCGCAAAGAATTCAGGCTCGGCGAAAAAGCTGCGGCTCTGTTAAGCCCATTGTTCAGTCCTCTGCTGATCGGACCGCTGCAAAAGTACAAGCCAATCAGCGCACGGCGTGTTGCGGTTGCTATGCATCACGCAGCGCAAGACCTTTCCATCGGAATCTATACCCATCCGTCGAACCGGATTGTTGAATTGAGCCGCAGGCACCCGATAGAACAGAAAAATGGCACTGGATAATTTCCAGTGCCGTTTTAGGTATTAGACAAATGAATTTTTATGTTAATTAAAAAATATAAATTCATTTCATCTTAGGTATATCGGATTTTGCGCTCCATGCGGACGCTTTCTTATCATTAGTCAAGCATCTTTCTTATTTGTTTTCTCGAAGAACGGAATAATCAAGGGGTTTTAAATGGCTGCTTTCCGTTCCGGCACTCGCTTTCCGCGGGCACGGCCTCAGCCGCTTCACTCACTCTGTTCGCTCCAGGGTCTTCGGCTCGTGCTGTCCCCGCAGGAGTCGAGTGCCTCCACTTCAAGCAACCGATAAGGGGAAAGATGGAGAAAATAGGCACATCAAATAAACCTCACGGTTCGTCTTTTTTTTACCGGGGGTTGTGTGCTATATTGAAAGAGAAATGATTTTACGAAGCCTTGCCGGATTCGTAATGGTAAAGAAGTCCGTGTTGGATAAGATGAAATGCGACTTTCAAGAACTTATTCACACAGGCAATTACCGCAACCTGATGGAGCTTTCCATTGGGTTGCTTTTTTAATTGGTCGTAATGATCGACAATGGTGTTCTGCGTCTTGGCCCGCAACGAGATCATGTTCATGACCATGTTGTAGAGAATTTTTCGCAGTCTTTTATTCCCGCGCTTATTGATACGGTCCTTATACTGGAGTTTGCCCGATTGATGGCGCCGAATGTCAATGCCGGTATAGGCGTTGATCTGCTTCGCATTCCGGAAGCGCTGGATATCCCCCAACTCCCCGATGAGTTGGACGGCAGTAGCGTCACCGATTCCTGGGAAAGATTTAAGTACCTGAAACTCCACTGTGTCTTTGGAGAGAGCCACCATTTGTTGGATGATCTCTTTTTTCTGTGTTCGCAATTCCAGAAGCCTTCTGGCAAAATTCGTTAGATGTTGGCACCGCACATCTTCCGGCCCGATGGCCGCGTAGGAGTTTCTAGCGGCAGTAAGGAGCTCGACCGCTTTCTTCTCTGCCTGTGCTTGAGATAAATTCTTGCGGGTCGCCTGGAGAATTTGGTCTCGCAGCGACTCGGATGATGCTCCGTCCAGACAAATTGGATGCGGAAAAAGCTGAACGATATTCAAGAAAAGAACGGAACTCTTTGTGAATACCGTTTCCAAGAGGGGAAAGCTCAACTGTAAAAACGCGTGCAGCCGGTTGGTGTTTTGGGAAATTTCTTTTTCAATATCTTCTCCGTAACGCGCGAGCGCCCGCATCTGTCCATAGAATTCTGCTTGGACATAGGTGTCCGGCCGCATGTTCCGGAAATGCGACTTGGCCAATTCATGGGCATCACTGATATCCGTTTTCTGCCTACGCATCGCGGCCGTTTGGATTTTCGCTTCCAGTGGATTCAAGCGGCTGTAAGGAAATCCCTGTTCCTGCAAGAAGCTCTCCAGCGGTTGTGAATAGACACCCGTAGCTTCGAAAACGATTGCCGGCAATCGACCATCCTGTTCCTCCAAAGCGCTGATGCGCTTATGTAATGCGTGAAAAGCCGCTTGTGTGTGCTCCATTTCCCCTTCGTATTGACAATGTTGATGGTGGTCATAGACTACCAGGGAGCTTTTGCCCATACTGACATCAAAAGCGATAACGTGACTCATCAACTCTTCCTCCTGTTCCATGTGTATAGAAGTTCTTCACAGTGCCTTATCGATTCCACTTTCTTATACGGTCTCAAGGACCCAACATACTAACCTGATTCGGATAAGGGTGTGAAGCGAGTCGGTTTCCTGTCTCGGATTCTCAGATCCCCGCGTCCGCACGACTTCACTTCACTTCTACAAAAAAAGGTTCTCCGTCAAATGTTGGGGTGAGGCGATATCGCCTTCACCCTTAACCAACGTGAACTCCAATATTCTTATACTTGTGTGTCAGTAATATTTTCGCGCGAGCCCGCTCGAAATTCTGGAATCCGAACGCGTTGCGTTTGATCACTTTTGTGAGGTTATTGATGCCT
>NZ_RQII01000031.1 GCF_004761975.1 Planococcus koreensis | reverse complement strand
AAAAAGAGTGTCAACTGACTACTCTTCTTTAACTTCATCTTCTTCATTTTTATGGTCTTCGTTCGGCGTTGTGAAAATGATTTCACCCTCATCCGACAGGAAATATTCCTTGCGGGCCAATTTTGCTATGTAATCGTCATCGTTCAACAGCATGATCTGTTCTTCGAGCTGCGCTTGTTCTTTTTCGACTTCCTCAAGCGCTGCCAGCGTTTCGGCACGCTGCGCTTCTTTCTCCGCCATGCTTTGCGACTGCGCATAAATCGTGGTCCCAATCCAGATGGTGGCCAGCAATACGAGCACCCCGAATACCGAGAGCCTTCTGAAAAGGCGGACTTTATGCGCCTGCTGGCGTTTTTCCTGCCGTTCAACGGAGCGGACGTAATCATTTCGAATTGAAGCGACTTCCGGACTGCCTGCATTCTTCTTCCTCTTCAAACCCATGACTTTCCCTCCTCCTACTCACTTTGATGCCATTATACACGATTATGGGAAATTTTATAAGATTTTTTTGCATTCCCTGCCGTTTTTACAGCATTTCCGCTGCTCCGCTCAAAAACAGCAGATTATTTATTAATAAAAATACTATTGACTTAATTTTTATGCAGTCTATAATATTAGTAACTCTAATCAAAGGCTAATTAAATCATCTTTATTTAAAATTTACTTTTTTCGAGTTAATAAATATACATTAATAATGAATAAACGCTAGGAGGCGAAATTATGGCAGGATTGTTGTCACTTGCAAACGGCATAGACTTTTCAGGACATTGGCATGGAGATGCTGGGCACGTACAAGGAGAGATCGTCTTTTTTACCGGAATGACCGGATATGAGGAAGTTTTGACGGATCCTTCCTATAAAGGGCAAATTATTGTGTTTTCTTATCCATTGATCGGCCAGTATGGCGTCCAGGCGGCGCATATCCAATCGGAAAAAATTCAAGCAGCGGGGATTGTCGTAGCCGAGCTTTACGACGGGCCTGTCGAAAAAGGAGCAATGCCCCTTGCGGAGTTCGCCCGGAAAGCACAGGTGCCGATACTCAGCGGCGCCGATACCCGCTCCATCATCCAAGCAGTGCGTGAATCGGGGACGATGCAATCGCACTTGGCCTCCGCTTTCGCAGGGACAGGCGAATGGCAGCCCGTGCAAACCGATTTCTTTGCGGTGCCGGACAGCTCTGCGGAGGTGGTGGTATTCGGTGAAGGCCACCTTCACATCGGCTTGATCGACTTCCATTATAAATCATCGATTTTAACGGAATTGCTGCAGCGCAATTGCAAAGTCAGCGTCATTCCACATACCTTGCCGACGGACCAGCTGGACAGGCTCGGGCTGGACGGACTGCTGTTTTCAAACGGCCCCGGCGACCCGGCTGCGCTGGCGCCGCTGTTTCCGGTCTACCGGGACTGGGCGGAGCGCTATCCGACATTCGGCATCTGCCTCGGCCACCAAGTACTGGCGTCCAGTTTCGGCGCGAAAACCACCAAATTGCCATTCGGCCACCGCGGGGCGAACCATCCCGTCATCAATGTAAAAACCCAGCAGGTTTCGATGAGCTCGCAGAACCATAGCTATGTCGTCGAAGACGCGAGCATCGGTGAAACGCCATTGTCGATCCTTTATAAAAACGTCAACGATGGCAGCATCGAAGGGCTGTTCCATGAAGAGCTCCCGCTCCTGACGGTCCAATTCCACCCGGAAGCCGCTCCCGGCCCTGCTGACCATCTGGCGTTGTTCAGCCAGTTCCTAACCACAGCCCAACAGAAAAAGAAGGTGAAAATGCATGCCTAAGCAGCAAGACATAAAAAAAGTATTGGTCATCGGCTCTGGTGCGATTGTCATCGGCCAAGCTGCTGAATTCGATTATTCCGGCACCCAGGCTTGCCTGGCCCTCAAAGAGGAAGGCATCGAAGTGATCCTCGTCAACAACAATCCGGCAACCATCATGACGGACAAGAGCATGTCGGACAAAGTCTATTTCGAACCGCTGACAACTGACAGCGTCACTGCCATCATCGCCGAAGAACGCCCGGACGGCCTCTTGGCGACAGTCGGCGGGCAGACCGGATTGAACTTGGCGATGGCATTGTCGGATGCCGGCGTCCTCGCGGAGTATGGCGTGCGCCTGCTCGGCACCAATATCGGCTCGATTAAACAAGCCGAAGACCGTGAACAATTCCGCGCCTTGATGCACAAGCTCGATGAACCGGTGCCGCAGAGTGCAATCGTCTACTCGACGGACAGCGCGCTGCAATTCGCCGGGCAAGCCGGCTATCCGCTCATCGTTCGACCGGCCTATACATTAGGCGGCTTCGGCGGAGGCATCGCGCAGGATGAAAAGACCTATATCTCGCTCGTCCAGCAAGGCTTGAGCGCGAGCCCGATCAAACAATGCCTTGTGGAAAAAAGCATTGCGGGCTATAAGGAAATCGAATACGAAGTCATGCGCGATGCCGCCGGAACGTGCATCACGATCTGCAATATGGAAAACATGGACCCAGTCGGCGTCCACACCGGCGATTCCATCGTCGTGGCGCCGAGCCAGACGATGAATGACCGCGAATACCATTTGCTGCGCACGGCCTCCATCCATATTATCGAGGCACTTGGCATCATCGGCGCCTGCAACGTGCAATTTGCGCTCCATCCGGAAAACTCCACGTATTACTTGATCGAAGTAAATCCACGGGTCAGCCGTTCGTCTGCATTGGCATCAAAAGCGACGGGCTATCCGATTGCCAAAATCGCTGCCAAACTGGCACTCGGCTATTTGCTGGCAGAATTGAAAAATCCGGTGACCGGCACGACATTCGCCAGCTTCGAGCCTGCGCTCGATTACGCCGTCGTCAAAATTCCGCGCTGGCCGTTCGACCAATTCCAGGACGCCGACCGTTCGCTTGGCACCCAGATGAAAGCGACGGGCGAGGTCATGGCGATCGAACGCAGCATGGAAGCCGCGTTCCAGAAAGCGGTGCGCTCGCTTGACATTCCGCTCGACGGCTTCCGCTTGCCCGCTCTCGCGGAAATGCCGACGGCCCGTTTGGAAGAACTCGCCGCCGCGCCAGATGACCGCCGCCTGTTCGTGCTGTTCGAATTGCTGGTGCGCAATAAAAGCATGGCGCATCTCCACGAGCTGACGGCGATTTCGCCTTATTTCCTCCATGTCCTGAAACGCATCGTTGATGAATGGCGCAAACTCCAATTGCTGTCATGGAACGATATGACCTACCAGCGCTTGCTGCAAGCGAAATCACTTGGTTTCAGCGACCGGCAGCTGGCCGATTTATGGCATATCTCCCCTTCCGAGATCTGGGGACAGCGCAAAAGCTGGGGCATGTCTCCTGCTTACCGCGTCATTGACACGTGTGCCGCGGAATTCCGCTCGCAGACGAATTATTTTTATTCCACTTGGAGCGGCTCTTCAGATGAACGTTCAGCCAATCCGAAAAAAGTGGCAGTCATCGGCTCAGGTCCCATCCGCATCGGTCAAGGCATCGAGTTCGATTATTGCTGCGTCCACAGTGTCATGGCGCTGCAGCAGCTCGGCTACGAAGCGGTGATGATCAACAACAACCCGGAAACGGTCAGCACCGATTACGAAATCGCCGATGCGCTGTATTTCGAACCGATGGCAGCGGAAGACATCCTGAATGTCCTCGATTTTGAAGGCATCACCAACGTCATTGTCCAGTTCGGCGGGCAGACGTCATTGAATGTCGCGGCCGGATTGGAAGAAGCGGGCATCACCGTGCTCGGTTCGACCGTCGACCTGCTGGATCAGATGGAAGACCGCGACCGGTTTTATGCGTTTCTTGAGTCAATCGGGCTCCCGGCCATCCCGAGCTACACGGCCACGACTCCTGAGCAAGTCCCGCAATTCGCTAAAAAGCTCGGCTACCCCGTTCTCCTCCGCCCGTCTTATGTCATCGGTGGCAAAGGGATGAACGTTCTGCATAATGAAACCGAGCTTGCGCAATGGCTGGCACAGACAGAAGCCGTGTTCCCGGTATTGGTCGACCATTTCATCACCGGCAAAGAAGTCGAAGCCGACATCTTGACGGACGGCGAAAACGTCTGGGTATCCGCCATCTTCGAACACATCGAAGGCACCGGCGTCCATTCCGGCGACAGCATTTCCATCACGCCGCCTATCACGCTGTCGGCGCACGAACTCGAAGAGATTTCCAGAACCGCGAAGCACATTGCCGGCAATATGGCGTATAAAGGCTTGTTCAACATCCAGTTCGTTTATGAACAAGGCCGCTTGTTCGTTATGGAAATCAACCCGCGGGCATCGCGCACAGCACCGATCAGCTCCAAAGTGACCGGCGTTCCGTTGGTGCAGCATGCCACTGCGCTGATGCTCGGCATTCCCTACGGGGAGCTTGGCATCGAGAACGATTATAACGGCCAGCCGGAATACACGGTAAAAGCGCCCGTGTTCTCCCATATCAAGCTGCCTGGCTTGTCGCCGGTGCTGTCGCCTGAGATGATGTCGACCGGCGAGGTCATCGGCCAAAGCCCGGATGCCAACATTGCCATGTACAAAGCGCTCGTTGGCGCTTCGCAGCAATTGGCGGACTTGGACGGCGGAGGCACAATTTTCATCACCGATGCATCGCTGCCGTTGATCGACTTGGATTTCTGGCTGAAGCATGGCTTCGCCTTCCATACAGAAAAGTCGCTGCCATTCGAAAAATGGCTGGCGACGGATAACAAAAAAGCTTATATCGACTTGACCCTGGAACCCGACAAAGCACAGGCGGCCCAAGCAGCTGTCCGCCGCCTTCACGTCTGGACGCGCCGCGAAACCATCGCTGCGTTCCAAGAAGCTGTGAAACTCATCAACGGATCGACGAAAGGAGTGCTTGCGAAATGACAATGACATTGACATCCGCTACACAACTGACCCAGAATCATTTATTGTCGCTGAAAGATTACAGCACCGAAGAAATCCTGGAGCTGCTGGCACTGGCAGCAGACCTGAAAAAGCCTGAAAACAAGCACCTTCCTTTGCTGCAAGGCAAAGTGCTCGGCATGATTTTCGAGAAATCGTCGACGCGCACACGCGTATCATTCGAAGCAGGCATGCTGCAGCTCGGCGGGCACGCGATGCACCTCAGCACGCGCGACATCCAGATGGGCCGCGGCGAGACGATCGCTGACACCGCCCAAGTCCTGTCCGGCTATTTGGATGGCATCATGATCCGTACATTCCACCAGGCGACGGTCGAAGAATTCGCCGCCAACAGCAAAGTGCCGGTCATCAACGGCTTAACAGATGATTTCCATCCGTGCCAAGTGCTTGCTGATTTGTTGACGATCCAGGAACATTTCGGCGTGCTTGCCGGCAAGAAAATGGCGTATATCGGCGACGCCAACAATATGTCGAATTCATTGATGATCGGCGCAGCTAAAGTCGGCATGGACATCACCATCGCCTCCCCTGCCGCCTACGCCCCGAAACCGGACATGGTGGCATTGGCGCAAAGCATCGCGCTGGAAACCGGCGCAAACATTCACGTAACGACAGACCCTGTTGAAGCAGTGGCCGGCTGCGATGTCATCTATACGGATGTCTGGGCAAGCATGGGCCAAGAAGCGGAAGCGCTTGAGCGCATGGAGCATTTCAAGAATTTCCAGGTCAACGAAGAGCTGGTACAGCACGCAAATAGCCATTATATTTTCATGCATTGCCTGCCGGCCCACCGCGAAGAAGAAGTCACTACCGCTATACTTGAAGGACCAAACTCGGTCGTCTTCCAAGAAGCGGAAAATCGCCTGCATACACAGAAGGCGCTGCTTGTTGCGCTTATGGGCAAGTGATTTCTTCGTGAATCAGCATGCAATGAATTATCCAATCAAAAAAGCTGCACCTGAGCCTATTGCTCCGGTGCAGCTTTTTCTTGTGTTGCGTTTTAACTCTTACGCTTCGTCATCGATGAACTGGGGTTCGACTTTATCCAGCTTTTCTTCGTTTAAGATCGTATACATATTCGCCGTTTCTTCTTTCTTGGCGTTTTCTTTGATTTGATCGACGCGTACCGTAACCACTTTTTGGCCAAAACGGATTTGCAGTTCATCGTTTTCTTTGATGACCGAGCTTGCTTTAGCTTTCGAACCGTTTACGGTGATGCGGCCTTGGTCGGCTACTTCTTTCGCCAGCGTGCGGCGCTTGATCAAACGCGAGACTTTCAAAAATTTATCGAGGCGCATAGTCAGTCTTCCTTTCTTGCCAATGCTTTGGCTTCGTTCCAATATTGATCGAGCTGCTCAAGCGTATAGTCGCTGAATTTTCCAGTCCCTTCTGTGACCCGTTTTTCAACGTGCCCGAAGCGCTTGCGGAATTTGCTATTGGCTTGGATCATCGCCTGTTCCGGCGACAAGCCGTAAAAGCGCGCGATGTTGACCAATGTAAACAGCAAATCGCCGAATTCATCGAGTTGGCGCTCTTTTGTCCCTTTCGCCGCTTCCTGCTGGAATTCCTGCCATTCTTCCTGGAATTTATTCCAAGCACCGTCGGCATCGGGCCAGGTAAAGCCCGCTTCCGCCGCTTTTTTCTGGTAATTGTACGAGGTTTCCAACGCCGAACTAAAGCGCTGCTGGCCGTCGAGAAGCGATGCCGTTGCCGGCTTTTCCTGCGCTTTGATGCTTTCCCAGTTCGCCACGACCTCATCCGCACCGCCGACTTTTACGTCGCCGAAAACATGCGGGTGGCGGCGGATCATTTTACTGCTGATCGACGCCAGGACATCTTCCAGCTGGAAGTAGCCATTGTCCTGTCCGATCTGTGCATGCAGAAAGACTTGCAGCAGCACGTCACCGAGTTCTTCGGCAATTGCTTCATCGTCCTGCTCATCGATCGCCTGCAGCAATTCGTGCGCTTCTTCCAATAAATACGGCCGTAGCGACTCGTGCGTTTGCTCACGGTCCCATGGACAGCCGTCAGGCCCGCGCAATGTGGCGATAATCGCCCGGAATGTCTGCCATTCCTTGATGCGGTCCAGCTGCGCTTCTACCGGCGGCACGTAGATTGTCGTCAAATTATTCACTTCTGTTGAGCGGTCAAGTTCATAAAGCGGCACGGATTTCAGCAATTCACCCGCTGAACCCGCTGCCGTAACAATCGTCACCGGATAATCTTCCGGGTATTTCTCCATCAACGCGAGCTTCACTTCTGAAGCGCTGAAGGAATCGTAGACTTGGGCGATCAGCACATGCTGCGCCATATTGACGTCATCGCTGTGCAGCGCTGTGCCGTCCAGCAATTGAAAGCCTTCGATCGGATCGATGCGCAAGGCACCGAAAATGGCGTCGAGAAAACTTTGCCCGCCTTCGATCGACAAACGGCAGCGCCCTTCTTTTTCCGCAGCGACCAAATGCTGTACCGTCTGCTCCGCTACGAGCGGATGGCCCGGCACCGCATACATGACCGGCTGCTGCGCGGATAATGCGATCAGCGTATCGGCAATTTCCTGATACACCGGCTCAAACGCATCGTGTTTTTCGTAGACCTCGTCAAACGACGTCCAGCTGATGCCTTCTTGCGCCAGTTCGCTCAAAACTGGATGGTCCGCAGTCCGCACATATAATTCCGTTGCCTGCTTCAAGCTTTTATAGACGCCGAACGGCAGCTGGTCCAAATCTCCAGCGCCAAGGCCGATTACGCGTATGGTATTCATATGTCATCACCTTTTCTGTTTTCTGATCCACAATTGAAGACCGGCAATTTTTCGACCGAATGGCATGATGTACCATTGTTTCTCCGTAATGATGCGGCTTTTCGCAATTAGCGCCATAAATACAGCTGCACCAAGGGCCACTGCTGTCAATGCCGTAGAAAGCGCCTGCATGCGGCTGGAAAAAGCGTCAAACAGCACCATGTCTGCAAACAACGCCCATGCCGTCACAACCACTCCCATCGCCGCTGAAGCGAGGAAAATCCAGCCGTAATAGCGGGTTGGCGCAAAACGGATCGGCCAGACCCGTTTGAAATACAGCAATAGCCCGGCCACAATCAATGCTAAGCCGAGATTGCCGGCAAGCGCTGCACCAGCCACTCCCCATAACGGCACCAGCAGCGCATTAAAGATCACTTTCACCGCCAGTCCGCCAGCCAATAACAAAGCCGGCACTTTCACTTTGCCGAGTCCGTGCAGCATGGCGGCCATGACGAGAATGAGTGACATCCAGACGATTTGCCAGCTGAAAATGATCAATGCCGCTGAGCCGTCACGCGTCTCGAACAGCATTTCATTGACATAAGGCATGACAAACGCCAAGCCTGCCGCTGACGCCACTGCGAACAGAAACGAAATGCGGAAAGCAAGCTGGGCGTAAACTTCCGCCGAACGGCCGCTTTGCTTTTTCGCCATATGCGCCACGAGCGGCACGATGGCGAGCGCCAGCGACGACGCAATCAGCAAGCCGAATTGGACAAGCGGCTGGCCGCGGTCGTACACGCCTTTTTGCTCCATCGCCGCCATTCGCCCCATGCCGTTTTCCGTCAGCAAACGAAAGATTGTAAACGAATCCACCAGCTGAAAAAACAATAAAATCAGCGAACTCATGCTGACACCAAGTGATATGGCCATCAGTGCTTTGATGACCGGCCATTTTTTCAACGCAGACACGCGCGGAAAGCGAAGCTGGCGTTTGCGGAAAAAGACGAGCAGCAAAAACGCGCCCGCCAACCCGCCGGCTGCCGCTCCGAACATTGCTGTCTGACCGGCCGCATACAATGAAAAGCCGCTCGATACCACAATCCACGTACCAATCAGGATCACGGCGACGCGGGCTGCCTGCTCCGCCACTTGTGCATAGGCGACCGGCGCCATGTCATTGCGCGATTGGAAAAGCCCTTTCAGCACGGCGAGCACAGGCATCAGCAGCACGGCGAAAGCGCCGGCTTCCAGCAGCGGTGCGAGTAAAGGATCGCCCATCCAGCCCGCCAAACGGCCAGCGCCGAAATACAGCCCTCCGAATACCAGCAACGAGACCGCCGTGATAAAGCCGAAGGCAACACGTAAAATCCCGCCTTGGTCGGCGTCAGGCGCATCCGCCAGCACTTTTGATACTGCAACGGCAAAACCGTATGACGTCCACGCCGCGAAAATTCCGATGAACGGATACACTTGCTGGTAGATGTAGAAGCCTTGGTCGCCGACCATATTCTGAAACGGCACCCGGTAAACCGCGCTGAGCAACTTGACGATGAAGCCTGCCAGCGTCAACAGCACAGCGCCTTTCATGAATGTTGTCATCGTTCCTTCATTATTCAACGGGCCCCACCCATTCCTTCGCATTAAAATTCATCCGCATCAGCCGACCGGTTTTTCTTCCTTCAATGATTCCGGAAGCAGCTTGATCATGCCTTCAAGAACGTCGAATGGGTGTGTTTTGCCAGTTTTTGTGTCATCAATAGACATCACCAATTGCTGGCCGGCCATCCGGAAACCGACAGCGCGGCCGAATGCGGCGGATTGTTCCACCAATTTGCCGCCGTTGACCGAAGTCGTACCGAGTTCGCTCAGTTTGACCGCCGTAACCGAGCCGCTGCGCTTAATCGATTCGACTCCTGCCATACGCGCCCATACTTTCATGCGGGCAATGCGCAGCAGGCGGTCCGTTTCAATCGGCATATCGCCGAAGCGGTCGATGAGCTCATCCTGCAGCTCTGCCACTTCCTCGACATCGGTAATGCCTTTGACGCGCTTGTACATCTGGATTTTCTGGTAGCCGTCGCCGATATAGCTGTCCGGTATATAAGCATCGATATCGAGCGAAATCTCGATTTCCGGCACCACTTCCTTCTTATTGCCCGTGCGGCGCTCTTCAATCGCCTGCTCAAGCATTTGTGAATACAGATCAAAGCCGACCGAATCGATAAAGCCGTGCTGCTGCGAACCGAGCAGATTGCCCGCTCCGCGGATCGACAAATCGCGCATAGCGATTTTAAAGCCAGAGCCGAGTTCGGTAAACTCCTTGATCGCCATCAGCCTTTTTTCAGCGACATCTGTCAGCACTTTATCGCGCTGGTACATGAAATACGCATACGCGACACGGTTTGACCGGCCGACACGGCCACGCAATTGATACAATTGCGACAAGCCCATACGGTCGGCGTTGTAGACGATGAGCGTATTGACGTTCGGAATGTCGATGCCCGTCTCGATGATCGTTGTCGTCACCAAGACGTCGTATTCGCCGTCCAGGAAACTGAGAATCGTCGATTCCAATTCCGATTCCGACATTTGCCCGTGGGCATAACCGACACGCGCTTCCGGCACGAGCGCCTGGATTTCTTCCACCTTGCGGGTCATGTCGTCGACGCGGTTGTACAGATAAAACACCTGGCCGCCACGCGCCATTTCGCGTTCGATGGCTTCGCGCACCAATGCGCCGTTATGCTCCATGACATAACTCTGCACAGGGAAGCGGTTGGCCGGCGGCGTTTCAATAACCGATAAATCACGGACGCCGATCATCGACATGTGAAGCGTACGCGGAATCGGTGTAGCCGTCAGCGTCAAGACGTCGACATTGGTTTTCATTTGTTTGATCTTCTCTTTATGGGTCACGCCAAAACGCTGTTCTTCGTCAACAATCAACAGCCCTAAATCTTTATAGGCGATGTCTTTCGACAAAATCCGGTGCGTGCCGACGACAACATCGACTGTGCCGTTTTTCAAGCCTTTCGCTGTCTCCGTCTGCTGCTTTTTCGAACGGAAGCGGCTCATGAGCCCAACGGTGATCGGATAATCTTTGAAGCGTTCAGCCATCGTTTCGAAATGCTGCTGCGCCAAAATCGTCGTCGGCACGAGGAATGCCACCTGTTTGCCGTCCAGCACGGCTTTGAACGCCGCGCGGATTGCCACTTCGGTCTTGCCATAGCCGACATCGCCGCACACAAGGCGGTCCATCGGTCGCTCGTTTTCCATGTCGCGCTTCACTTCATTGATCGAACGCTCCTGGTCGACGGTTTCCTCATAAGGGAATTCCGCCTCGAATTGGCGCTGCATGTCCTGCTCTTTTGAAAATGCATAGCCTTTTTGGGCTTCGCGTTCCGCGTATAGTTTGATGAGGTCGTCCGCAATGTCCTGGACGGCAGCCGATACTTTCCTGCGCGTCTTTTGCCATTCCGCCCCGCCCATCTTATGGAGCTTCGGCTCTTTTTCTTCCGAAGCGATGTATTTCTGGATCAAGTCGATCTGGTCGACCGGAACGAATAATTTATCATCGGCTTTGTAAATGATGTGCAAATAATCTTTGTGGACACCGCCGATTTCAAGCGTCTCAATGCCGACATAGCGCCCGATGCCGTGATGGACATGGACAATATAATCTCCGGGTTTTATTTCCGAATAGCTTTTGATGCGCTCGGCATTCGTCAGCTTTTGCGGACGGCTCTTTTTCTTCGCCTGCTGCTTGAACATCTCTGCGTCTGTAATGACCGCAATCCGCTGCAGCGGCATTTCAAAACCAGACGACAAATCACCGTCGACCAAATAGATATGGCCGCCCTGCACTTCTGTCTGCGGATTGAATATTTCCGCTTCCATGCCGTAATCTTCGAGCACCGAACGCACTTTTTCCAAGCGTTCACTGCCTTCCGCAATGACGAAGACCTGGAATTTCGCGAGCTGCCAACGTTCCATTTCCGCTTTCAATAAATTCATCTGGCCATGGAACGATTGCATCGGTTTGCACGAAAAGGCAATCGACTTTTTGACCTGGACGGACGGGAATGTCCGGACAAACAACGACAGGAACGTCACTTTTTGCTTGGTTTTTTGGAGCACTTCCCGGAATGTGTAAGAGAGACGCAAGTCATGCAGGAATTTGCCTTCTTCCAGAAGCGACACAATCCAGTCGCCTTCCTCGCGCTCCAGCGTTTCGGTCATTTCCTGTATGCGCCCGAGCTCATCGAAAAAGATAAAGCCGTCTGCGGGGAAATAATCCGCCAAAAAGGCAGATTGTGTTTCCACCAATGCTGCATATTTCGCTACCTGGTCGGGCACATTGCCTTCCCGCAACATGTCGATATCATGCTGGATATGCAGCAGCAATGCTTCTTTCGTATCTTCCGCTTTAATTGATTTCAGCGATTTCGCGAGCTGCGCTTCAATCTTGTCGGCAAGCTGCAAACGCTGCGGCTTCGATAACACCAGTTCAGAAGCCGGCAGGATGCACAGCGATTTGACCTTTTTGAGCGAACGCTGGTCTTCTGCTGAAAACAAGCGAATCGAATCGACTTCCGTGTCGAACAATTCAATGCGTACAGGATGCTCAAAATTCAACGGGTAGATATCGAGGATTCCGCCGCGCAGCGCAAACTCTCCAGGTGTCGTCACCATCGGCGTGCGCGAGTAGCCCATCGCCACCAGTTTGAGCATCCATTGTCCGGTATCAAGCTCTTCGCCTTCATTGACGCGCAATGTTGAATCCGCCCATTGTGCATGGGACGGCATCAATTTGCGCATGCCCGCTACCGGTGTAATGTAAATACCCTTGCCCGTGCTCACCATATGGTCAAGTGTGTCAATGCGGTGTGCACGCAATTCCGGACCTGAAAATGATACATCTGCTGCAATCAGTTCATCTGCCGGATAAAGATGCACCATGTCTTCGCCCATCAATTTCGTCAAATCGTCGTAGACGCGCTGCGCATGCAGCAAGTTCGGAGTAACGATCAGCAGCGGCGCTTGTGTTTTCGCCCAGACCGTTTGGTAAAATACCGGGCGTGCGCTGCCGGAAAGTCCGGAAATAAGCTGATGGTCTTGGCCATTCTGTAAATCCGCAATGAATTTCTGTGTATGAGAATCCTCTGAAAACACCTGCAATATCGGATCCATGAAGATTCCTCCTTTCAAGTTGCAATTGATCGGCAAACAGCAAAAAGCTCTGTACGCATGTTGCGCCAAAGCAATTTTACGAGCCGTTAAACTGGTTCATGACTTCTATATAAGGTTTGGACAGCCATAATTCGCAAGCGTCCGCACTTTTTTCCACGGCCTGCGCCATCTCGGGGATTTCGGCGTCAGAAAAACGCGATAACACGTAATCGGGCACTTTCATGCCGGCTGGCGGACGGCTGATGCCGATGCGCATCCGGTTGAATTGCTGCGATCCGAGATGCTGGATCAGTGACTTGATGCCGTTGTGGCCGCCGGCGCTGCCTTTTTGGCGCAGCCGCAATTGCCCCGTCGGCAAATCGAGATCGTCGTATATGACGACAATGTCTTCTATATCAATATTGTAATAATCCATCAACGCACTGACGCTTTCGCCGGACAAATTCATGAACGTCAGCGGCTTCAACAGCATAACTTTGCCTTCAGGCCGGTGAATGACGGAATACATGCCCTTGAATTTCGACTGTGTCAGCGGGGCGTTCCATTTCATCGCCAAGTAATCGATCACTTTGAACCCGATGTTGTGGCGCGTCTGTTCATATGCCTTGCCTGGGTTGCCTAAGCCGATAATTAATTTCATCATTAATCTTCCTTTGCTTTTTCGCTGTCTACCATTTTACCATAAAGGCGCTTTAAAGCAGAAAAATAGGGACTGTCAGATGACAGCCCCTTGTTTTCAATGATGCAGATTTGCTTACGCTTCTTTAGATTCTTCAGAAGTTTCGCCTTCAGCTGCTTCAGTTTCAGCTTCGCCTTCAGCGCCTTCTTCCGTTTCTTCAGGCTCTTCTTCTACAGTCGGTGCTGTAACAGAAACCAATAGGAAGTCGTCTTCATCTAAGATTTCATAAGATACTGTGTCGCGGATGTCGCCGACAGATAAGTGATCTCCGATTTCAAGTGCCGATACATCGACATCAAGTGAATCTGGAATATCCGAAGGTTTCACTTTTACATTCACTTCACGGTTCGGCTGGTTCACAACGCCGCCTTCTTTTTCGCCGGCTGCTTCGCCAGTCGTGTGGACCGTTACTGCTACTTCAAGCTCTTCGCTCATGTTAACTGCTAAAAAGTCAACGTGCTTGAAGCTGCCTTTCAAAGCATCACGTTGGAAATCGCTTAATACGACATTCAAGGTTTTTCCATCAACATCCAAGTTGATAACGCCGTTACGCCCTGATTCACGCAATGTTTTGATCAAATCGGCTTCAGTTACAGAAACTGAAAGTGTTTCAGTCTGATATCCGTATACTACGCCCGGTACACTGCCTTTACCGCGAAGTTCAGTTAATGATGAATTCGGTGTTTTGCTTTCTCTTTGTTGTGCTGATAATTTTGTACCCATATGTTCTCATCCTCCAGTTATATTGTGCGTGTTCAGTATACCACTGATTAGTCATATATAGTGCATACCCATCCAGGCACAAAATGAAACCCCAGAAGATCCAGCTAAAGGACAGCAATCAATCGAAAAGTGTGCTGACGGACTTTTGTTCGTGTACACGGACAATTGTTTCAGCCAATAATTTCGCAACTGAAAGCTGCTTGATTTTTGGCGAACGTTTTTCTTCTGGAAGCGCAATCGAGTTCGTCACAATCAATTCTTTGATGACAGAATCGTTTATGCGCTGAACCGCTGGACCTGAAAGGACCGGATGCGTACAGCAAGCGTAGACTTCTTTCGCTCCGCTTTCGATCAATGCGCTGGCCGCGATTGAAATCGTTCCAGCTGTATCGATGATGTCGTCGATGATGATGGCGGTCTTGCCTTCCACATTCCCGACGATGTTCATGACTTCAGCTACATTCGGGCGCGGGCGCCGTTTGTCGATGATGGCGATCGGCGCTTTCAGGCGGTCTGCCATTTTGCGGGCGCGCGTCACTCCGCCGTGATCCGGCGATACGACAATGACATTGGCCAAGTCGATGCCGCTTTCTTTCAGGAAGTAATCCGAAATAAGAGGAACAGCTAACAAATGGTCGATCAAGATATCAAAGAACCCTTGAATTTGAGGTGCATGGAGATCCAGTGCAATGACGCGTGTAGCGCCAGCAGTTTCCAACAGGTTTGCCACGAGTTTAGCCGTGATCGGTTCGCGTGAACGCGCTTTGCGGTCTTGGCGTGCATAACCGTAATAAGGCATAACCACGTTGACAGTCCGCGCAGAAGCACGTTTTACCGCATCGATCATGATCAAAAGCTCCATCAAGTTTTCATTGACCGGCTGTGAAGTCGATTGGACGATAAAGACGTCATAGCCACGGATGCTTTCCTCGATATTGATCTGGATTTCGCCGTCGCTGAAATGGGTTACCGAGCTTTTTCCAAGCGGCAAGCCGACTTCTTTCGCAATCTCCTCCGCTAGTTCCTGGTTGGAATTCAAAGCAAAAATTTTCATTTTTGTAGTTGCTGGATCAATTTGATAACTCATCTTGTGTGTAGCCTCCTATTTTTTTAGGTGTAGTTTGTTTACATAGCCTTCTTTGTTTTCCTGGCGGGCACGTGCGATGGCAAGCGCTTCGCTTGGCACATCTTTGGAAATCGTAGAGCCCGCTGCGACATAAGAGCCTTTTCCTACTGTTACGGGCGCAATCAGGTTCGAGTTGCAGCCGATAAACGAGTCATCTTCAATCGTAGTGAGGAATTTATTTTGGCCGTCGTAATTGACTGTAATGGTGCCGCAGCCGATATTGACGTTGGTTCCGACTTTTGCGTCTCCGATATAGCTCAAGTGGGAGACTTTGCTGTTGTTGCCGAGTGTCGCTTTCTTCACTTCGACGAAATTGCCGATTTTCACTTCGTTGCCGAGTTCCGATTCTGGGCGCAGATGCGCAAATGGACCGACTGCCGCATCTTGGCCGATCGAGCTGTCATAAACATGCGATGAACGGATGCTTGTGCGGTCGCCGACTGTGCTATTGGAAATCGTTGTCCCCGAAGAAATAAAGCAATCTTCCCCGATGACTGTACGGCCTTCAAGGATGACGTTCGGCTGGAGTACTGTGTCGCGCCCAATCTCCACTTCAGCGCCGATATATGCAGTTGCAGGGTCGATGATCGACACGCCGTTTCTCATGTGCTTTTCATTGATGCGTGCACGCATGAAACGTTCCGCTTCGCTCAACGCGACGCGGTCATTGACGCCAAGTGTTTCATCGAAGCTGTCTGTTGCATAAGCAGCAACCACTTCACCTTGTTTTTGAAGAATCTCAATAACGTCCGGCAGATAATATTCACCTTGCGCATTGTTATTCGATACCAATTTCAACGCTTCAAACAGCGCTTCGTTATCGAAGCAATACGTACCGGTATTGATTTCTTTCACTTGCTGCTCTTCTGCGGAAGCGTCTTTTTGCTCAACGATTTTCGCAACTTCGCCTGCTTCGCCGCGGATAATGCGGCCATAACCTGATGGATTGTCTGCAATCGCTGTCAAGATTGTCGCTTTTGCGCCTTGTGCTTTGTGGTGAGCAAGCAAAGCTTCCATCGTTTCGGTGCGGATCAACGGCGTGTCTCCACAAACGACCAATGTCGTTCCTGGCAGCCCTTCGATCAATGAAGCAGCTTGCTGTACGGCATGAGCCGTTCCTAGCTGCTCTTCCTGAAGCGCGTATTCACTTTTCGCGCCAAGCTGTTCTTGCACTTTTTCCGCGCCGTGGCCGACGATCGTCACGATTTTTTCTACGCCCAAGCGGCTGACGTTGTTCGCCACATGCTCAACCATTGGCATGCCGCAGACTGGGTGAAGCACTTTATAAAGCTTCGACTTCATGCGCGTTCCTTGCCCCGCTGCTAAAATCACTGCATATGTACTGGTCATCTGGGTGCTCCTCCTAAAGTAAAATGTAATATCTATTTTCTCTCTATAGTAGATCTTGTCACTATTTCCTTCTTGACTATAGCGGAAAAACCTTGATTTTTCAAGGTTTCAGAGCATGACAATCCCATGACAAAAAGCTTCCCAATAAAAAAAGAGCCCATTCTAATGACAGAAGGCTCTTGAGGTTTCACATTTATACGCCAGCTTCTTCAAAAACCGGCTCATTTTCACTTTGTTCATATGCAGCTAAAATCGCTTCCTGCAATTTATTGCGGGTACCCGAATTGATCGGATGCGCAATGTCCCGGAATTCTCCATCCGGCGTGCGTTTGCTCGGCATTGCGACAAACAGCCCTTCGTTGCCGTCAATCACCCGGATATCATGCACGACGAACTCGTTGTCCAGCGTGATGGAAGCGATCGCCCGCATGCGGCCGTCGGTTTGGACCCGGCGGAGCCTGACATCAGTTACTTCCATTTTCTCACCACCTTTCATCTAAGATGCTTTTTAATACCTTTTTTATTGCTAATTAACTAATTCGCTTCCAAGGACTAAACTCCTTTAAAAATTACATAATTTATTAGAAAACTTAATTAATTGAGATAGAGCGTCTGGAGTTGCCAATAAATATCGACTTCTCTAATTCAACTTATTCACTATAAACGAACAAAAAAGCTGCCGAGAGTTTTCTCGGCAGCTTCGTTTAATTTATTGGATTTACTTCGCGATCAATGCGATGACTTCGATTTCAACTTTTGCGTCTTTCGGCAAGCGTGCTACTTCTACCGTGGAGCGCGCCGGCTTGTGGCTGCCGAAATAAGAAGCATACACTTCGTTCAATTCAGCAAAATCGTTCATATCTTTGATGAAAACCGTCGTTTTTACGACTTGCCCGAGCGAAGAACCTGCTTCCGCCAAAACTGCTTGCAGATTGGCAAACACTTGATGCGCTTGTTCGCCGATTGCACCTTCGACCATGCTGCCTTCCGGCGTCAATGGAATCTGGCCTGAGCTGTAAAACATATTTCCTGCAATGACGCCTTGCGAATAAGGTCCGATGGCTGCTGCTGCTTTGTCCGTTGCTACAAATTTCATATCAAAAACCTCCATTAGTAAAATAATTTCCTTCTTCCAATGCGATGGTCCGTTCTTTTTCGCTGACTTCGTGTAATTTGACGAGCGACAGGTATTTCTCTACAAGCTGTTCATCCGAATGCTGCGCCTCAACGAGCACGGCTACGCCAGCCAGCGTGCAATCGAATTCTTCCAGCAGATTTTTCATGCCGTTCATCGTTCCGCCGACTTTCATGAAGTCGTCGGTGATCAGCACACGCTGGCCGCTTTTCATGCTGCGTTTGGACAGCACCATGGTCTGGATGCGGCGGGAAGAGCCTGAGACGTAGTTGATGCTGACGGTTGATCCTTCTGTCACCTTACTGTCTCTGCGGACAATAACGACCGGCACATTCAAATGGCGGGCAATCGCATGTGCAATCGGGATGCCTTTTGTCGCCACTGTCATGATGACATCGATTTTCTCATTCGCAAAAGCCGTAGCGAACACTTTGCCCACCCGGTTCATGATGCCCGGATTGCCCAAAACGTCTGTCATGTAAAGATAGCCGCCTGGCAAAAGCCGATCGGAATGCCCAAGCTCTTCTATCAATTCGGCCATAATTTCCTTGATTTCATCTGCATGAAGCTTCGGGACGTATTTCACGCCGCCTGCCGCTCCCGGCACTGTCATCAACAAGCCGATCCCGCGTTCTTCAAATGTCTCTTTGATGATTCCCAAATCCTCGCTGATCGAGGATTTGGCAGAATCGTAGAGGTCTGAAAAATAAGTCAGCGGGATGAGCTTGTGCGGATGGTCCAAAAGGTAATGTGTCATATCAACTAACCGTTCACTGCGCTTCCACTTCATTTTACACTCTCCTAAACACGAATAATTTATAGAAAACTTACCATAAATGTACGTCTTTAGGCAAGTGTCTCCCGTTCACCGATCAGGCGCACCACATAGACTTCGCCGCAGAAACCGCGCAAGCCGTTATAGATGCGGGGAATCCGCGCCTCCTGCTGTACCAGTCCGAAGACGGTCGGGCCGCTGCCGCTCATCAATACTGCGTCTGCGCCGAATTTTTTCATCTGCTCTTTGATTTGTGCCACTTCGGGATGCATCTCCAGTGTTACGCTTTCGAGCGCATTGCCCAAATGATCGCACATTGCCTGGTAATCGCCTTGCTCCAGCGCTTCGATCATTTTGCCAGTGTCCGGATGCTCTGCTTTAGCAGGCTTGAATGCACCGTAAACGTCTGCTGTGGAAACGCCGATCGTCGGTTTTGCCAAAACGACCCAGCAATGCGGTGGAGCGGGAAGGTGTTCGATGATTTCGCCGCGCCCTTTCGCCAGTGCCGTGCCGCCATACACGCAGAATGATACGTCCGATCCGATTTTAGCACCGAGTTCCGCTAGCTCATCCAGCGACAAGTTCAGCTGCCACAATTGGTTGAGGCCTTTCAATGTTGCCGCGGCATCGCTGCTGCCGCCCGCAAGCCCCGCAGCTACCGGGATCTGTTTATCGAGTGAAATGATGACGCCCGATTTGATATTGAATGTATCTTTCAATAATTGCGCCGCCTGATACGCTAGGTTGCGTGAGTCGTTCGGCACGAAACGGTCGGCGGATTCAATATGTATGCCGCTTTCGGTCGCTTTTAGGCCAATTCGGTCAGCCAAGTCGACGGTGGTCATGATCATTTCAATTTCGTGGTAATTGTCTGGCCGCTTGTATAAAACGTCCAGCGTTAAGTTTATTTTGGCAGGTGCCTTTACGTAGAGCATCCCACTGCCTCCTTTTATAGTCTAATGAAAACTATTTTAACACACGCGGCACAGTTCGGGCGTACTGAGGCAAATAAACAAAAAAACTCACCGCCTGTTGGAAGCAACAGGCGGTGAGTTTTTCAACGGAAATTATGGATATAGTTCATTATTTAACAACGAGTGCGTCTTCTGTTCCTTCATACACAGTGATTTCTACTGCTTCTGTTAAGATGTCGGCGTAGCTGTAAGATACGCGTTCAAATGCATGCTCATCTTGATCAAGCTCAATTACGAACACGGAGTGGTACGTTTCGCGCAGAATTCCGGCGCGTTCGACCGTTTTCTTGCGTCCTCCGTTTGCCTTTAAAAGCAATCGTTTCCCTAAATGCAGGTCCAACGATTTTTTAATATCCGCCAAAGTTTTGGGCATTTGTCTACACCTCACTATAGACAAAGTTTAACAGAATTCGACCCTTTAGTCAAGCAAATTTCTAATTTTATCAGCGTTCTACTGATAATGTCAATATTTTTTATCCGAAATATCTCGAAAAGCGGGTTATATGTGCCATTTTTGTAACAGAATCTCCCTTATTGTGCGAAATAAGGATACAATTTATCCGCCAACAGCCCAAATTCTGCAATCGACAAGGTCTCGCCGCGGCGTGAAGGCTCGATACCCGCCTCTTCCAACGCTTTTAAAACCAGCTCTTTCTTCTCTTTGCCATTAGGCATTGCGCTTTGGAGGTTGTTTAAAATGGTTTTGCGGCGCTGGACGAATGATCCACGCGTAACCGTGAAAAAGAAATCCTCATCAATGACTTTCACGCGGGGCTCAGGGAGCTTCATCATGCGGATAACCGCAGAGTCCACATTCGGCTGCGGCATGAACACCGTTTTCGGTACTGTCAGCGCCATTTCCGCATCCGTATAGTATTGGATGGCAATCGACAGCGAACCATAGGCTTTTGTTCCTGGCTTCGCCGTTATGCGTTCAGCGACTTCTTTTTGCAGCATGACCACCAAGCCGCGGATCGGCAATTTTTCCAGCAGTAATTTCATGATGATCGGCGTCGTCACGTAATACGGCAGATTGGCTACCACCACGATGTCTTTATAGCCCGCCAGCTCTTTCTCTATGGCTGCTTCCACATCGGCTTTAAGGATGTCGGAATGGATGATGGAGATGTTGTCGTAAGGCGACAGCGTGTCTTCCAGCACCGGCAGGAGCCGCTGATCGATTTCAAACGCCAGGACTTTGCCTGCGGCACGCGCTAAATGTTCCGTCAGCGCGCCGATGCCCGGACCAATTTCAATGGCTGCCGATTCTTTCGTCAGCTCCGCTTTGCCGACAATCTTGCGCAGGATATTGGGATCAATCAAGAAATTCTGCCCCAGGCTCTTTTTGACAGTCAAGCCATGCTTGTCCATTATTTGCTGGGTGCGGATCGGTGTTGCTATATCTTTGTTCATTCGTGTTCCTCCTGGTTTAAAGCGATGACCGCTTCGATGAATTGCTGTTTCGTGATGCCGAACATGTGGAGCCGTTTCTGCAGCTGCTTGCCATTGGTATAGCCGATCTGCAGCATTTCCCCGAGCCGCGTTCGCCGCATTTTAGCGCGCGGGTGCGCAACCAGCGCCGCTTCAATCAAATCTTCCATGGTGATTTCCGGCGCTTCGCCATTCTGGATCGTGGTGTAGACCGCTGACAATGCGTCGCGGATGTCTTCATCTGCTGCATGCTCAATGCCGAGGCCTTTGCCATTTTTCGCAATGGTCTTTTCTTTTGCTAAAAAAGCATGTTTGACCGCCGGCACATGTTCTTCAATAATAGCACGGATCCGCCGGCCCGGATAATCCGGATCGGTAAAAACAATGACTCCCCGCTTTTTCTGGGCATGTGCAATTTGTTCAAGCGTCGATTTCGAAATAGCCGAACCGTTCGTTTCAATGGTGTCGGCATGCACAGCCCTTTTGACGGCGACTGTATCATCTTTGCCTTCTACCACAATTATTTCTTTGATCTTCATCTACTTTCCTCATTTCAAGCATCGTATTTCGCCACCCGCCGATTTACCGGCAAAAGGCTATCCGTTGAAGTTTCCTTCTATTTTACACCTGCGCTGCTAAACATGTAAAAGGCTTTCCCAGGGAGCACCCGGGAAAGCCTTTGGTGTTTTTGAATTAATTTAAGACCGTTACTTTTACTTGTTGGCGTCCGAATGCGATGGCCGAAGATTGCTTCGCCATGAACAAATCGATTTTATTTCCTTTGATTGCGCCGCCTGTGTCTCCAGCAACAGCATAGCCATAGCCTTCCACATACACTTTAGAGCCTAACGGAATGACGTTCGGGTCTACAGCAATGACTTTCAATCCAGGGTTCGCTTTCAAGTTAATGCCTGTAGCAGTTATCCCAGAGCATCCCGTGCAGCTAGCTGTATAAGCTGTTGCAGACACGATCAACGTTCTGCCAGCCGGCTCAGCAGGTGCTGAAGCGGCTACTGAAGCTGTTTTCGGTTCAGCTGCTTTCGGAGCAGCTGTTTTCGGTGCCGTAGCTTTTGGCGCTGGTGCTTTTGGTGCTGCCGCTTTTGGTGCCGTGGCTTTTGGCGCTGGTGCTGGCGCCGCCGCTTTCGTGCGCGTTCCACGCGATACGCTAGCAACGATGACTTTAGTGCCGACAGCCGTCAGCTGTTTTTTCGGTTCTTTTACTACTTTTTTATCTTTAAGTTCACGTTTTACTTCTTTGCCATTTTCTTTGATTACTTCATACGTTTTCGAAACAACGCCATTTTGGCCTTTTTGGACGACTTTTTCTTTGCCTTTAAGAATAGAAGAATCTTTCTTCGTTTCAACAGCAAATTTTACAGAATCCTCAACTACATCGGTGACCTTTTCTACACGAACTACTTTAACTTCTGAATTCGGAAGGACCATTTCATCCATTCCGTTTTCAACTCGGTCAAGTTCGCTTAAAGAAATCTTGTTCTGCTTTAAAAAGTCAGCGACCGTAGTCGAAGTGGACCATACTTTTTTCTCTTCCAAACCATCAAGGACTGTAACCTCGTAAGCTTTTTCTACAGAAACAGCTGTATCCGCATCTATTTCTTCATCTAATCCAGGCGACACTTTATCATGTTCAGTAATCTCAATAGCCGCTTTTTTCAAGATCTCTCTCACGGTATTGTTTGTTGTCCATGCCGCAGCTTTTTTGCCATCGACATTCACTGTGTATTCTTTCGCCTGCTCAAATTCGAGCGCGATATCTTTCTCAATTGCCGTATCGGCAGTATGGCTTAAATAATCATGTTCGGAAACGTTGATTTCCTGCTCTTTCAGGAAAGCCCCTACTGTTTCTGCGTGGGTTTTCACTTCTGTTGTTTCACCATTAGCCGTGATGGATACCGTGTTTTTCGTTCCTTCATAAATCGCGAACGTCAAAACAGCTGCAAACATCAAAACTGTGGCGATGGCAACAACGATTGATTTGCCTTTTAACGCATTTACAGACTTTCCATTAGTTGATAACTTCGTCAAAAATAACTCCTCCTCTTTCACTTGAGTGATTGTAAAGACCCGAATTCAGGCGTAAATCCAAGCAATTCTGAACTTCTTGGATGATTCTCTATGCCAGTTTGAAAAACTGTTCGGCATTTTTGGTCGTAGCGGCTGCTACTTCTTCAATTGAAATGCCTTTCAGCCGAGCGATTTCTTCCGCGACAAGTGGGACATAGGATGGTTCATTGCGTTTTCCGCGATATGGATGGGGAGCCAGATAAGGCGCATCTGTTTCAATCAGCAGATGGTCCAACGAAATCGCTTCTGCCACTTCTTTCGGCTTTTTAGCGTTCTTGAACGTTACCGGCCCTCCGAGTGAGATCATAAAGTTCATCGCAATGCTTTCGCGCGCAGTTTCTACGCTGCCGCCGAAACAATGCATGACGCCTCCAACTTCTTCGGCGCCTTCTTCTTTCAAGATCCGCAGTACATCTTCCGTAGCTTCACGATTATGTATGATAATCGGCAACTTCACTTTTTTCGCAAGGCGAATCTGCTTTCGGAACACTTCTTGCTGGATGTCTTTCGGCGATTTGTCCCAGTGGTAATCCAGGCCGGTCTCTCCGATTCCGACAACCTTGTCGTGTGCCGCCAGCTCTTCGATCCAGCGCAAATCTTCTTCGGTGCAGTCTATTGCGTCAACCGGATGCCAGCCGACCACTGCATATATAAATTCGTATTGCTCAGCAAGCGCTATTGCACGTTCAATCGTCTTGCGATCAAACCCAATCACAATCATTTTTGTAACATTTCTTTCTAAAGCTCTGTCGATGACTTCTTTTAAATCTTCATCGTATTGGTCAGCGTTCAAATGTACATGGGTATCAACGAACATCAAGCATTCTCCTCACATTAAACCTTATTTTAATTGTTTTTTACGTGTCTTTCTTCACACCAACATTACAGTTGCATAACAAAACATGTTTTTTATATATCATTTTGCTTATATTCACCTAATAAAATCCAAATAAAATAGGCGCTCTCCTAGTAAAAAGAAGAGCGCCCAATATCATGTTATTTTATTTTTGCTCCGTTTGGCAGATTTTCATCCACAGCCGCCAGCGTCAAAAAGCCATCTTTTTCGCCTGCTAATATCATGCCCTGAGACAATTCGCCGCGCAATTTCACCGGCTTCAAATTAGCAACTACAACCACTTTTTTGCCGACCAGTTCATCCGGCTTATAATGTTCGGCAATGCCAGACACCACTTGGCGCTGTTCATACCCCATATCGAGCTGCAATTTCAGCAATTTCGATGTTTTTGGCACCGCTTCACAAGCAATTACCGTGGCTGCACGAAGATCCACTTTCATGAAATCGTCAATGCTGATTTCCGGCTCTTGCGCCGGCAGTTCCTCCACTGCTTGCTCTTCTTCGACAGGCGCTGTGTCGCCGCGCATCTGGTCGCGGATATAGGCCACTTCCGGCTCTACTTCAAGACGCGGGAAGATCGGCGTGCCTTTGGAAACGACTTTGATGCCTTCCGGAATAAAGCCGAAATGCTCCAATGTCTCCCAAGCCAATGCGTCTTCCGACAAACCAAGCTGCTCGATGATCTGCTTCGGTGCGTTCGGCAGGAACGGCTGCAGCATAACGGCCGCCATGCGCAGGCTTTCCGCCAAATGGGCCATTGCAGAAGCCAATTCCGCTTTCAAGCTTTCATCTTTCGCCAAAACCCATGGCTGCGTTTCATCGATATATTTATTGGTGCGCGAAATCAATGCCCATACTTCGCTCAGCACGATGCTGAATTGCATTTTCTCCATATGTTCTTCGTAGACGCCGACTGTGCGCTTCGCCACTTGCTGCAGCGTTGCGTCAAATTCAGTGACATGCCCTTTGATCTGCGGCACTTCGCCATCGAAGTATTTATTGATCATCGACACGGTGCGGTTCAGCAGGTTTCCAAGATCATTCGCCAAATCGTAGTTTGTGCGTTCGACAAATGATTCCGGCGAGAACACGCCGTCCGAACCGAATGGCAGTTCACGCAGCAGGAAATAACGCGTCGCGTCCAAGCCGTAGCGCTCCACAAGCATTTCCGGATAGACAACATTGCCTTTCGATTTCGACATTTTGCCGTCTTTCATCATAATAAAGCCGTGCGCAAAAATTTTCTTCGGCAGCGGAAGATCGAGCGCCATTAAGAAAATCGGCCAATAAATCGTATGGAAGCGGACGATGTCTTTGCCGACCACATGGACATCCGCTGGCCAGTATTTATTGAACAGCGTGTCGTCATCGGAACCGTAGCCGAGTGCTGTGATGTAATTCGACAATGCATCGACCCACACGTAGATGACGTGCTTCGGATCTCCAGGAACCGGGATGCCCCAGTCGAACGACGTGCGGGATACCGATAGATCTTCAAGGCCCGGCTTGATGAAATTATTGATCATTTCATTTTTGCGCGATTCCGGCTCGATAAATTCCGCGTGGTTTTCGTAATAATCCAGCAGACGATCCGCATACTTCTTCATATTGAAGAAATACGATTCCTCTTTCACTTTATGGACCGGGCGGCCGCAGTCCGGGCAATTGCCGTCGACGAGCTGGGCTTCTGTATAGAAAGACTCGCACGGCGTACAATACCAGCCCTCGTATTCGCCTTTATAGATATCGCCGTTGTCCAAGAACGTCTGGAAGATTTTTTCGACGCTCTTTTTATGGCGCTCTTCGGTCGTGCGGATAAAGTCATCATAGCTGATGTCCATGACTGACCATACTTTTTTCGCAGCTTCTGCCATTTCATCCACGAAAGCCTGAGGCGCTTTGCCGGCTTCTTTTGCCTTCTCCTCAATCTTCTGTCCATGTTCATCCATTCCTGTCAGAAACCGGACATCGAAACCTTTCAAGCGTTTATAGCGAGCCATTGCATCAGAAGCGACGGTTGTGTAAGCCGTACCGATGTGGAATTTTCCGCTTGGATAATAAATCGGGGTCGTTATATAAAAAGTATTGTTTTTAGCAGTCACGAAAAATTCCTCCAGTTTTTTGGTATAGTTCTTATTTTAACGAAAGAGCCAATTTTGTACAATATTTCATACCACTTTCGCAATTCGACAATATCTCATATTTCAGATTATTTATTTTTGGCTAAATTAAGAACAAATTTAGTTATTTTGGAAATTAATAGTAGATAAAAAGTCTTTTTATCAATTTAGCGCCACATTTTCGTAAAATTTATTATGATAGCGATAGTTTTTTATTGACCCAATTGCCATTACTTGGTATGATTTATGACAGGAAGTGGTAATTGTCGAATTTTGGCGAAAACATCCGACAAATTTGAGGGGAGAGAATGATATGAAATCAACAGGTATTGTACGTAAAGTAGACGAGCTAGGACGAGTGGTCATTCCAATCGAGTTGCGCCGCACACTAGGAATCGCTGAAAAAGACGCTTTGGAGATTTATGTAGATGACGATAAAATTATCTTGAAAAAGTATTTGCCTAATATGACTTGCGCAGTTACTGGCGAAGTGTCAGATGAAAACATGCAACTTGTAGGCGGGAAATTGATTTTGAGCCCTGAAGGCGCAGAAATGCTTGTCAAAGAAATTCAAGGCCACTTAAAAAAATAAGATCAGCGAGTATCTTGAAAAAACCGGAGTGCGTGTGCACTCCGGTTTTTTCGCTTATTGAACTAATAAATGGAACCGATATTCCAAAGAAAGTACAGCAAATGCAGCTTTCATATTTCGGGCTGAATGAAATGTCAGGCCAGGAAGATTTTTTATACATGATACGCTTGGTACACTTCCCGTTTGGAAAGGCCCCGCTCCACTGACACTTCTTTGATCGCTTCTTTCGATGAGACATCTTTCTTCTCCATCACTTCAGCAACATGCTCCGCAATCGGCAGATGCGTCCACCATTTCTCGGTTTCCACCACATCCGGTTCGGCATTGCCTTCAACGACAACGCAAAACTCGCCGCGGACTGTGTTTTCATCCGCCCATTCCACCGCTTCACCGACCGTGCCGCGCAGGAATTCCTCGAATTTCTTCGTCACTTCGCGCGCCAGCACGATCCGCCGCTCATCGCCGAATGCTTTTTGCATGCTTTTCAAACTGTCTTTCAAGCGGTGCGGTGCTTCATAAAAAATGAGGGTTTCTTGCTTTTGGTTCAACGCCTCTAATTCGGTCAACCGGTCTTTTTTGCCGCGGGACAGGAATCCGTAGAACAGGAACGGCTGGGGCGCAATGCCGGAAGCGATCAATGCGCTGAGCGCTGCATTGGCGCCTGGCACCGGCACGACCGGATAATCTTCCTCAAGCACACGCTTGACGATGTCTTCCCCCGGGTCTGAGATGCACGGCATGCCAGCGTCGCTGACCAATGCCACCGACTTCCCTTCCCGCAAGTAAGACAGGATCTTATGGCCGCCGCTGTCCTGGTTGTGTTCGTGGTAGCTGACGAGCTTTGTCTGGATATCAAAATAATTGCAGAGGTTTTTCGTGTTGCGTGTGTCTTCCGCTGCGATGACATCGACTTCATTCAAAATCCGGATGGCGCGCACGGTCATGTCTTCGAGATTGCCGATCGGCGTTGCTACAAGATACAAAGTCGCTTGGTCTTCCTGGAAACTTTTTTGCGATTTCATCGGCCGTCTTCCTTTCTGTCCGCGATATAGCGGATTTTTTTCGGTTTCGGCAATTGCTTGAATGCGTATTCCGCTTTCATCGCGGCTGGCTTCGTTTCAAATTGCTCTTGGTAAATCAAAGCAGCAGGCCTTCTCGCCCGTGTATATTTTGCGCCTTTGCCCGAATTATGGGCCTCCAGGCGTTTCTCCAAATCGTTGGTGTAGCCGGCGTAATAAGAGCCGTCCGCGCATTCGAGCACGTAAAAATAATGCTTACCGGCTTCCATATAGCAACGCCCGCACTTCTTCTGTGTATTCCCCGTCTTCGCCATAGACAATCAGCGGCGGCAGGATTTTCAAATCCGGCTTGCCGTCTTTGATGCCTTCGATGAGCAGCGTGTTCGCTTCTTTTCCGGCCTTCGGGTAAACCAGCCGGACGCGTTTCGGTTCCAGCCGGTTGGCGCGCATTGCCGTGATGATGTCGATCAAGCGCCCCGCACGGTGTACAAATGCCGCCTTACCCCCCTGCTTCAGCAGCTTGCTGGCGGCGGCAATGGATTCATCGAGCGTCAGGTGCAGTTCATGGCGCGCAATCGCCATATGCTCGCTGATGTTCTTGTCGCTCATTTCATGCGCCGGGAAGTACGGTGGATTGCAGGTCACGACATCAAATTTTTCAATGCCCAGCTGCGCCGGTATTTCTTTGACGTCGCCTTGGATGATATCGATGCGGTGGCTGAGCCCATTATAGTCGATGCTGCGCTTCGCCATATTGGCCAGCCGCTCCTGCAGCTCCACCCCGATAATCGGCATCTCCGTCCGGGCGCTGAGAAACAGCGGAATGGCGCCGTTGCCCGTGCACAGATCCACAATCGCTCCGCGCTTTTGCGGCACATATGCAAACCGCGCCAGCAGCACTGCATCCAGCGAAAAGGAAAAGACCGAGGGGCTTTGAATGATCCGCAACTCTTCCGCCAATAAATAATCGAGTCTTTCGTCGTCCAATAACATCTTTCCAACTCCTCTTACATAACAAAAGGCTGCCGCCACGCTAGGTGTCGGAAGCCTTTCTTATTGGTCAGCCATACTGCACCGAAAACGCACAGTAAATCCAGCCTTAATTTTGCTTGTTTAAAAAAGATAAACAAAACAGGCAATCGTCGCCTTTTCTCGAGCTGCCGAAATGCACGTTGCAGACGTGGTAGCCTTCATGATACAGGCGCGCCAGGTTATCATAGCCTTCGCCGATATCCATAACCGCTTTTTTCAGCTTCACCGGATCTGCGACCACTTCCGGCACCGCCTGATGAAGTTCATCCAGACGGGCGCGCAGGTGATGATTTTCCAGCTGCAGCGCGTGATGCTCTTCCATCGTATGTGCCACGACCGATTTCAACTCCCGGAACTGCTCTTGCATCGATTCCAATTGCTGTTCGAATTCCATGACCGTATCTAAAAAATTCTTATCTTTCACTTAAACCACCTCACGCTCTCGTTCCTTGGTCCATTATCTCACTTAATGCGTATTCAAGTGTCTGTTCCTGCTCAGCCAGACGAACTTTCAATACACGTTCCAAAATGTTCATGCTGACCACGCGGCCGTCGCCGTCCGGCGTTCCCACACGGGTGCCGACATCCGGCATTTCTTTTTTCGCTGATTCGTATTCATCGTTTTCGTATTTCAAGCAGCACATAAGCCTGCCGCATAGGCCCGAAATTTTAGACGGGTTCAGCGACAAGTTTTGGTCTTTTGCCATTTTGATCGACACCGGCTCAAAATCGCCGAGGAATGTCGAACAGCAAAGCATGCGTCCGCAAGGGCCGATGCCGCCCAGCATTTTCGCTTCATCGCGTACGCCGATTTGGCGCAATTCGATGCGCGTCCGGAAAATCGACGCTAAATCCTTCACCAAATTACGGAAGTCGACGCGCCCTTCAGCAGTAAAGTAAAAGATCACTTTATTGCGGTCGAACGTATATTCAACATCCACGAGCTTCATGTCCAGCTTATGCTCTTCGATCTTGTCCGTGCCCATTTCAAAAGCGCGCCCTGCTTCCAGGCGATTTTCTTCCACCTGTTGGCGATCGCGTCCGCTTGCTACACGCACCACTTGCTTAAGCGGCAACACCACATCGTTTTCTTCGACTGCCTTCACCGGTACGACCACTTTGCCGTATTCCACTCCCCGAGCAGTTTCGACGATAACGTAATCGTCTTTTTCAATCGCAAATTCTCCTGGATCAAAATAATATATTTTACCCGCCTTTTTAAAGCGGACACCTATGACATTATACACTCGTTTACCCCTCCTGCAGATTCAGCATTAATTGCTCCATCAGCAGCGTCCGATTCATATTGCGCGGCAATTGCTGCTTGGCCCATAATATGGCCTGCAATTGCTTGGACAATACCGCAAAAGAACGCTGAAGCGCCATCTGCTTCCAAGTTTGTTCCATATCCGGATACGTCCGAGCGGTTTCAAGATCCGCTTTTGCCGAAGCGATGTCCCGATATGCAAATAATAACATGTCCAGCCCTCTTTCGGCATCTTCTTTTTCCTTGAACAGCGGAAGCCATTCCGACTGCAGCAATAAAAGCGCTTCATGGACGTTGGCATTGACAGTTTCCACTAATTTTAACACAGTCTTGCGCTGCTGGATAAATGCTTCGTCGACACTCAGCTCAATTGACTCTTCAGTGCTCTGCGTCAGCATGCTGACCGTCGCTGCCATCGAGGCCGTCATGCCCCCTGCGAGCAATTGCTCAATCAACTTCGGCCGCGACAGCGGCTGAAACGACACCAGCTGGCAGCGCGATCGAATCGTTGACATGATGGCATTGAGCCGTTCAGTCAGCAGGATTGCCGTGACATTGAATTCCGGTTCTTCAAGAAATTTCAGCAGCGCGTTGGCGGACGCATTATTCATGCGGTCCGCTTCTTCAATGACATATATTTTACGGCCCGAACTAAAGCCCGTTTTATTCATGCTAAAAATCAACTCACGAATCTGGTCGATTTTGATGTTCTGGCCATCCGGTTTGATGAAAACGATGTTCGGATGGTTTCCTGTATTGTATAAATGGCAGCTTCGACATGTTTCACATGGAACATTTTGCGAAGGCGTTTCGCACAGCAGAAGCTTGACGAAAAAGTGTGTGATTTCCGTTAAGCCAGAGCCGGCGGGGCCTTCAAACAAAAAGGCATGGGCAAGGCGGTCTTTTTCAAAAGCACCTTGCAGCCTCTTCATGACCACGGGCTGGATTTCTTGCAGCTCTTCTATCGTTTTTTGCACAATGTCACCTTCATCCTTACGTTGTAAAAAATCCCGTGTTCCAAATGGAGCACGGGCGTGTCATAGACCGGCCTGGAAAAGGCCAGTGGTGTGTGGCTGCAAAGTTTAGAAATGGTGGAATTGCTCGATTGGCAAGACGAAAATCGTCGCTCCGCCAACTTCCACTTCCACTGGGTACGGAATATACGAATCGGCGTTGCCGCCCATCGGAGAAACTGGTGCTACCATCTGCTCGCGCGCACGGCAGTTATCGCGGATCAAATCCATCAATTTCGGCACGAGCCCGTCATCGACCCCAATTAGGAAAGTCGTATTCCCTGAGCGTAAAAACCCTCCCGTACTGGCAAGCTTGGTAGCCCGGAAATCATTTTTTGTTAACGCATTGGATAGACGGTTGCTATCTTGATCCTGCACGACTGCTACGACGAGTTTCATCAGCACTCACTCCCTTAAGAAATGTTTTCTACTTTCTCTATTATAACATGAACAAATACTTACGCTGTATATCTTTCCGGCATGTGTTCAGTTCTTCCGGCTGTCCATGAAATCCGCTACAACGGCAAGCGCATCTTCAAGGACTTTTTCGATGCTGTTGCCGGCATCAATGACTTGGATGCGTTCTGGATATTGGCCGACCAGAATGTGATAGCCTTCCCGCACGGTTTCGTGAAATTTCATCGACTCCACGTCCAGCCGGTTGACTTCACGCCCCGCATCTTTTTCGATGCGCGCGAGCCCCACCTTCGGTTCAACGTCAAAATACAGCGTCAAATCCGGCATGTAATCATCAATGGCGAATTTATTGACCGTATAGATTTCCTCGATGCCAAGGCCTCTAGCATATCCTTGGTAAGCGAGGCTGCTGTCGATATACCGGTCGCATAAAACGATTTTTCCAGCTTCCAGCGCCGGTATGACTTTTTCGACGAGATGCTGGCGGCGCGCCGCTGCATACAGCAGCGCTTCGGTGCGCGGGTCCATGCTAGAATTATTGCGGTCAAGGATGACCCCGCGAATCTGTTCAGCAATTTCAATGCCTCCCGGTTCCCGCGTACAGACAATTTGATGCCCTTGCTGTCCGAGAATGTCCGCCATTAACTTTAAAATACTGGTTTTGCCGGAACCTTCTCCGCCTTCCAGTGTGATCAAATAACCCATTCTGTCTTCACCTGTTTCCTTTTGTTCTAAACTCTTTCAACTATACAGCAATTGCCGCTTTTTTTCGCCCGCCTGCAGTAAAAAAGCGCCATTTAGGCGCCTTTCCCCCGTGTTATTCTTCATCTTCCGCGACTTGATAGGCTTCGTTGTAAAGGATCACCTGGGAGTTGATCTCTTTTTCCCCGCTTTTGCGTTTGACGTAATGATATTGCCCTTTATTGTCCTGTTCGCGCGCTTTGACATTGTCTTTCAGCGCAATGATCAGGATGTGCTTCACTTCTGCTTTAATTTTGGCGTCATAGACCGGGAATAAGATTTCAATGCGGTTTTCCATATTGCGCGTCATCATATCCGCAGACGACAAATAGGTCTTTTCTTCGCCGTTATGGTAGAAATAATAGACCCGGCTGTGTTCGAGCAGACGGCCGACGATGCTGCGCACCCGGATGTTGTCGCTGATGCCTTTGACGCCAGGGCGCAGGCAGCAGATGCCGCGCACGATCAAATCGATTTGGACGCCTGCTATCGAAGCTTCGTACAAGCGCTTGATCAATGTTTTATCCGTCAATGAATTCATCTTCAGGATGATGCAGCCATTGCCGTATTTTTTATGGCTATCGATTTCTTCTGCGATCAGGCGCACAAAATCCTTGCGTATGGTAAATGGCGCGACCGATAAATGGTGGAATTCCGGTTTTTCGGTATAGCCGCTCAAAAAATTGAAGAAGTTCGTGGCATCGACCCCAAACTCTTTTTTCGATGTGAACAAGCTCATGTCGGTATAGACTTTCGCTGTTTGGTCATTGTAATTGCCAGTGCCTAAATGGACAAAACGCTCGATTTGATCGTTTTTCTTGCGCACCACCAAGGTGATTTTGCTGTGTGTTTTCAAATGCGTCATGCCGTAAATGACATGGCAGCCCGCCTGTTCAAGTTCTTTCGCCCACTGGACGTTGTTCTCCTCATCAAATCGCGCTTTCAGCTCCACGAGCACGGTCACTTGCTTGCCGTTTTCCGCTGCCCTTTTCAGCGCCTTGATGATTGGAGAATCCCCGCTGACGCGGTACAGCGTCTGCTTGATCGCCAAGACGTCGGGATCGTCTGCAGCTCCGGAAACAAACTCCACGACCGGTTCAAACGATATGTAAGGATGGTGGAGAAAGATGTCCTGTTCCATTATTTTATCGAAGATGTTTTCGTCAGATGCCAAATCGCGGGAAGGCTGGGATATCCGATTTTCAAATACAAGCTTACCGTGGGTTTTAGCCATTTTCTTATAAAAGTTAAAAAACAATGTCAAATCAATCGGCCCTTTGGCTTCATAGACATCTTTTTGGTCTATTTCCAGTTCGTCGATAAGGTAGGCCAGCACTTCCGGATCAAAGCCCTCTTTTTGTATTTCAAGCCGTGCTGCAGCCCCCCATTTTCGTTTCCGCAGCTCTTTCTCGATTTCTTTCAGCAAATCCCGCGCGCCTTCCTCATGAATGGCCATGTCAGCATTGCGGGTGATGCGGAACACAGATACGGAAAAAACCGAAAAGCCGTGAAACAGCTTGCCGATGAAATGGCCGATGATGTCTTCCAGCAGGACAATGCGTTCTTTTCCCGCTTTTCCCCCCAAAATCACCAGCCGGTCCAGTACAGCTGGCATTTGGACAATGGCGGTTTTAAAGCGCATCTCCGCCTCCTGGTCATTGTCTTTCAGCACAATCGCCAAGTTTATGCTTTTATTGAGCAGCATGGGAAATGGCCGGTAAGCATCTATTGCCATCGGCGTCAGCACTGGGAAAATCTGCTCGTCAAAATAAGCTTCCGCGTCTTTCAGTTCTTTGGAACTCAATTCAGCGATCTTCAGAAACCTGACGCCCTGTTCTTTCAGCTGCGGAAGCAGGACACCATTCCATGTCTCGTATTGCACATCCACTAATTGGTGGGTCCTATTGGCAATTTCCTTCAATTGATGCTGCGGCGTCATGCCCGCCTTATTTTCCGGCTTATTGAAGCCAACCTTCACCTGATCCTGCAGCCCTGCTACACGCACCATGAAGAATTCATCGAGGTTCGAACTGAAAATCGCCAAAAATTTCAGCCGTTCCAGCAACGGATTCCGCTCATCCAGCGCTTCTTGCAATACGCGTTCATTGAACGCCAACCAACTAAGTTCACGGTTATTGTAATAGGAAGGATCATTCAAGTAGACATCCTGTTTATTGGTCGTACCCACAAATTCCACCACCTTTTATTTGAAATTCCCACCGATCAAAATCGATGGGGCGGCACGGCTATTTTTTCCGGATGAATTTGAGCTCAATCGATTTCTTCAACTGTTTTTCCAAATGTTTCTTCTGTTTTTCCGCCTGGTATTGCTCCGGTCCCCAATCGTTGTTGCATAGGATCTGGAATACCAAATCGCCGCCTTCGGGCTCTACGGTAATCGATTGGATGATGTCGCGCTTCGTGGCATTCAAGCTATAGGCCAATTTGACAATCGAGCCGAACAAGCTGTATTTCGAAAGCTCATCTTTTCCGAACCAATCTTGGTAAAGCGCCGCATTGCGTTTGAAGAGCTCTTTGTTCTTGAAGGAGGCGATCAGCGCTACCGTCAGGCGTTCTTTATGCAATAAACCGTCAATCGTCCGATTCGCGAGCAGGTAGAATGTGTGCTGATGGCTTGCTTCCGCATCGATATAAGAACCGAGATTGTAGAGTGAACTGCCTAACCGGATAAACTTCTCATCTTTTTGGCTGATCGGACCGATTCCGTGCTTTTCCAGTTCATGCAGCATCATCATCGCATTCGTACTGACTTGCGAGGCATGCTTTAAATTGATGTCGTAATCGATGGCCAACTCATAAAAACTTTCCTCAACAACATTCGGGAAAATCGGCATCTCGAAGTCTTTGGTCAGCTGCTCGTAGAAGACGCCATCCCGCAGCCCTTTGCGGCTTAAAGCAAACACATCCGCTTTGATGTAGTCCATCAAGCAGGTAAACACCTCAATGGCTGGAATGATGATGTCGGCGCGGTCTTTCGACAACCCTTCCACGCGCTGGATCTCTTGGAAATCCATCGACAGCAGCATCTTATTGACCATTTTGACATCAGCTGCTGACATCTTGTATTGATGGACGCCTGCGAGTGGATATTCAATGTATTCCTGATGGACCTGCGCCATATTCCGCGCACTTCCCCCTATGCCGATAAGCGGCAATTTTTTATCTTTCAGCCATGGCAAGGTCTGGAACTGTTCTTTCAAAAAAGCACGCAGCTTTTTAAGCTCATCCCCTGTCGGCATATCCCCTTTGACAAACCGCTCTTTCAACGACAATGCACCAAACGGAAAACTATAAAAATAAATTAATTTACGGTTCTCAAAGAACGTCAGCTCTGTACTGCCTCCCCCGATATCCACGGTAATCCCGCTTTCAAACGGCGTCGAGTTGACGACAGCCAAAAAGCCGTAATTGGCCTCTTCATATTCAGACAATACCCGAATGTCGAAATCCGTCTCTTTTTTGATGCGAGCTACTATGGCCTGCTGGTTATTGGCCTGCCGTACGGCCGCTGTCGCAACGCATTTAACTTCATCCAAATTATGATGCCTCGTCACTTCCTGGAAACTTTTCAATGTATTGACCAGCACATCGATTCCTTCATCTTCCATACTGCCTGATTCTGACAGGTAGCTGCTCAGGCGGGCCACCGCTTTGACGTTTTCCGTTTCTGTCAGCCGCCCGCTTTTGTCGCGCGTATAAATAACCAAGCGAATTGTATTGGAGCCGATATCGATGATTGCGTATTTATCCTTATCCATCATGTTCCCCACATCCTGACCTGTTGAAATTTCGATATACCTTACTTTACCCGAATTTACAGGTTTAGCGGCCTTTCTCAGCCGCCAATACACAGATTAATTTTTCTTCAAGGCGATGTTCACCTTGAATTTGAGCGCTCGCTGCCAAATAATCAGCCAAGATTTCCAGTTTATCAAGTGTCCATCGTTCCCCCGGCAGCACCAGTGGAATCCCGGGCGGATAAGGCACAACCATTTCCGCTGAAATCCGTCCCAGCCCTTTCGCATAAGGAATCCATTCCGTCTCTTCCATATCGAGAGTGCCCAACGGCATATCCGGCACGCTGATTTTCGGCAATTCCGGCACTGCCATGCCCATTGTTTTCCGCTCTTCCTGCAGCACCGCCCGGACCGCCTCTTTCACACGGCTCCGGATTTCCGCAAAAGGATACGAATGCACTTGTTTCAATAAAGGCAAAATCAGCAGCACTTGATACGGATCCGCCAGTTCTGCGTGGATGTCCATCGCCTCCAGCTGCTCTTTCAGCTGAAATCCGCTGTGGTGTCCAACTCGCAGCATCAACTTCAGCGGATCGTCCGGTTCAAACACTTCAAGCTGCGAAATGCTTTTCAGGGCATCGATGAATAGCTGCCGCTTTTCTAAAAAGCTGCGCATATCCGGCTGCGAGTAATTTTCAATATACGCCCGCGCGTCATCAAGTGATGCCATGATGAGATAAGAGGGGCTGCTGGATTGCAGCATGCGCAAATACTTTTTGATTTTCCGGCTTGCCACTAAAGAACCCTGCACATGCAAAAACGACCCCATCGTCATTGCCGGCAAGGTTTTATGTGCCGACTGGACCACAGCGTCAGCGCCGAGAGCAAGCGCCGATGCAGGAAACGGCGGACCCGCCACGAAATGTGCGCCATGCGCTTCGTCAACCAATACCGGGATGCCTTTTTCGTGGCAATACAAGATGATTGCGCCCAAGTCTTGCGCTGCCATGCCGTAATAATCGGGATGCGCCAGCATAAGGGCTTTGGCCGCTGGATAGGCTTCTACTGCTTCCTTCACATCTTCGAGCCGCAAAGAGTCCGCTGACAAAGAATCCACGTTCCATTCCGGAGCCAGATAAACCGGCTCAACGCCAGCCAATTCCAATGCATGGAATACAGATTTATGCGAATTCCGTTGAACGAGGAGCGTGTCGCCTTTTTCACATGCCGCATAGACCATCGCTAAATTGCCGACGGTCGATCCATTGACCAGAAAAAAA
>NZ_RQII01000030.1 GCF_004761975.1 Planococcus koreensis | reverse complement strand
TTTTTTATTCAGCTCATAATATACTTCCGTCAGGCGGTCAGCTGTCAGCGCTTCGCCTTCCTGGTCCATTTTATGGATCAAATGCTCGAACTCCGCAAACATCGTTTGGCGGAATACAGTTCCCCGGAAGCCGTCAAGCCAGTGGTTAAGAAGATAAATGCGCTCTTGGTCGTCTTCTGTCGTTTTCACCAAGTAATCGTTAAGCAGTGCTTCATTTGTCGTTGAAGCCACTTCTGCAACAAATATTGAATAATCACCGTAGACATACGGCTGTGCTGCACGCGTGTAATAGCTGTGGACACTGTGTCCGAATTCATGCGCAAGCGTAAACAAATTGTCTACGTTATCCTGCCAATTCATAAGGATATAAGGGTTCGTGCCATAAGCTCCAGAGGAGTAGGCACCGCTGCGCTTCCCTTTGTTCTCTTTGACGTCCACCCACCGGCTGTTGATGCCTTTTTCAACAATGCCTGTATATTCCTCGCCTAGTGCTTCAAGGCCTTTAAGCATTGTTTCTGTCGCTTTTTCGTAAGGGAACTCCATTTTCACTTCTTTGACCAGCGGTGTGTACATATCCCACATATGGACTTTATCCAATCCCAGTACTTCTTTGCGCAAAGCGGCATAACGATGAAGCAGGTGGAGATTGTTGTTGACCGTTTCCACCAGGCTATCATATACGCTTTCCGGTATGTGGTCGTCCGCCAATGCTGCTTCACGTGCGGATTTGAATTTGCGGATCCGTGCATTGACGTTGTCGCGTTTGATGTTTCCGGCAAGTGTCGATGCAAATGTATTGCGGAATTTGCCGTATGTGGCGTATACCGCTTTGAACGCATCTTCCCTTACCCGGCGATCCGGATTTTCCAAAAAGCGGCTGTAATTGCCATGGGTGATGCGGACTTTTTCGCCTTTTTCATTTTCGATTTCCGGAAATTCCAAATCGGCGTTGTTCAGCATGCCGAACGTTTCAGAAGAAGCACTGACCACTTCAGACAATTGAGCAAGCAAAGCTTCCTGTTCAGCAGGCAGCACATGCGGCCGATGGGCATTCAACTCATCGAGTGCATGCTTGTAAAGTTTTAGTCCATCATGTTCTTCCACATAGCCGGCCAACACAGCTTCATCGAGGCTGAGGATTTCCGGTGTTAAGAATGACAGTCCAGTCGAAACTTTTGCGTAAAGTGATTTGATGCGGCTATCCATCGCTTGGTATGTAGAATTCGTTGTGTCTTGGTCATAACGCATATGAGCATACGTGTATAACTTTTGTAGACGTTGAATCAATTCATCTTTATAGGTAAATGCTTGATAGAGAGCTTCCGCCCCTTCACCTAAAGTGCCTTGGAAAGATGACGATTTCTCTGCGAGTTTAGCCACTTCTTTGAATTCCTGTTCCCAAGCTTCATCGGCAGCGAAAATGTCTTCCAATTTCCATGTTAATTCTGCAGGAACTTCTTCCCGCAACAATAATGTATCAGCCATTTCCTTTTCCTCCTTTGTCCTACTTATTAAGAAGTCGAACTACACTCCATTTTCTCAATTTTCAACCGTTTTTGCAATAGTGAGCATATAATAGCTCCAGTAATTTGCCATTCTCCGGCTCTGCTGCCTTTGTCTTCTTGTAAATGCAAGCATAGTCTTCCAGCAGACCCAGCGCCTCTTCATATAAGGTTCCAGTTGAGAGCTTGAGGATTCCATTGTCAATGAGTGTTGCAAGAGGCACTCCATTGCGAAGGGCTTTGATGACGAGCATTTGCCAGATTACGGGCCGCTCATCGAAATGTCTTGCTGCGCCAAAAGGAACGCCGATGATTGCCGGGAGCTCAAGCCGATTAAGTTTCAACTCGTATGACAAGAGCCAAAAAGGATTTTGATGCCTCAGTTTTGCGTATTGCTGTGAACGGACGAAAGCATCCCGCCGCGCCATCGATAGCTGAAAAACCTCTTTAAACTCTTCAAATACCAGTTTTTTCGGAATTGCAAACGGGTATTGCTGAGACCTTGCAGGCAGTGACTTCAGTTTGGCAACCCAATGGTTTCCGCCCATCCAAAAGAGACTGGAAGCGTATGTGAAAACGTTTGTTTCTGGACAAAAGAACAAGACATAGTCGATTCCGTTTGTGCGCCTGGCCATCGCCCATTCAAATTGCTTGAGTCTGATCAGTTGAATACCGTCACGCTGCTGGAAACGTGCACTTAAAATCCACTGGGACTCAATGGCAATGGACCGGTAACCTTCCGTCCTTGATCTTATCTCGCTGGCAGATATGGCGCTGCACTGAAATTCTATGGCCATATTTTGATTAACAAACAGATCTGCCCGCTGCTTAATGGCTGGCAGATATTTTTCGAGTTCAGTGGAGTAGTTTAAACGTGAGAAGAATTCTTGAAGCTGCAATTTGCCGTGCAAATGCAAAGAGGTTTCGGGTTCACTGGAGGCATCGCAATCAGCAAGAGAACGATGTGCGAAATGGGGGATTTTCACTTCACCTGCTTTCAGTACTAGATCAGCACCGCAGCCAGGACAATAATAGGGCTCCTTTTTAAGAGCAGATAACTCTTCAGGGCTAAACTTTCGGACCAATGAAACCAATTTATTGAAGCTGCTCAACGCGATTAATATGGCGCTCACTCTCCTTTTGTTGATTGTAGTCAAACAATGGAGCATAAGCAATATCTTCTTTATATAGAATCAAACTAGATCACTTCGCTTGAAGCAAAAAAAAAAAAGATCTCCTCAAGAGGAGATCTTTAGCCGAAATAATGCAGAACGTTTGGCAATGCATCTTCTTTAAAAATCGGTTTTCCGTATTCTTCCAAACGATGGATAGTTAACGGAGATGCCGTCAAATATTCACTAATAATGCTGATATAATTTTTGACATCTTCTTCGCTATGAAGCAAATCATCAAAACTTATATAAAGATAATACTTGTTCTCGAAATGGTAAATAGCAGATTCAATCGGCACGTATTCAAGTCGGCGTGCTAAGGGCACTAAATCCTCTACTTGCACTACATTGAATGTGTAATCCATTTTCTTGACATCCGGCTCTTCGAATACAGGTTCAAACTCATCGAATTCCGGTGCAGCAGCATCTTCACTGCCGAATAGTTTACGTCTTTCTTCTATATCATCAGGCAGATCGAGCTTCTGGCCATCTTTTGTAAGCTGAGCTCGCGTGACTGTCACTTCCAACCCTTTATCCATCGCTTGCACTTGGATCCATAATGGGCCTTCCATAACAAAATCTGCTTCTTCATTAACTTCGTCCATCATTTCCCAAAAAAGCTCTTCGCTTTTATCTCGGTTAAACCAAATTTCATCACGGCTAAAACCTCGTTCTTCAACATCTAGATAGGAAATGTAAAATTTTACTGTGTTGTCATTAATTCTTTCGATCTCCATTTTACACCTCTCCTTTCGAAATGGACTAAGAGGATCGTCCTTATAGGCCGTGCAGTTGTGCTAGCCCCATTATAGCCTTTTTCCTGGCGAATGAGAAAACTTATGCCTGTAAATAGGTTCTTCAGGTACATAAGAGTTTAGTCGATTCAATCTCCAAATGCAACTAGTTGAGAAGGGTTGAAATATAAAGAAAACTGCCCGGGATCCATTATGAATTGTCATAAAGACCGGGCAGCAAGTTAAATCATGTTCAGTTCACCATACGCTGAGCTTCGAGCAATTGGTACGCTCTGACTTTACGAGGAAGGAATCGACGAATTTCATCTTCATTGTATCCGACCTGTAAGCGTTTTTCATCCATGATAATCGGACGGCGAAGCAAACCAGGATATTCTTGGATCAATTCATACAAGCGCTGAAGAGGAAGGCTTTCGACATCCACATTCAGTTTTTGGAATATTTTAGAACGGGTTGAGATAATTTCATCTGTACCGTCTTCTGTCATTCTAAGAATCTCTTTGATTTCGCTGATTGTCAGCGGCTCAGAGAAGATATTGCGTTCTGTATATGGAATATCGTGTTCTTCCAGCCATGCTTTTGCTTTTCGGCAAGACGTACAGCTTGGAGAAGTAAATAATGTAACCATCATGGTGAAGCACTTCCTTTCGGATTCAAGTTAATTCGATTAATGATTATTAAATTAGAATCACTATAATGTAGAAGCTTTACATTCATTATACAACATTTAGCTTTAAATGGATATACTGTTGTTAAAAAAATATGCTGAAAGCTCATCTTTTGTCACATAATCGCTATATAATATCTTACTTTCATTAACTTATATATAACAATAATTTACCCGCCCTCGTCTACTTTAAACCCGGTTATTAAAAAAAGTATTCTCAATTACAATTGTCCCTTTGAAAACAAGATTTCACTTTTCTTACTCTTATTAATAACGTTTCAGCTAACAAAAAGTTTCAAAAACAAAACCTCCCGTGATAAATCGCGGGAGGTTTCAGAATTTAAGGCGTGTAGTCGACTCCTTGGGAATAAGTATTCCCCGCATTCCATAGCAAAAACTCATTAATGCCATTATCGTTAAGCGCTTTTATCTGCGCTTGTACTTCTGCTTTGCCATACTTCTTGTAGTTTCCTGCACCTAGATAAGATGCTGTGAAATCCTGCAGCCATGGACGCGAAACCGGGGCTGTCTTTAAGCCGGCCAATTTCTTGTTTTCCATTTTTGCGTATTCCGATACCAGTTTATATGGTTCAAGATCCGGTTTCGGAATGCCAAAATATGCTGTCCAGTGGCTAGGGTAGATCATTGAAGAAATGACATCGACATTTTCGGATATTTTTCCGAAGTTCTGGCCAATGCCCGGCGCTTCAGCCAGTGTTGCCGCATAGCCAAAAATATCGACAGAAACCTCTACATCATACGGTTTCAATTGCTCGCGTGCATAAGCCACAAAATCCGTTACGGCGCTTACACGGCTTTGTACAGGGTCTTGGGAAGCATCGGCGTACTCACCCATTGAATAGTCCAATGCATCCGCCCGGTTTTCGAAGCCTTCTGGGAACCGTACATAGTCAAACTGAATTTCTTTAAATCCGAGTTTTGCTGCTTCAATTGCAATTTGCACATTGTAATCCCAGACTTCCTTTAGAAAAGGATTGACAAAAGATTCCTCGCGCCCATTCTTCCACACTGCTCCATTGTCCACAAATGACAAATCCGGGCGCTTTTCGGCAAGAATGGAATCTTTAAAGACCACGACACGCGCAATCGGATAAATTTGTTTTTCTTCAAGCCTCTCAAGCACAGCTCGCGGATCTTTAATAAACGGTTTGCCGATATCCATCGCAGCCAAGTCTGACCCTTTTTCAGGCAGATAAGTTAAATGGCCCAGATCTTCTTTAATATCAATGACCATTGCATTCAATTCTGTCTTATCAACAAAATCGACCAATCTTTCAAAACGTTCACCGCCTGCAGAATTTCCTGTGACAAATATGCCGCGAACAGCATCTGGGTATTCAAAATTCAATCCTGAATCAAATTGATACAATGCGGACGTTGCCAAAAGTTCCATATTTAACTTAGTGCCTTGATAGCTGCGTTCTGTGAACTCTGGTGATACATCGTCTTCAGCAGCCGCCACAGGGGTCCCAAGTGCAGAACTCATCACCAACATGCTAACAATTGCCCATTTCTTTTTAATCATGCTGCACCTGCTTTCTTTCTGTTCTTCTCTAACAATTTTATCATTATTTAGGTAAATAGAAAGAAAAAAACAGCAATACCTGTAAAAGGCATTGCTGTTCAAAAATTTATTATCTGACGGCTACTGACGCTTTCAATGCTTCAAACTCTGAAGTCGAACATTGAACAAAATGGCCAGGCGTAATTTCTCTCATTTGCACATCGTCTTTTTCTGTGTAATTATGCGACGCCGGATCATATGATTTACGGACCCGGTTGCGCTCATAGTTTGGATCCGGCAGCGGAATCGCAGATAATAGCGATTGCGTGTATGGATGCATCGGGTTTTTGTACAGATCTTCTGCTGGCGCCAATTCGACCAGCTTTCCGAAGTACATAACACCGATGCGGTCTGAAATGTATTTAACCATTGAAAGGTCATGCGCGATGAAAAGATAAGTCAAACCCTTTTTCTCCTGCAATTCTTTCAGCAAGTTTACGACCTGTGCTTGAATCGAAACATCCAATGCAGAAATCGGCTCATCAGCAATGATGAAATCCGGATCTACTGCTAGAGCACGCGCGATTCCAAGACGCTGGCGCTGTCCACCTGAGAATTCATGCGGATAGCGGTTAGCATGCTCTTTGTTCAAACCGACTGTTTCCAGTAATTCAAAAACCATCTGCTTGCGTTCCGCACCATTTTTTGCCAAGCCATGGATATCGATGCCTTCAGCAATGATGTCCATAACTTTCATGCGCGGGTTCAACGAAGCATAAGGATCCTGGAAAATCATCTGCATTTTGCGGTTGAATTTCTTTAGATCTTTTTTCGACTTTTTGCCGTGGACGTTTTCACCTTCATAAAATACGTCGCCGGAAGTTGCATCGTATAAACGAATGATCGAACGGCCGGTTGTGGATTTCCCACAGCCCGATTCGCCAACCAAACCTAGTGTTTCGCCTTTATAGATGTCAAAGCTGATATCGTCTACCGCTTTCACTTCGTTGGATTTGCCTACGTTGAAATGCTGTTTCAGGTTTTTGATTTCCAATAACTTTTCAGCCATTATACAGCTCCCCCTTCATAATATCTGCTTCCCGGGAATTTCTTCATCCGTTCGATAACAGATAACGGCGGCTCTACTCTTGGAGCGTCCGGATGCAAGAGCCATGTTGCCGCTTGGTGTGTGTCGCTCACCTTGAAGAATGGAGGATTTTGTTCCATGTCGATTTGCAATGCGTATTCACTGCGAAGCGCAAACGCGTCGCCTTTTGGAGGCGCCAATAAGTCTGGCGGCGTTCCTGGAATTGCATAAAGTTTCGATTCTGCAGTGTCCAATGACGGCATAGAGCTTAGAAGTCCCCATGTATATGGATGCTGTGGATTGTAGAATATTTCATCGACAGTGCCGATTTCAACAATCTTGCCGCCATACATTACCGCAACTCGATCAGCTACGTTTGCGACTACACCAAGATCGTGCGTGATGAAGATAATCGAAGTATCGATTTTTTTCTGCAGATCTTTCATTAACTCCAAAATTTGTGCTTGGATGGTTACATCCAATGCTGTTGTCGGCTCATCCGCAATCAGAATCTGCGGGTTGCAGGCCAAGGAAATCGCAATAACAATCCGCTGGCGCTGTCCGCCTGAGAATTGATGAGGATATTGTTTCATCCGCAGCTCAGGTTTCGGCATGCCCACGAGACGTAAAAGATCGATTGCCACTTTTTTCGCTTCTGATTTGCTGATTTTTTGGTGCTTTAAAATAGGCTCCGTGATTTGGCGGCCGATTGGCATCGTCGGATTCAAAGAAGTCATCGGATCCTGGAAAATCATCGAAATGTCTTTTCCACGGATTTTCTGCATTTCTTTATCGCTAAGTTTCGTCAAGTCACGTCCGTCAAACAAGATTTCGCCGTTTTTGAAAACAGCTGATTGTTCAGGCAACAAGCGCATGATAGATTTTGTCGTTACCGATTTACCGGAACCCGACTCCCCTACAATCGCCAAAGTTTCCCCTTTATATAGATCGAAGTTTACTCCCCGAATCGCTTTTACTTCCCCATTAAAAGTGTTGAAGGAAAGCTCAAGGTCTTTTACTTGTAAAATTTTCTTCATTTTAAACTTTCCTCCTTAATCTTTCATCTTAGGATCCAGCGCATCACGCAAGCCGTCACCGATCAAGTTAAAGCTGATCATGATCAAGCTCAACAAAATTGCTGGGAATGCTAAGATATGCGGCTGGAATTGGAGCAGCTTATAGCCGTCGTTGATTAATGTACCAAGAGACGCATCCGGTGCTTGAAGGCCCAGACCGATAAAGCTTAAGAAAGCTTCGAAGAAGATTGCACTTGGAATCGTAAACATTGTGTTGATGATGACAATACCCAGAACGTTAGGCATCAAATGTTTCCAGATGATACGGGAATCACTTGCCCCTAAAGTACGTGAAGCTAGAACGAATTCCTGGCTCTTATACTTCAAGACCTGCCCACGGACGACTCGTGACATCCCGGTCCAACCGGTTATTGTCAGAGCGATAATAATTGCCACAATCCCGGGATCCATAATCAGAATGAAAAGGATTACAACAACCAAGTTTGGAATACCAGTCAAAATTTCAACAATACGCTGCATGAAATCATCGATGCGGCCGCCGAAATAGCCGGATACTCCTCCGTAGATAACACCGATCAACATATCAATCGCAGCTGCGACAAAGGCGATGAACAAGGAAACTTGCGTCCCTTTCCAAAGGCGTGAGAACATATCTCGGCCAAGGCCGTCAGTGCCGAACCAATAATTGACTTCGACATTTTTCATGTCGTAGATATCAACATCTTTGCCACCCAAATTGCCGTGGCCATCCAGGATGCCCAAATTCTCAATAACCGGAATTTTAGGCGGCAAGTTAGCATGTGTTATGGTTTGCGCGTTTGGTTCGTAAGGGCTGATCATCGGTCCCACGAAAGACATGATGACGATTAATGTGAAAAGGATGATGCTGAATATTGCACCCTTGTTTTTTCGCAGGCGCAGCCATGCATCCTGCCAAAAGCTCATGCTCGGTTTTGATATGCGTTCAGCTTGATTTGCATCAACTGTTATACGCTCAAAAGAGCCTTTCGGCAATTTTTCTAGATTTTGTGTCATTAGTTTTTACCTCCTGAAAGACGGATCCGAGGATCGATGATGCCATATAGAATATCTACTATTAAGATGACGACTATCAAGAACACTGAGAAGAAAATTGTTGTGCCCATAATAATAGAGAAGTCATTGACCATGATGGATTTTACGAATTGCTCGCCAATTCCTGGTATTGCGAAAACCTGTTCCACAACTAGGGAACCAGTTAAAATGCCAACTGCCATTGGTCCAAGAACAGTTACCAACGGAATCAATGCGTTACGGAAAGCGTGTTTGAAAGCGACTTCAAAACCGCTTGAACCTTTTGCTTTTGCAAGAGTAATATAGTCGGAACTTAAAACTTCAATCATTTCTGTACGGATGAAACGCGCTGCAGTCGCTAATGGGAACATCGCCAACGCAATCGATGGCAGGACGCTGGACATAAAACCATCTTTCCAGAGTGCTACAGGGAACCATTCAAGCTTAACGCCTAACCAATATTGGAGCAGCGTTGCAAAAACAAATGATGGTATCGATATTCCGATGATAGCTATCAGTGTACTGGAATAATCAATCCATGTATTTTGCCTCAATGCGGCAACCATGCCGAGGAGCACCCCGATAATTGTGCCTAGAATCATGCCCTGGAAACCAATTTGTGCAGATGGGCCCATGCGGCTCAAAATCAAGTCTGTAACATTAGCGCCTTTGAATTGGTTGATCGAGATTCCAAGGTCACCTTTTAATAAGCCGAACATATAGTCGAAATACTGAACTGGAAGAGGTTCGTTCAAACCATAACGCGCTTCGACAACCGCTCTTTGTTCAGGAGATAGTTTACTTGCGGAAGCAATAGGGGATCCTGGTAAAATTTTCATTAAGAAAAATGTGAATGTAGCAATCAGTGCTAAGGTGATTACCATATAAATCAATCGTTTTCCGATATATCTTGCCATGTTGCACCTCCAAGAAGATTAGATCTATTTTACATGGGCCATGAACATCTCTGCATGGGTGCCATATTCTTTTCGATAGTTAGCTGAAAATGGTCAATTTTCGGTGAATTTTCATACATTAGAAAAGAGAGTATATCGAACACATTTATCCGATATACTCTCTTACTATTTGTTTTTCACAGTGGCCAGTTTACAGAATTATTCTTTGCCTGATACGAATGCCCATTTGTAGCTATAATCTCCACCGAATGGGTGAGAAACGATACCTTGAACATACGGTTTTTGAAGTGACATAACACCACGTTGGTAAATAGGTGCGATAGCAGCGTCATCTTCGATCAAGATTTTCTCAGCTTTAGCCATTGCATCCCAACGACCAGCAAGGTCTTGAGCCAATTCGCCTTTAGCTTGTTCGATCAATTTGTCGAACTCAGGGTTAGAGTAAGACATCAAGTTGTGTGAAGAACCAGTTACGAACAAATCGATGAATGTCATTGGATCCTGGTAATCAGGGCCCCATCCAGAGTTTTGGATATCGTAATCTTGCGCCTCATCAAGTTCTAGACGAACGTTGAATGGTACTGCTTTAAGGTTTACAGTCAAACCTTCAAGATTTTCTTCAAGCTGTGATTTCAAGTACTCATCCATTTTCTTAGCAAGCTCAGAGTCTCCGCCAAGCAATTCAAGAGTTACTTCAGTTTCACCAAGTTCTTCTAAGCCAGTAGCCCAGAATTTTTTAGCTTCTTCAGCATTGAATTCGTTCATGTCGCCGTTTACTTCACGGAAATCCGCGCCGCTCTCGTCGAAAGTGAATTCAGTTGGTACAAGGTAGTTAGCTGGAAGTGATCCGTTTGCTAATACTACGTCAGTTAGATCTTGTTTGTTGAACGCCAAAGAAATTGCACGGCGGATGTTTTCGTTCGCAAGTGGAGTTTTCTCACCATTGCGTTCTTGGTTGAATTTCAAGTAGAAAAGAGTTGGTTCAAGTTCTTTAATAACTTCTTCGTTATCAGCGTATTGCAATGCGTACTCGCCTGAAAGGCCAGCGCGATCTTTTTCGCCTGAAGTGTAAAGGTTAACTGCAGTACCTGGCTCTTTAACTACGTCAACATTGATTTTTTCAAGTTGAACAGTTTCAGCATCCCAGTACTCAGCATTTTTTTCCATTGACCATTTAAGTCCAGTGCCATCCCAGTTAGTCAAGACGAAAGGACCGTTTGAAAGCAAGTTGTCTGAGTTAGACGCATAAGCATCGCCTTTTTCAGTAACGAAAGCTTCGTTTTGCGGGTAGAAAGTTCCGAAAGCCATTAGAGACATGAAGTAAGGAACTGGGCGCTCAAGAGTAACGACAAGAGTTTTCTCGTCAGTAGCTTCGATTCCTAGTTCAGCTTTGTCCATTTTGCCTTCAGAGATTGCTGTAGCGTTTTTGATCGTTCCAGCCATCATGTATGGACCATAAGGTGATCCAGTAGCCGGGTCGATCGCGCGCTGCCATGAGAAAACGAAATCTTGCGCTGTAACTGGCGTACCATTAGACCAATTAGCGTCACGCAATTTGAACGTGTAAGTCAAACCGTCTTCGCTGATTTCTGGTTCGCCTTCAGCTAGAGCTGGTTCAGCAACGTTTTCTTGGTTCAAGCGGAACAAACCTTCGTTAACGTTGTTCAAGATGTTGAATGCTACAGAATCTTCAGCGATAGCTGAGTCCATTGAAGGAATTTCTGCGCCTTCCATCAAGTTAAGTTCTTGCACTGCATCTGGCTCGCCTGCAGGTGCTTCAGTAGATGTTCCATCTTCTTTTTCTTTCTCTGGAGTTTCAGATCCTTCTTCGCTTCCGCCGCCACATGCAGCTAAAAATGCGCTCAGAACTAAAACTAGGCTCATTAGCCAAAATAACTTGCTGTTCTTCACTTACGTGACCCCCTTAAATTTTCTGAAAAATTGGTACACTGTTAATTATACATATTCTTTTTTCCTTGTACAGCGTTTTTTTTAAGCTAATTACAATTAGATGACAGCAAGATGTCAAAGAAATGTCGTGAAGTAGCGTGAATATTGGGTTTGTAAGCGTTTACTAAGGAAAAATTTTTCAGTTTTTTTTGATTTTTTTTTTCTAAATCTTCTACAATATATTAGAACTGAGGTGCAAAAAAATGAAAAAATCCTTTATCGGTATATTAATAATACAAGTTCTGATCGTATTGACCATGACTTTTAGAAGTGATCCATTCTCTCTTTTGTCCTACATTAATACCTCCTTCATCTATGGAGGGGTATTGGTTTTCATCGGCCTCTGGGTTTTTGTGATTAGAACCGGCGTATTCGATATCTTCACGATGAGCATGCGAAAAGTGTTTAAGGGGAAATCGACGCTTGAAGACGATGAGATGAGGCTCCCATCGGAAACGATGGCTTTCTCCAGCTCCCCTTTGCTGATCATCGGCGGTACCACGCTGCTTATTATGGGAATCTGTTTACTGATTTATATGATGTAGATATTGCGCTGAATTTCTTCTTTGGTTTATAATGGATGAATATATGAAGCTGTGATAAAGAGTAGTAGATGGCCTTCCTTCTATAATAGAGAGTCTGTGGCTGGTGGAAACAGATGTCGGAAACCATTGAATGGACTTTTGAGCTGAAACGGTGAAGCAACGTAGCCGTTTCCGTGTTCTTCACGTTATGAAGAAGAGTGGCCGGAAACGGCAACTAGGGTGGTACCGCGGAAAAACACATCATTCGTCCCTTTATGCAGGGATGTGTGCTGTGTTTTTTTATTTTGAGGAGGAATTGTCGATGAAAAAGATTTTTTCAGGCGTACAGCCTACCGGTACAGTGACTTTAGGAAACTATATCGGCGCATTTAAACAATTTACAGAACTTCAGGACGAATACGATTGCATTTTTTGCATCGTCGACCTACATGCGATTACGATGCCGCAGGACAGCAAAGAACTGCGCAAGAACATCAAATCGTTGGCCGCATTGTATCTTGCAGCCGGCATCGATCCCGAAAAAGTCACGCTGTTCATCCAGTCGGAAGTTCCGGCGCACGCCCAGGCGGGTTGGATGATGCAATGCATCTCTACTATCGGAGAGCTTGAACGCATGACACAATACAAAGATAAATCAGCGAAAAACGAATCTGTTTCTTCTGGTTTGCTGACCTATCCCCCATTAATGGCTGCGGACATTCTGCTTTACCAAACGGATATCGTGCCTGTTGGCGACGACCAGAAGCAACATATCGAACTGACTCGCGACTTGGCTGAACGGTTCAATAAACGCTTCAAGAAAGTTTTGACGATTCCAGATATCCGCATTCCAAAAAATGGCGCCCGCATTATGTCCCTGCAAGATCCCGCCAAGAAAATGAGCAAATCGGATCTGAATAAAAAAGCTGTTGTCACTTTGCTGGATGACCTGAAAACAATCGAGAAGAAAATTAAAAGCGCTGTGACCGATTCGGAAGGCATTGTCCGCTTCGATCCAATTAACAAAGCAGGCATTTCCAATTTGCTGACCATCGAAGCCGCTTTAACAGGAGTATCCATTGAATCCCTCGTCGCCAAATACGAAGGCGCAGGTTACGGCGACTTCAAAGCTTCTGTAGCAAAAGCCGTAACAGAACATATCGCGCCGATCCAGGAACGCTACAAAGAGCTTCTCGATTCGGAAGAATTGGATGCAATCCTTGACCGCGGCGCCGAAAAAGCGGCGATGCTTGCAAACCGTACACTAAAAAAAATGGAAGACGCTATGGGCTTAGGCCGTGCAAATAGGTAATTCCTTTCGGAAATAGCATAAAATCATTAATCGAAGCAAAAAAAACATAAAAAAAGACTGCCGCTAGGGCAGTCTTTTTTTATTGGCCATCGTATTTTTTCAAAACGATTGATGCATTGTGTCCGCCAAATCCAAGTGAATTGCTCATTGCGTATTTCAAATCCGCTTTGCGCGCTTCATTTGGCACGTAATCCAAATCACATTCCTCATCCGGCGTACCGTAGTTCGTCGTCGGAGGCATAATGCCTTCTTGCAAAGCAAGTGCAGTGAAAATCGCTTCAATGCCGCCCGCTGCTCCAAGCAAATGGCCCGTCATCGATTTCGTCGAACTCATACCCAGTTTATAAGCGTGCTCGCCAAAAACCGTTTTCACAGCCATTGTTTCGAAAAGATCATTATAAGGTGTGCTTGTACCATGGGCATTGATATATCCAACTTCAGTTGTATCAACGCCGCCATCTGCAAGTGCTTGCGCCATTGCACGCGCTGCCCCTTCTCCGCCAGGTGCCGGAGCTGTGATATGATGTGCATCGCCGGTTGAGCCATAGCCCACTAGTTCTGCATAGATTTTTGCGCCGCGCGCTTTCGCCTGCTCATACTCTTCCAGAATGATGATGCCGGCTCCTTCGCCAATGACGAATCCGTCACGGTTTTTGTCAAATGGCCGTGAAGCTGTGGTTGCGTCCGGGTTAGTTGTCAAAGCGGTGTTCGCTGTAAAGCCCGCTACTGCCAATTGAGTGATCGGTGCTTCCGCTCCACCCGTGATCATTGCGTCTGCATCACCGCGCTGGATGACTTTGAACGCGTCTCCGATGGAATTCGTTCCTGATGCACAAGCGGTTACGGAACAAGAGTTGATCCCTTTCGCGCCAAAATAAATGGAAACTTGCCCTGACGCCATGTCCGGAATGATCATCGGGATTAGGAACGGGCTGATGCGGCGAACGCCTCTCGTGTTCAATACGTCCATCTGGTTTTCAATTGTTTCCATGCCGCCGATTCCTGAACCGATCCACACACCCGTACGCAACGCATTTTCCTCATTCAATTCAAGGCCAGAATCTTTCATCGCCATGATCGAAGCAGCTAACGCATAATGCGTAAAGCGGTCCATTTTGCGGGCTTCTTTCTTTTCAACATATTCTTCTATCGAAAAGTCTTTTACTTCTGCTGCAATTTTTGCCGGATATTTATCCGGGTCCAGCCTAGTCAACGGACCTACGCCCGATTTACCGGCTTTTACCGCTTCCCAAGTCGTCTCTATATCGTTTCCTAAAGGAGTCACTGCTCCGATGCCTGTAATAACTACTCGACGATTTTCCATTCTATTTTATCTTCCCTTCGCTTAACCTTTTATTTGCCCCATCGCATTGCTATCGCGCCCCATGTCAAACCGCCGCCGAAACCGACCATAACGACAACATCGCCATCTTTGATCCGGCCTTCTTCCACATCTTCAACCAAAGAAATTGGAATGGACGCTGCTGACGTATTGCCATATTTGTGGATGGTCTTTGACATTTTTTCAATCGGCAGATCCAGGCGGGTACGTGAAGCTTCCATGATCCGGATATTCGCCTGATGCGGAACAAGGAAATTCACATCTTCCTTTGTCAGTCCTGCTTTTTCAATGACATTGACTGCAGATTCGCCCATTTGGCGTACTGCGAATTTGAATACTTCACGGCCGTTCATCACCAGATGGTCGTTCTCATCTTGGAAAAGATGCTTGCCGCCGGTGCCGTCAGCTCCAAGTTCAAATGACAGGATGCCCCGCCCTTCTGAAACTTTGCCCATGACGACCGCTCCGGCTCCGTCGCCGAACAGCACAGCGGTATTGCGGTTGTCCCAATCGGTGATCTTCGATAGTTTTTCGACGCCGACAACTAGAACATATTTATAAGTGTCAGACTCGATAAACTGCTTTGCTGTGATTGCGCCATACATGAATCCCGCGCAGGCTGCAGAAACGTCCATTGCCGCTGCGTGTTTCGCGCCGATTTCCTGTTGGATCATGCAAGCTACCGATGGGAACGGCTGGTCAGGGGTTACAGTAGCAACCAGAATCATTCCGATTTCAGCTGGATCAATACCCGCGTTCTTAATTGCCTGATTTGCAGCTTCTATTGCCATATGAGATGTATCCTGGTCATCTTTTGCAATTCTGCGCTCTTCGATGCCAGTCATTGTGCGAATCCATTCATCTGATGTATCCATGCGTTTTTCCAAATCCGTATTCGTCAGTATATCTTCTGGCAAACATCTGCCTATGCCGATTATCCCTGCATTCATGATTGGTCCCTCATTTCAATTAACATCAATTATTAGTACCTGGTAATAATAATACGTCATTTCCCCTTTTATTTCAACTCACTGACAAATTTCGGACAAATAATCTTTGAAAATCAGAAACTTTCTTTCTGTCTGCGAACCGGTATGATATGATTAACACAGATATTTCTATGTTGAGGTGAAAATTGATGCAATTTCTAGGTACATTCTTTTGGTCTTTCTTGTTGATTTCGTTATTGAATTACGTAGTAAGCGCAGTGCAGAACGTTCCATTCGACTTTATGGTGGGTGTCTATATTTCTGTAGCTGTATCAGTACTGATATTCGTCCTGTCTTCATTGATCCCGGACGGTCCTGCACCTGAAAAACATTAATAATAATACAAAAAAAGAAGCGTAAACCGGAATTCCGGTTTACGCTTCTTTTTTAATGATGGCCAAACGATTGTCTTGCATCGTCAGCTGCAAAGTGGAGTTCGGTTGGATATCTCCTTTGATCAGCTCACGTGCGATATTGGTTTCGATTTCACGCTGAATAAAGCGTTTCAGCGGACGTGCTCCGAAAACCGGATCAGTTCCCGCTTCAACTACATAGCGAATGACTGATTCATCGACATCCAATGTCAATTGCTGCTGAGCCAAGCGTGCTCCGAGTTCAGCCAGCATTTTCTTGGCAATGCCATAGAAATGGCTATTATCCAAGGCATGGAAAATGACGATGTCATCAATGCGGTTTAAAAGTTCCGGCTTGAAGTGCTTTCGGAGCTCCGCCATGATGATGTCATCCAGCGAATGCTCTTTCGTTTCCTGGCCGATAAACGCCGATCCGATATTCGAAGTCATGATGACTACGGTATTGGAGAAGTTCACGAGCCGCCCTTGGCTGTCCGTGATCCGGCCGTCATCCAGAATCTGAAGCAGGATATTGGCGACATCCGGATGCGCTTTTTCAATTTCATCCAGCAGCACGACCGAATACGGATTGCGCCGCACCGCTTCTGTCAATTGGCCGCCTTCTTCATAGCCGATATATCCAGGAGGTGCTCCAACCAAGCGGGACACACTGTGTTTTTCCATATACTCCGACATATCAATGCGGATGAAATGGTCTTCCGAATCGAATAGGTTGGCAGCTAATGCTTTAGCAAGTTCCGTCTTCCCGACCCCTGTCGGCCCTAGGAAGATGAACGAACCGATCGGCTTTTGCACGTCTTTGATGCCGGCGCGCGCACGCCATACAGCTTCGGTCACCAATTCCACTGCGCGGTCTTGGCCGATGACACGTTCTTTCAATGTATCTCCGAGGCGCAGCAGTTTGTCCCGTTCCCCTTCGACCAATTTCGTCACCGGAATTCCCGTCCAGCGGGCTACGATTCCGGCAATTTCTTCTTCCGTCACTTCTTCCCGCAACAGCCGTTCCGATCCTTCTGCCTCAAGGCCCGCTTCCAAAGCAGACAGTTCTTTCTCAAGTTCTGGAATCTTGCCGTGGCGAAGCACTGCGGCCGCATTCAAATCGTAGCGGTTTTCAGCTTCTTCAAGCTGTCTTCTATATTGGTCCAGCTTCTCGCGTTTTTCCTGGATTTTCTTCAGCGCTTCTTTTTCAGAAGTCCATTGCTGCTTCATGCCAGCGGAAGATTCTTTCAGCTCGGCAATCTGTTTGCGGAGCGTCTCCAGACGCGTTTTGCTTGCCGTGTCTTTTTCTTTCATCAACGCCTGCTCTTCAATTTCAAGCTGCATGAGCTTGCGCGTCACTTCGTCCAGCTCCTGCGGCATTGAATCGATTTCTGTACGGATCATCGCGCAAGCTTCATCGATCAAGTCGATCGCTTTATCCGGCAAAAAACGTTCCGTGATGTAACGGTCCGACATGGCTGCGGCCGCTACAATCGCCCGGTCATGGATGCGCACAGCGTGGTGCAATTCAAATCGTTCTTTCAAGCCGCGCAAAATGGATACGGTATCTTCAACAGACGGTTCGCGCACCATCACTTGCTGGAAGCGCCGTTCGAGTGCCGGATCTTTTTCGATGTGCATGCGGTATTCATCCAGCGTTGTCGCCCCGATGCAATACAACTCACCGCGTGCAAGCATCGGCTTAAGCATATTGCCGGCGTCCATTGCACCTTCCGTTTTGCCGGCGCCGACAATCGTGTGGATTTCATCAATGAACAAAATGATTTGGCCCGCACTGTCCTTCACTTGTTTCAAAACGCTTTTCAAACGTTCTTCGAATTCCCCGCGGTACTTTGCGCCGGCAATCAATGCGCTCATATCCAACTCATAGATGACGCGGTCCTTCAGCCCTTCCGGTACATCATTGCGGACGATGCGCTGTGCCAAGCCTTCGACAATTGCGGTTTTACCGACGCCCGGCTCGCCGATCAACACCGGGTTGTTCTTCGTTTTCCGCGATAAAATTCGGATGACGTTGCGGATTTCCTGGTCCCGGCCAATGACGGGATCCATTTTCCCGGATTTCGCCTGCTCCACCATATTGCGGCCATATTGTTCTAGCGGCGACTGCTGTTCTTGGTTCTGGTTTTGGAATTGGGTCATGCTGCTCACTCCTTTAAAAGTTTGACCTTTCTTGACTAATTCAATTATATGAAATCCGTCCTTTAAAAGCAAACGATTAAGCCATAAAAAAAGCCTTCCGGAAAATAGATTTCCGGAAAGCCCATCCGCTTTAGCGGATGCCTAGCGCCATTTTAGCGTAGCGCGACATATTCTCTTTGCCCCATACCGGCTGCCAGACGATTTTCACATCGACTTCTTCAATTTCAGGCAGTTCGTATAACGCTCTTTTCACCATATCGACAATCTGGGGACCCATCGGGCAACCCATTGAAGTCAATGTCATTGTTACAACAGCAAAACCGTCTTCTGACATATCCACGTCATAGACTAAGCCAAGGTTGACAATATCGACACCCAATTCCGGGTCGATAACTTGTTCCAAAGCGCCCATCATACTGTCTCTCATATCTTGATCCATTTAAAGCCCCTCCTTCTTCTGCTCTTTCTATCTTAACAAAGTTTCCGTGCAATTCAAATTCCCCTGCTTATTGCGCTGCCGTATGCCTCGCCAGCCAGTCAGTCGCCGCCAACATTCCACTCCGGCTGACAGCATGCCCTGCTTCTTTGTCCCGCATAAAATAGAGGCGTTCAGGAACTTCCGCATAATCTTCCGTTAATGCTTTGTAAAAGCTGAATATCGGTGAAAATGGCACGGTAGTGTCTTGTTCGCCATGCCAGAAAAACACTGGACGGCTATTGAAAATCGATTTGTTCTTTGTCGCATCGAAATGCTCGAGCGTTTGCAGCATTTTGTTCCGCTCTTCCTGTGTAATGGGCAGCTTGAATCCTTTTGATTCAAATTGCTGCATCTGCGCTTTCGCCAATTGGACATAGTTAGCGGCCCCCATCATGACAGCAGAAGTTTTAATCCAAGGATAAACGGTAAGTGCACCAAGTGTCGTGATGCCTCCCATGGAAGTTCCACCGACGCCAATCTCGCCCGCGGCCAATTGCTTTCTATGTAATTCATTGTTCAAAATCTCCAGTTCTTCGATCGACGTCAGCACCACTTCCCAAAAACGCAGGCTCATCTGAATCCCATCGAGCCCTTCTTCCCGTTCACCGTGGAGATGTGCATCCGGCAAAAGCACACGGAGGCCTTTTTCAGCCAATTGATAGGCATAATGCAGATTGTGCTCTTTAGCGCTCATATGCCCGTGAAAAAATACCACGGTTGGCAGCCGTTCGTCGATTTTGTCATCCGGCACCACATGCAGCAGTGGTATGCCTTTCCAATTTTCTCTCTCTACTCGCATCGATCTCACTTCCTTCTATTTAATCCTATCAATGTTCCGAAACACCGGCAAGCATTCCGCAGCCGCCTAAAAATTTTCCAGAAACGCTTGGTCAGCCGTCAAGTTTCTTTGACGAAACAGTTCCCTTATCGCTACACTATATAATAGAGAGAAAGGAGACGGATACCATGAAACAGCACCTGATTGTATTGGACTTGGACGGAACGCTATTGACCGACCAAAAAGTCATTTCACCTAAGACCAAGCAAACCTTATTCCAAGCTATTGAGGCGGGGCATCAAGTTATGATTGCCACTGGCCGCCCTTACCGTTCGAGTGAACCTTATTATAAAGAGCTAAGCCTGCAGACGCCGATTGTCAATTTCAATGGCGCTTTTGTGCATCATCCTATGAATCATAACTGGGGAACGCACCATACGCCGATTTCACTGGATGTCGTCCATGAAGTCGTCGAGTCAATGCATGACTTCAACTTCCATAACATCATTGCGGAAGTATTGGACGACGTCTATGTCCATCACCACGACGAAAAATTGATGGACATCTTCAGCATGGGAGACCCTAGCATCACGACGGGCGATTTGCGGAATTACCTGCGGGTAGACCCGACTTCGCTGCTGATTCACGCACCTTATGAAAAAGTGGAATTGATCCATGAACATCTGAACTCAGTCCACGCGGAAGTCATCGACCATCGCCGTTGGGGTGCTCCGTGGCACGTTATCGAAATCGTCAAAAGCGGCTTGAACAAAGCGGTCGGAATTGACCGCGTCTCCAAATCACTCGGAATTGCAAAAGAAAACATCATTGCGTTCGGAGATGAAGACAATGATCTTGAAATGATCGATTATGCTGGAGTTGGAGTTGCAATGGGCAACGCCATCGGCCCATTAAAAAATATTGCCAATGAAATCACATTGACGAATAACGATGACGGCATCGCTGAACTGCTGATTGACCGTTTGAAACTAAATAAATAATTGGTTAGAGGTCCAAATTAAAAAGGAGGATTATCATGAAATTATTTGCTGACAGCGCTTCTGATTTGCCGAAACAGTTTTTTGTAGATGAAAACGTGGAATACTTTCCATTGCGCGTCCATATAGGCACTGCGGAATATGAAGACATCCGCACCATCCATTCCAAAACCGTTTACGATGCAATCCGATCAGACATCCACCCGAAAACGTCGCAAGCTTCTCCTGAAGAAATGATGAACACGTTTGAAAAGTTGGCGAAAGATGGCGAAGAAGGGCTTTATATCGCCTTCTCTTCTGAATTGTCGGGTACATACAATACAGCCGTCATGGTCGCTGACCAGGTCCGCGAAGAGCATCCCGATCTGGACTTGATAATCATCGATTCGAAAGCTGCCTCACTGGGCTACGGAATGATCGTCAAAGAAGCGGCACGCCTCCGCTCTGAAGGCCAGGCGCGCACCGCTATCATCGAAACCGTGAATTTTATGGTTGCCCATCTCGAAAGCCTGTTCACGGTTGAAGACCTGGATTATATGGCGAAAGGCGGACGTATTTCAAAAGGCAGCGCTTTTGTCGGCGGGCTATTGAACATCAAACCTCTGCTTCATGTCGAAGACGGTAAATTGGTGCCGATCGAAAAATTGCGCGGCCGAAAAAAAGTCCTGAAACGCATTGTAGAATTGATGAAGGAACGCGGCTCTGATTGGAAGGAACAGACGATTGCAATCAGCCACGGCGACGATATCGAGTATGCACTTATGCTGAAGCATGAAATTGAAGAACAGCTGCAGCCAAAAAATGTGGAAATTTATTTGATCGGTTCTGTCATCGCAGCACATACAGGCCCGGGAACGCTCGCTGTATTTTTCTTAAGCCAAGTGAAAGCCTGAGGTGAACACACAAATGAGGAAGATTGTAATCATTGGGGCGGTCGGCGGCGGCGCAACAGTTGCGGCGCAAATCCGGTTTTATGATAAAGAATCCGCTATTACGGTGTTCGACCGGGATTCGACAATGAGCTATGCTGCTTGCGGCACGCCTTACGCAATTGGCGAAGCAATTGAGAATCCTAAGTCTTTGCTGATGGCAGACCCTTCATCTTTTAAAGAAAAGCGTGATATTCAAGTTCTCCTAAAGCACGAAGCATTGGAAATCAAACGAAGTAAAAAGGCTGTAACTATAAAAAACTTGGCCACTGGCGAAACATTTGACGAACCCTATGATGTGCTAATCCTGGCAACCGGCGGCTCTGCAATTATACCGGACATCGACGGATTGTCATCCGCTGACGTATTTGTGCTTCGCAGTTACGGCGATATGGAGAAGATCAAACAATTCATCAATGAACGCAAGCCTCAAAGCTGCTGCATTTCAGGTGCCGGGTTTATTGGCATCGAAATGGCTGAGAACTTGAAAGAGCTTGGCATTGATGTGAACCTGGTCCATAAATCGCCGCACGTCATGTCGATCCTTGATGAAGACATGTCCGCTTTGGTCAAAACAGAGCTGCAAGCGAATGGCGTCAATGTCAGAACAGGCGTATTCGTAGAGAAAGTTGATGGGACCGCGCTCACATTATCGAATGGCGATACAATTGAAGCTGATTTCCAAATCATGAGTGTAGGCATCAAGCCCAATACGGAACTAGCTGAAAAAGCTGGGCTGCCGATCGGCGAAACAGGCGGCATCGTAACAAACGATTTCATGCAAACAGCCGATCCGAGTATTTACGCTTTAGGCGATTCGTCAGAAAATGCCGATCTTGTAACAGGGGCTCCTAAGCGGATCCCGCTTGCGTGGCCGGCCCATCGCCAAGCCTACCTGATCGCTCGCCATTTGATCGGCAGCGCCATACCTAAAAACGGCTTGCTCGGCACTTCCATTGCCAAAGTCTTCTCGAAGACTATCGCCATGACCGGATTAAGCGAAACGATGATCCAGGAAAGCGGACTTTCCTACGAAACCGTCGTCCATAAAGGCAATTCAAACGCCGGCTATTATCCCGACCACTCGAGATTAACGTTGAAAGTGCATTACCATCCCGAGACCCGCAAAATTTTGGGTGCTCAATGTTTCGGCGGAAAAGGCGTCGACAAACGGATCGATGTCATCGTCACCGCCATGTTCGCTGGCCTGACTGTAGAAGATTTGCAGGCGCTGGAGCTTTGCTACGCCCCGCCGTATTCTTCACCTAAAGACCCGATCAATATGGTCGGCTATAAAGCGGTTAAATAAGAAAAACCGGTCCTGGAAAAAAGGACCGGTTTTTCTTATTTATTTTTCACTGCTCCGTCAGCTTTGCGTTGTTTTCCTTTTCTCCAGACGAGCCAGATGAAAAACATGAACAATACATAAAGGACAGCAAGGGCCGCCAGATAAGCGGTATTCAATCCTCTTTCTTCTGTCACGTGGAACGTATCGGCAATTTCACGGTCAAGTGTGATGCGGTAATCGCCATTGCTTTCCTGGCGTACCACGTCGCTTTCAAACAATCCGCGCATTTCTTTATCGCTGCCGATTTCTGATGCAGGGATGCTGATGCTTTTCGTCGACGATGAGTTATTGATTGCAACGATCCACATTTCCTCTTCATTGAAGCGCTTATAGACTATCCAGCCGTCTTCTTCATGAAGCACTTCGGTTTCGCCTGTGCGCATGGCCTCAGACGAGTTTCGCAGCGAATTCAAATTCGTGATGTGGTCAATCAACTCTTCTTCCACTGCCAAATCCATAATTTGATGCGACTCAGGCAGCTCACTGCCGTTCATCGCTGTTTCCGAACCGTATTGCACAACAGGGATCCCTGGCATCGTCAGAAGCTGGGTCATAATCAGGCGCCAGCGCGTCGGCGGAAATCCTCTTTCTGCAACGGCGTCGGCAGTAAACCGGGAACCGAGCAGCGAATCGACGCGGATCAGGTCTCCTGAGCTTTCCTCGATAAGTTCCGGAAGGCCGGAAGAATCTTGGTCGAAGTTCTTATAGCTGTTTCTGAGCACTTCTTCCGCATCAGGCAAGACAACTGCGTCCATGCCATCTATCCCTTCACTTTCCTGGTCATTGATGAGGTAGATGTCTCGAATATTTTTCATTTCGCTGGAAAAGATTTCGATAAACTCAGCATCGACCTTATCCGTTTCCACCAAACGCAACCCGTCAATTTCATATTTCTTGATGAAATCACCGATAGCGACCACCAATTGCTTTTGGACTTCCGCATTCGACGTATCAAGCGCTAATGTACCATCTTCGTTCTTAGTAAACCATTCCGGGTTTTCAGCCGCCCAAGCGTGATCTGCGCTCAAGCTTTGCGTCGGAATGTCCACCATGACTTTCATGTCTTCCTTATGGCTTTGCTCAATAAGGGCCTGAAGTTCTTCTTCAGTTCCGAAATGGCGCTCCAACTGGCTATAATCCAACACAGTTTTGCCGTCATATGTAGAAGTGGCAAAAACGGAGCCAATCGACATCATCGTGAAGCCCATGTCTTTAATGTGCATCATTTGATCTGACAGCCCGGCAAAATCCCCGCCGCTGAATGCCGCTGGATCTTGTGCGCTCACTTCAAAATCATTGTCGATTTTTTTATTGAAATATCGGTCAACCAATACATCGTAGATGATTTCGTCTTCAATCGACCGTTCTTCTGCCGCTGCAGCGGGTTCGATCGGACTTAACACCAGTGCTCCGATCAGCACGCTTACTAGCCATTTTGCTTTCAATCCAATATCCTCCCTCAATGAGGCTCATTTAATCCGTTTCACTCGGTCTATTTTATCAAAAATTCACAGTTCCCTGTTGAAGAAAATGCAAATAACCACCAGTTGTCCGGCAGTTTCGTCTAAACTGTGAATTTCAACATAAAAAAACAGGCGCGAAATGCGCCTGTTTCTTTAAAGGTCATGCCAGAAAATTAATGCCCACTGGCAATTTGAAGCCTAGGAACATTGTTACAAATAAGAATACTGCGAACAATGCCCAGAATAAAGTGACCGGTTTTTGTTTTTTCGAGCGGACCAGCACCATTTCCATCATGCCGATTGTCAAAATTCCGAACAGGAACTTCATTCCGTATAACATTGCATCATAAGAAGAATGCTCGACGAACAAAGTCAATCCAGAAATCACAATCAGAATGTAGAACAAGCGAAGGACCATGTGTGTAATTTTGCGTCCTTTGCTTTCTTTGGCCATGAATGCAGCCACTAAAAACAAAACAATCCCGATGACCCAAGTCGTAATGTGCAAATGTGTAGTATCAGTTAAAAAAGCCAAATCGTCACCTCTTCTAAAATAGTCTTTTTCAGTTTAGCATAACTCTGCACCTAAAAGACATGTTTGCCGTTATGACAAATGTGTGACGAGTGTGCCTATCGATTCGATTGATACTTTCACGGTGTCCCCAGCCTTCAGGAATTTTGGAGGGTTAAACCCTTTGCCCACTCCTGCAGGTGTTCCTGTCAAAATCACATCCCCTGGTTCCAACGCGATGTATTTCGACACTTCTGAAATGATGTCATCAACACGGCGGATCATATTTTCCGTATTGCCATTCTGGCGTACTTCATCATTTACTTTAGTGACGACCGAAAGGTTCTGTGATTGCGGAATCTCATCTTTGGTGACGAGATATGGTCCCATCGGACAAGAACCTTCAAGGCTTTTCCCTAAGAAATATTGTTGGTGTTTCGTTTGCAGGTCGCGTGCCGTCAAATCATTGGCGATAGTATACCCGAAGACATAATCGTAAGCCATTTGCTTTGGAATTTTTTTGCCTGCCTTACCGACAACAATAGCCAATTCGCCTTCATAATCATAAGCTTCTGTTAGGTCGCTGTGAACTGAAACCGTAGCTTCGTCTCCAACAATGGTGCTTGGTGTTTTAGTGAAGACCACCATTTCCACAGGTGCTTCTGCACCCATTTCCTTCGCGTGGTCCGCGTAATTCTTGCCGACGCAGATAATATTTTTAGGTGTTCGTGTAATTGGCGCTAGCCATTCGATATCTGAAAAAGAGAGTTTGAATTGCTCAGGATGTTCAGATTTTCCAGCTGCTTCAATCAGTTTCCGCATTTGTTCAACAAATTCCATTCCCTCGGAAACCCCTTCAACAAGCTTTTGTGGAAAAGAAGGCAACACTTCCAGCTCTTGCTGAATTGCTAATACATCCCATACAGCTTCTTCTTTCTTAACTTTCGGTCCAAAACGTTCTTCCCCTTCAAATCGAAAAGATAACAGCTTCATACTTCAAACACTCCTTTTCTATGATTCCATTCATTATACACATTCATTGTTTTGAATTGTTGCTTTTTTCGAAATTTCGTCCGTAAGTCGCTTTTTTCCATACAAACTCAAGTGGTCCTTGTGAAAATTTAGAAAACCATATTTCTGCAAAAATAAGCTGGACCGTAAAAATCCCTAATGCAATCAATGTGCCGACCGCTATGTCCACCTGGCCATAAAGCCCGAATCCATAAGAATAGAAGATGAATGTCGCAATCAATGATTGCATGATGTAAATGGTCATCGACATGCGCCCCGCATTGGCAAGCGGGTGGAATAGTTTGCGGAAGCCTTCGAAGCGCGACAGCAGCACGATTGCCGCAGCATAGCCGATTGAAACTAACGGTCCCCCCAGGGAATCCTGGATATACATGAACGCATAGTTTTTTTCAAAAATAAACGGCGTGGATTTTAACAGAAGACCTAACCCCAATCCTCCAACAGCCAGCGCTGTCCATATACCCTTCAGCTTTGATGCCCGTTCGACAAGCCGCCATTTTGCAGCAGCCGCTCCGAGCATCATATGGGGAAGAATCATCACCAGCAGCAAGAGATAAGTCGATGGGTTATTTCCGTTCAGCCAATCATCCAACCGCTGGCGGAAAATCTCCGCGAATGAGCCCGTCGGATAAGCCGACAGCGAATTTTGGACTTCTTGCATGCCCGTGTAGAAATTCGGATCCACCGACACCGCGATGAACATCAACACAGTCATGAAAAACTGCGGGATGGCATACAGCAACGCTGCAAATCCCAATAGCCATGCCGGAGGCAGCCGAAGCATGCCTATCAGCAAGATTCCTGACACGGCATAAGTGATCAGTATATCCCCGTACCAAATTAAAAACGCATGCACAATGCCGATCAGCAGCAGGAAAGCCAGGCGTTTCACCGCCAGCGGCGCAAATCTCCGCCCGCTCTTCTGTGCTTTAACGAACTGCATTGCTAAACCATACCCGAATAACATAGAAAATAACGGATAAAAACTTGCTTGCACAAATATATCCAGAAAAGTGAATACTTCTGTATCCCATTCGCCTTCAAACCAGCTATATGGATCAATATATGAAAATGGTGAGTGGAACGCAGGCATATTGATCAACAGGATTCCAAGAAGCGCAAAGCCTCTCATCAAGTCCAATGCCTCGATGCGTTCGTTTGTAGCCACAGGTTGTATTTTCACTTCAATCCCCCTAAATCTTCTCTATACGGTCAGCCGCGAACAAATACAAAAGGCGCTCTTGGATGCGGATTTGCAAGATAGCCTCTGCCGCTTCCTGGTAAACGGCCAATTGCACACCGTAGCGCGATGCCATTTCCTGTCCGATATCCGCGATGCCCATGACACTATCCGTTTTATAATCCAGCAGAACCCAGCCTTCCTCTTCTTCAAAAAGGCAGTCTATAATCCCTTGGATGATTTGGTGGTCGCCATCCTGGTCTTTTTTCGCATAGGTAAAGGGAACTTCGCGTTTGATATTTTTGGCCCTCGACAAGCGGCCGTATAACTCACTGCTGTAAAATTTGCTGATGCTGCTGGCGCGGACAGCTTTTCCTTCGTCCTCAGACAATATCTCCTTGCCTACCAGCTCTTTTATGAATTCCTGGATTTCAGGCACAGACATTTTTTTGTGGAGTGGAATATGCTGCATAACAGCATGGACGGCAGTGCCGACATCTGCAGCCGACATGCGTTTTTCCTGCATGAAGTCCGGACGGTGGGCCAATGCGCGCTTAGGCGTGCCTCCAGCTGCACTGATAAATGATTCTGGTTCATCCAGCCGCTGCAGCATTTGCAGGCGCTTCATCTCTGAGACAGACTGCTTCGACCTTTTCTCGACCGCTTGCTGATGCGGATAGCGGAAATCGAAACGATGCAAAACTTCATCCGTGTAATCGGCCTCCCCTGTTTCGGCATGCAGCAATTCTTCGACATCCAGTACTGTTGGCAGCAACGAAGTGGATTCGATGATGCTGACATGGAAACGGGAATGGTGCGGCAATTGCTGGCCGCCAGTGCCGAAGATTTCGGCCGCATCCGGATGGCGCGACAATGCCGGCCCGATCCAATCGAGATACGTTTTTGCGCGTGAACGCAGGAAATCAGGCATCAAAATCTGCGGTGAGTTGACCTTCCATTTTCCAAGCAGCCGGTCAATATCTTTAACTGAAGCCGTCATATACAGCCGTTCTTTGGCTCGTGTCATCGCGACGTACAAAACCCGCATTTCTTCCGCTTTCATCTGCAGCTGCTTCATTTCTTTGACCGCTAAAAATGGCAAAGACGTATATTCCAACCGGGTATCGGGGTTGATGGCTTTTACCGCTAACCCATAATCCTGGTCAAACAAATAAGACTTCCGAAAATCCATTTCATTGAACGCACGTCCCGTACCGGCAAAAAAGACCACTGGAAATTCCAGGCCTTTCGATTTATGGACGGTCATCAACCGCACGACATTCTCTTTTTCACTCAATGATTTGGCAGTTCCCAAATCATCTCCGCGTTCACGCATCCGGTCAATAAAGCGCAAAAAGCGGAACAACCCTCGGAATGAGGTTTTTTCGTATTCCAATGCCCGGTCATGCAGCGCACGCAAATTCGCTTGGCGCTGCTTGCCATTCGACATGGCCCCGGCCATTTCGTAATAATTCGTGTCCAAGTATACCTGCCAAATCAATTCAGCAAGAGAGCCTCTGCGCGCCAGATTGCGCCAATCCTCCAGCTGGTAAGTAAAGCGCTGAAGTTTTTCCGCTGCAGCCGGATCGATGCCGCTGCCGCTCCGGATAAAGGTCTTCATCGCTTCATAGAACGAGGCGTTTGGTGCAGCCAGGCGAATTTCCGCCAACTCGTTTTCTTTCATGCCGATGAATGGCGCACGCAGCACCGAGGCCAGCGGGATATCCTGGTATGGGTTATCGATGACACGTAATGTGTTGAGCATAATCATGACTTCCAGTGCATCAAAATAGCCGCCGGTGAGTTCTGCATATAGCGGAATGCCTGCCGCCTTGAACTCATCCGAAAAATCGCCCGACCACGTCATGGATCTCATCAATACGACGATATCGCTGTATTCCAGCGGACGATTATCCTGTTTCCATGGATCATAGACGAGCGTCCCTTGTTCCATAAGCTTGTGGATCTCACCTGCAATGAAGCGGGCCTCCCATTGCGACTTCGCCATATCATCTTCCGGTTCTTCTTCGGTTTCCGGCTCATGGATCAACGCCAATTCGAGCGGCACTTCCATTTCCGGGAACGGGGCTTGATGCTTCAATTCAGCAGACGCATCGTATGTGATTTCCCCGACACGCTCCCCCATGATCTGTGAAAATATATAATTTGTGCCATCGAGGATTTCTTTGCGGCTTCTGAAATTGGCGTTCAAATCGATTTTCAGGCCGGTGCCTTCCGCTTCAGCTGTGAAGCGTGAATATTTGCCGAGAAACAGCATCGGTTCCGCCAAACGGAAGCGGTAGATCGACTGCTTGACGTCCCCCACCATGAACAAATTGCCGGCTGCTTCTGTGCCGGATTTCACCAGCGACAGGATTTTTTCCTGCAGCATATTCGTATCCTGGTATTCATCCACGAGCACTTCCTTGAATTGCCGCTGGTAATCTTTCGCAATATCCGAAGGATTTCCTCCGTCACTCAAAATCTGCAGCGCGTAATGCTCCAAATCCGAAAAATCGACAAGCGCCCGGTCAATCTTCAACGCTTTATAACGTGAACCGAAAGTCTTCGTTAAAGCCGTCAATGTTTCCATTAAAGGCGCCATTTCACGCATTTCCTCCAGCAGCCGTTTGGGTCCCCTGGTAAAATAAGATTCAAATATGCCGTTGACCAGTTTTTTTACTTCGTTGCGGCGCGCCTTGGCTTCTTCCGCCAGTTTCGGGTCGCATGAATCTTTTTTAATGGATGCCGCTTTTGGCCATGCCATGGATTTACTTAGTTCATGCAGGCTTTTCCACGATTCATCCAGTGCTTCAATTGCTGCCTTGATGACCGCAATATCCAAATCGAATGTGCCCGCAAGGACTTCTGGCCCTTCCGGTTCGAGTGCCAACGCTTTTCCTTCAAATGCCAATTGCAGCGCTTCATCAAAAGCATGGCGGATCGCCATTTTCAAATCACCGATAAATGGCAAATCATCAATCGACGCAGTTTCCGGCACTGCATAAAGTGCCGGCACTTGGTCCAGCCATTGCTCAGGTTCAGGATGGACGCGCGAATAATCATACAGTTTATTCAACAGAACTTCCATCGCCTGGTCGTTGCGGTCTGATGTAAAACTATCCGCTAAGCGGTAGACAGCTTCAGCCCCGTCCCCTTCATAAGCTTCTTCAAGCACTGCTTCGAGCACATCGTCGCGCAAGAGTGCCGCTTCGGTTTCATTGGCGATGCGGAACCCCGGATCGATTTCAAGCAGGTACGCATATTGCTTCACCACTTGCAGGCAGAATGAATGCAAGGTCGAAATTTGCGCTTTATTGATAAGGCGCAATTGCTTCCGCAAATGCTTCGATTCCGGATTTTCAGCCACTGCTTTTTCCAGTGCCCGCAGCATGCGGTGCCGCATTTCAGCGGCTGATGCGTTGGTGAATGTCACGACGAGCAATTCATCGACGGAAATCGGATCGTCTTCCGCCAGCACTTTTTCAATCATCCGGTTGATGAGGACTGCAGTCTTTCCGGAGCCAGCCGCCGCGGACACGAGCATGTCCTGCCCTTTTGCCCAAATGGCCGTCCACTGTTCGTCTGTCCAGGTGGCATCAGTCGGTTTGTTCGGTATCATCGCCTGCAGCCTCCTTTCGAATAAGTTCAATTGCCTTGTCCGTGTTCAAAACAGGCAGTTTGCGGTAATGCTGGTCAGGATCTGCCGGATCGAACTGGCAGACAGACCGATAAGAACAAAACTGGCATGGTGTCTGTTCTTTTACTTTATAGGGTGTGATTTGAGTATCGCCTTCCAGGATGCCGTTGCCGGCAGCCTGATGTTTGCCGCGGACAAATCTGCGGATCGCCTGCATATCTTCTTTCACTACGGTTTTCGACTGGGATGTGGAAATTTCCCCGCTTTTATTCAGGCGCACCGGAATGACGTTGGAATAGCCGTCGATGCCGCTGTCCATCGCCTCGATGACTTCGGGATCTTCAACAAGCAGCCCATTCATCTTGAATGATTTGGCCACTTCTTCTTCTATTTCATCGGCTGTCATCAGCTTCGAAAGTTTCAGCATCGGGTTGTGCATGTGGAAATATAACACGCCGGCCGGTTCTGCCAGCGTGCCAAGAATGCGTTCCGAATTGTCGAGGGCTACGTCCAGATAAGTGAATGTCTGCAACGACAGCCCGTGGTAGACATCGCCCAGTTCAAGGCCTTGTTTCGATGATTTATAATCGACGATGCGGATATATGGCTTGTCATGGATTTCCGTTGAATCGATGCGATCGATGCGGCCTCGGATATTCATGAGCCGCCCCTTGTGCAACGGCACTTCCAGCGGCGGAATCGATTCTTTCAGGCCAAAACTGACATCCATCGCTACAGGCTTGAAGCCCGTCACTTTCGCATGCTTGCCAAGCATGAATGCGGTCTGCCGGATAATGGCTTCAAGTTTATGCTGGATATAGCGGTAGCGATTGGAACTCATCAAGATGTGATTGACAAAATAAGGTGATAATTGATCGATGGCAGCCTTTGCCAGCTCATTGCATTGCTTCTGGCTCAGCGAAGACCAAGAAACGCCCAGCCTTGCCACTTCATCGGAAATCCATTTGATGGCGGCATGGAACAGATCTCCCATCGCCGGGGCAGCCAGTTTGTATTGGCTCCGCTCCTCAAGCCTCAGCCCGTAGGAGACGTATTGCGCAAACGGACAGCTGAAATACGTTTCCACCCTTGAGACGCTTGATGCAAGCGTGGTGCCGTACAATGGCTCTGCGATTTCCTCGCGCAGCGTGTCAGCTGTGTTGGGTTTAATCGGCTCCAAAATCCTTGAGACAACCGAAGACCACAACGGATCTTCCCGGTAATAAGCGAGAACTGCACGCCATTCCGCCGCCAACTTTCCGCCGCGCAGCTGAGACGTCAGATAGGAAAGAGTGGCGCGCGGATGTGAGATATAGTCCAGTGGCGCTGCATCTTTCAGTTCCGCCGGATCGATGGCAGCCGGAGTCAAAGCGATGCCGAACATATCCTGAAGCTTTTGAATGTAAAGTGAAGGCAGCAATGCTTTGCCTTCTTCATCTGCAATCGGATAAGACACAGTAAGCGAATCCGAAGCGGATGTAAATGTCCGGTAAGCCATATAAGTCTCATCCATCAAACGGCTTTTGGAAGTCGGCGCCAATTCAAAACCGATTTTGGCAAACCATTCCCTGTCCGTATCCGTCAACAAGCCTTCTTGCTCGACGCGTTTTGGCAATATGCCGTCATTCGCGCCGATGACAAAGACCGATTTGATGTCCATCAAACGGGCCAAGTCCATTTTTGAAACCGTCACCTGGTCCAGTGAAGGCGGAATCCGTGAAAATTCCAAAGTCTCAAAACCTTCATCCAGAATTTTGGCAGCGGCCGGCAAACCGATTTCCTGGTCGCCGAACATGAGGACGAATTGATCGAGCACTGCCACCCATTGGTTCCATGCCTGTTCGTGCTCGGCAGCTGCCAATAAACGGTGCTCCCTTTCCTCGCGGTCTTTGAGTGTCTGCAATTTGCTGTAAACGTCCTGTTCTTCGATGAACAGAAAAAGCGCCTCTGCAAAATCGCGCCCTGTCCGGCAGCTGCTGAAGTTTTCCTTCAGGCGTGAAAGCGGATCCCGAATGAGATCCCGCACAGCATGAAGCTCAACTTGCGCCGCACGCTCTTCGTCGGTCTGGATGCCGGTATGCATCTCGAGCCCACGGTATTTCTTGAAAAGCCAGCGTTTTTCATCAAACCAGCGATCGCCGAAAATGCCATTGGCGATGACGAAGTTTTCGAGCAGATCGCTTCGCTCGCGCCATTTCAAGACACTTGCTTCCGGGAAAAACAGATCCGTCTTGACCGCCCGGAAAACAGGTTCATATGAATAATTGGAAAGCACAGCTTCGAGTACCGAACGGCTGAATTCAATCAGCGGATGGTGCAGCATCGTTTTCTTTTGGCTGATAAAATAGGGGATATCGTATTGCGGAAGAATGGTATTGATCAATTCGTCATACACTTCCGGCTGGCGGTACAGCACAGCAATCTCGTTATAGCGCATCCCTTCCTGCGCTTGGCGCCGGATAGACCGTGCCATTGCGTGGACTTCTGCCCGGCGGTTTGATGCTTCCACTAAACGGATGTGGCCCCGCGACTCGGAAACCGGCTGCGGGTAATCATCGAAATGCCTCTCTAAATGGGCAAGTTCCGGGTTCGTGAAACGCCGTTGCATTTCCATATGGATCGGATGGTCGACATCTACGCTTTCTTTCCGTGCAAAGTCGGTCAGCCGCTGCGCCGTATTTGCGGACTGGTGGAAAAGCGCCTGTTCATCCTTTCCATCAGAAGAATTATCCATCGGCAGGGCGATCGTTACATTTTTTGCGTATTTCATCAGTTCCACGATGATCTCGTATTCACGGGCAGTGAATGACACAAATCCATCGATATAGATATCAGCGGATTTCACAAGTTCTGAATGCCGGATTTTTTCAGCCAATAACGCCAAATGGCCTTCGGAATCGACGAACACTTTCCCAAGGCGGCTTTCTATTTCAGCTAAGATCAATTCCAAATCTGCTGCTTTGTCGAGCAGCGTTCGCGGAGCACCGGCAGTTTGCAATGAAGTGCGGATAGTCGACAGCTCTCCGCAATCGACACAATACCGGGCGAACTCTTTCACCAATTGCTCAATCTGATCAGTGAACCCGCGCTTGCCTGCAGCTCTGCGGAAAAGTTGGAACTCTTCTTTGTGTTCTTCAAGCAGGCTGCGGATCAGCATCCGGTAGCCGAAAGCATCCACTTCCTTGCGGCTGATGCCGCCGACTTCCTGCAGTACGCGCCAGGCCAGGCGCTTGAAGGTCACTGCCTGCGCGCGGATCATGCCGTTCATGCCGTACGCAGAAGAAAGCCGATACTCCGTAGAGAATGACATTTGATCCGGAACGATGAAAAATATAGGATCCCCGTCTCTGCTGCGCTTCAATTCTTCAGCAATTTCTTCCTGTATGAACCGGGTTTTGCCGGAACCTGCACGCCCATAGACAATTCGCAATGACACATAACCACTCCATTCTAGGAACATTTGTTCTTATTATATAAGAAAAACAGGTGGATTGCCACTTTCCGCAGCCTTCTCACCCCTGTTTTTTATTATTTTCCCCAGCTTGCCTGAAGTCTTCTTCCACCCTTTTATGCAGCCTTTTTTCAAATATCTTTCCGACCACATAGAGAATCACAATAACTGCAATGACGATGGCCGTCCGCAGCGGCTGCGTGAAAAGCGCACGGATGTCATAGCCGACAAACGAAATGATGAATACCATGACCAATTTGCCGGCCATCACCGTCAATAAATAATAATGCCGGCTGATATTCGACAGGCCCGCCACTAAGTTGACCAATGCCGATGGTGTAAACGGAAAGCATAATAACAAGAATAACGGGCCGAATCCATTGCGCTCCACCCAACGGATTAATTTCTGCACTTTTTCATGGCGCGTCATGAAATTCATGAAGCGCGCTTGCCCATACTTTCGCACGATCAAGAAGACGGCGTAAGCCCCTACCACTGTGCCAAGCCATGACAGCAGAAATCCGAACCACAATCCATACGCTGTGGCATTCGCGAAGACAAATACGAAGAGCGGCAGAAATGGCAAAAACGCTTCCAGAAATGGCAGTAAAAATCCGATAAGCGGACCAAATGCCCGATAAGATTGCGTTAGTTCAATAATATTTTCCAATGAAAAAAAGTCAGCCATTACGCCCATCCTCTGCCTCTGTTATAGATTTTATGTATATGACCAATAAGCAGCGGATCCGATTAAATCAAAGGAACTCGCAGACTTTGGCCGCTATTTTTGCACTATACTTCTTAAGTCGAATTATCTTATGATAGACTATATTGATTACTTTACACTCTTTCCCCTCATTTGGAAAAGAGAAATACTTTACATAAGGAGTTTGCCACATGACGGAACGCGGTTTTATAGCTGGGCTGAAAGCCGGCACCAGCATTGCAATTGGCTATTTCCCGGTAGCCCTGACATTCGGGCTGCTGGCAAAGACCACAGGATTGTCATTAATCGAAGCGACGGCCATGAGCATTTTCGTCTTCGCGGGAGCAGCTCAATATATTTCGCTGACCCTTATCACCGCAGGTGTCGCACCAATCCTGATCGTCCTGAACACGTTCGTCGTCAATATCCGCCACTTTCTGATGACAGCGGCGTTGAATGAAAAGATGGAACCTGCGGCTGTCTGGAAAAAAGCGTTGTACGCCTTCGGAATCACAGATGAATCGTTTGCAGTTTTAGCTATCCAGGAAGACAACAAAGTACGCACATCGTTTGCAGCAGGAGTCATTGCCATCTCATACGGCAGCTGGGTCGTATTCACCGCTATTGGCCATTTGATCGGAGCCAACCTGCCCCACTTTCTGCAAGCTGCCATGTCGATTGCGCTGTATGCTATGTTCGTCGGCCTTTTAGTTCCTTCAATGCGAGGAAACCGCAAAGTATTAAGCCTGGCGGCAATTGCCGGAATCATCAACTCCGTCTTCTACTTCACTGGCTGGCTATCCACCGGCTGGGCAATCCTGTTTTCCACACTCGCTTCCGCGGTCATCATTGAAATCATTTCTTCGAAAGGTGTGAAAACATAATGAGCGATTGGTTCTGGTGGATGATTTTAGGCATGGCACTTGTAACTTACTTGCCGCGTGCTATTCCTCTGACATTTTTGGAAGGCCGCGAACTGCCGGACGCCATTCAGCGAATTCTGCGTAATATTCCTTACGCCGTATTGGGTGCTTTGATTTTTCCGGCGATCCTGTTTATCCAGGAAAATAATATCTGGTTCGGGGCCATCGGAGCGGCTGCCGCTTTCGGCATCGCTTTGACTGGCGCCAACGTCATGCTGGTCGTGCTGGGTTCCATTTCTGTCCTAGCTGCCTATAGTCTGTTTTTCTCCTAAAAAAAAAGCCGTCACTCATCTTCATGAGTTTCGGCTTTTTTCGTGCGGTGATACATCCGGGAAGCATACCAGAACCCCGATGTCAGGGAAGCAGCGTTTACGGCATATAAAAACCACGTATTAGTGTATCCTGCATAAACTGCAGCTGCAATCAATGCAACCGTTAAAATCAGCCCCACAATGTGATTGAAAGTGACCCTTGTAAAGAGCACAACCAGGAGGCCAGGGATCAGCAGGGACAATAAAAACTTTGTAAGCATTGATTCCATTTTATAAGCTCCTTATTTAACGACGATGAGCCCCAAGCGATGATGGTCATGCCGGAAAATAACGTGTTGGCGCAGCCTGACTTCCCGGCTGTGGTCAAGCACTTCAAGCCGGCAATGGGCAGCATTCACTTGGATCGCTTCATATAATTCCATTTCGTTTGATACCGATAAGCCGTTGACTTTTCGGATCACTTCTCCGCGCATCAAGCCCATCTTATGTGCCGGCGAATCCGGCAGCACGTCGATAATCATCACTCCAAGAGCTTGCGGTGCCACTGCATTATTGCCTTGGCGTTCTTTCAACTCAAAATTCACAGTAATCGCAAGTCGCGCTGCTGCACCGGCAATCAGTGCGATGAAAGCAAGCGGCTCCCATAACACGGCTCCAAGGGACAGCAAGATAATTGCCGCACCAAGTTTCCAGACCAGATTCCCGATTGCCGGATATAAATAAATCGGCATCGTTTTTCTTGCACGGCTTTGAAAACCGAAAACCATTGGAAACAGAATGAACGAAAACATGCTTTGCCCGATTGGCAATTGCGGCCAGTACGGCGCGTATGATTCGATAAGATCCCCGGGCACAACCAGCAGCACTGGCAGCAGCCATAGGCGTTTTGCCGTATAAGCTGCTGCTGCCAGCCCTCTGGAAGAGGTTTCAAGCCTTGGCGAGGCGGCTTCCGCTCCGTGCTTGCGGATCAGCAAGCCCTCGGCCACCACCATAGCCCCAGAAATCAATGCGACAGGCACAAGCCAGTCCCAATTGACCGCGTAACCGCTATAACTAATTATTCCAAGATCCACGTTCCATTCGTTGGTTCGGAATAACCAGCCGATGAAGACAGCAGCCAATGCCAAATAAATGAAAGAGCCGAGCTGATAAACACCGGCCACCATGAGTAAAATAGCCACGGCACTCAAAGCGATCAGCCATTCAATCGGCACTACTAAACCGATGCCGGCAAAAAGCACTGAAAAGACAAGCGCGAACAGCAATCCGTCTTTCACAAGCCCGGCAAATTCCCGCCAGCCCCAAATTATGCGTGTCCGAAACATTTTCCGCTCTTTCTTGACTCGGAAGTAGCCGAGCAGCACCGCTGCCAACAAAGCTATGTAAAAAACAGGGTTTATAAAAAATCTTCCTATGTCCAGCAACGCATCCATTATCACTTTTTACACCTTCCTATTCACAGCCACTTGCATTTCTTCCCATTGTACCAAAGAAACAGCGCTCACTGCACTTCTTTTTCAGTTTACAAACGCCGCGCCCAGCTGCGTTAAAATATCTTCGGCGCCTTCAATTCCAGCTGATAAACGGATTACTTGGCGCGTAACGCCAATTTTCTCTTTTTCTTCGAGGGACAGCGCCCGATGCGAAGTGCCGAACGGGTAGGAAACCGTCGTTTCCACTCCAGCCAAGGTAGGAACAATTTTGATCCAGCCCAGTGATGAAAAGAATTTGGAAACATCCATTGATTCGGGCAATGCAAATGTAACAATCGCGCCCATTCCTGGATACCAGACTTGCGCTTTGCCTTCAAGAAACGCTGCAATCGCAGCGGCATTTTCTGTCTGCGCCTTCATCCGAACCGCTAGTGTCTTGATGCCGCGGATCGTCAGCCATGCTTCAAATGGGCTTAGATTCATTCCCAGGTTAACGATGCGGCTCTCAGCCACCCGAATCAAGTCGGCGTCACCAACAAGCACGCCTGCCGTCACATCGCTATGGCCTCCAAGATATTTAGTAGCACTATGCGCAACAAGATCTGCGCCTAAAGCATAAGGCTGAATCGTATACGGGGTTGCGAACGTATTGTCGATCATCAGCTTCACACCGTAATGCTTCTTCAATTGTTCAAGTACCGCAAGATCTTCAACTCTTAGAAATGGATTAGTAATGGATTCACTGAAAATCAGTTTCACTTCCGGGTAGTCGATCAGAATTTGTTCAACTTGGCTAAGGTCCGTGAAATCAGCAAAATGGACAGTCATGCCCAGGTGCACCAATTCTTCCTTCAGTAAATGGAACGTGCCGCCATATACATCTTCAGCTGCAAGGATGTGGTCGCCTGCACCAGCGACAGCGAGAATCCCAGCAAATATCGCTGACATGCCAGAAGATGCCGCAACTCCGCGTGGCGCTTCTTCTAGATCCGCAACCGTTTGGCCAAGCGCGTCGGTATTCGGATTGGCTGTCCGGGAATAAAGATAGGTGCCATTCCCTTCATAATAGCCTTCCAATTCTTCTAATGAAGAAAAAGCAAATGCCGAAGTTTGGTAAAGCGGCATCACTTTCGGTTGGATGGTGCGTTCTTTCATAGATGCGGTATGCACTGATTTCGTGTTAATCGAGTTCATCTTTTATCCCCCTAATCCATAGTCGATATGATGTTTTCAATTGTAGCTTGGTCCATCGGCCCCACAAACTTCGTTTGGACGCGGCCTTGTGTATCCAGTATATAGGAAGTCGGTATTGTCACAGCCTGATACAACGAGCCAATTTCTCCCTTTTCATCCATCGGAATCGGGAATGACAATCCATACTCTTCTTTAAATGTCTTGATTTTTTCCAATCCATGATCTTCTTTTGTTAAGTTCACTGCTAAAATTTCCACATTATCCGAAGCTGCCTGCTCTTCATAATATGCCTGCATATGAGGCATTTCGGCCCGGCATGGCGGACACCAAGTAGCCCAGAAATTCAAAATCACTTTTTTTCCTTTGTAATCGGACAGCTTGACCCTTTTCCCGTCCAACGTCGTCAATTCGAAATCGGGAGCCATTTCACCTTTTGCCAGCCCTTGCTCCGTTGCCAAAAAATCAACGTCGCTGCCAAGTGCGATATTGTCGAATTCCGTGGTTTTTTCAATATTGTCTTTTACCACTCCGGCAATCGCTACCCCAATCAATACCGCAACCAGTGTCAAGCCGATCAGTTTTTTCGACATTGCTTTTTCACCTCGCCTAACTTTCATCATACGATAAACCAAGGGCTGAAATCCACTATGCCAGACATTGATTTGTGACTAAAATAAAAACCGGCATCGCTGTCGATGCCGGCCTTTCTTATCTTAACGAAACGAATCTTTCAGGATCGACTGCATTGGATCGTGCACCGTTCCAAGGACCGACGTGAATTTCAAAATGGAGATGCGAACCGAATGAACGTCCCGTATTGCCCATTTGCCCTACACTTTGCCCTTGAGAAACTGATTGGCCAACAGAAACGCCAATTGAGTTTAAGTGTGCATAAACTGTAGCGTGTGTTTGTCCGTTAATTGAGTGAGTAACGATGACAACATTGCCGTATCCGCCCATTGAACCTGCATAAGACACGAAACCGTGCGCTGCTGAAACGACATTCGTTCCAACACTATTTGCAATATCCACACCTTGGTGGAATTCCTGGCCAGCGCCAATATCGCGCCATCCGAAATCAGATGTGAAGCGTCCAGAAGTGGGACGGATAAAGTCTGCACTGATCGGTGCTGAATAAGATACAACAGGTGTTGGCGCAGGAGCAGGCGTTGGCGCTGCAGCTGGTGCCGCTGGAGCGCTTGGTGCCGGCTCAGATTTAGCACTCGCTTTTTTAGCTGCAGCTGCTTTTTCCGCTGCTGCCTTTTCTGCCGCTGCCTGTTGTGCTGCCGCAAGCTGGGCCGCTGCTTGTTCAGCCGCTGCCTTTTCTGCTGCCGCTTTCGCTGCCGCAGCACGCTCAGCAGCTAATTTGCGCTGGCGCTCTTCTTCCGCTTTTCTGGCTAATTCAGCCAAACGTTCCTGTTCTGCGATAATCTGGTTTTCAAGTTCTTTCGAAACTTCAATCGATTCTTCGCGCTGATCAACCAAGTCGGCTTTCTCGCTTGCCAAACGTTTTTGTTCTGCTTGCAATTCTTTTTGCAATCCGGCTTGCTCAGCTTTCTGTCCGCTGAGTGAGCCTTTCAATGATTCAAGTTCAGCGCGGCGCTGTTCCTGCTGCGCCAATTTCGTTTCGACTTGCGCTTTTTGTTCTGCAAGCATTTTTTTATCCTGTGCTTGTTCTTTCATGATTTCCCGATCCGCATCAATCAACGTGTTGACGGCTGAAAAACGGTCGATGAAATCGATAAAGCTGTTCGCTCCGAGCAATACGTCTATGTAATCAACAGAACCGCCGCTCAACTGAATAGCGCGGGCTCTCTCTTGAAGCAATTCCGTTCTATCGGAAATCTTGCGCTCCAATTCCTTGATTGATGATTTTAACTCATTTATTTCAGTTACTGTTTTTTCTATGTCGCCTTCTACGCTGGAAATCTTCGCTTCGGTTTCACCGATTTTAGCTTCCAGTTTCTTAATCTGAGACATGATTCTTTCTAACGTCGTCTCATTTTTCTTCATTTCACCAGTTTTTTCAGAGATGCCTGAATTCAATTGATTTTGCTGCTGTTCTGCTTGTTGCTGTTTTTGTTCCAGCTCAGTTAATTTATCCGCATTAGCGGTCGGCATCAATACCGACAACGCTAATACGGATGATAAACTGGCCAACACCCATTTCGACTTCGAGCCCAAGTTCGTGTTCCCCTTTCGGATGACGTTCTCTCTTTTTTCTTCTCTCTCTTATCTTGCTGTCATCTCTATCTCTAAGTTGTATGTTATACGCGAAGGAATTTCCGGATTGACATGAAACTGCCCCAGACGCCGATAAAGACGCCCATCAATAGGATCAAGCCGCCCACTTGGTAGATGAACGGTGTAAAGTCAAGCAACTGGAATAATTCCCCGCTCAATTTCGGCTGTATGAATTCGAGCGTATTATAGTAGAGCGCTGCTACCAGGCCGATTGGTATGATCGATCCCAGCAAGCCAAGCCACATGCCTTCCAGTATGAATGGCACACGGACAAACCAGTTGGTCGCCCCTACAAGTTTCATAATCTCAATTTCCCGGCGACGTGCCACGATCGTGATGCGGATCGTATTGGAAATCAAGAACATTGCTGTGAAGAGCAGTGCCAGTATTAACACCAAACCGACATTTCTTCCGGCATTCAGGAAATTGAATAACTTCTCAATTTTGCCTTTGCCATACTCGACTTTTTCTATGTTCTCAATTTCAGCAATTTCTGCTGCCACATTTCCAGTTTGTTGAGGATTTGAAGCTTTAACATAAAAAACGTCGAACAATGGATTATTTTGCTGGAATAAATCCAGCTCATTTCCGAAATCAAGAACAAGATCAGCTAATTCTTCTTCTTTAGTGGAATAGACTGCTGATTCCACTTCGGGTATGTCGACTATCGTTTCTTCGATGCTCTGCTTTCGAGCTTCGTCCGTCTCCAATGAGACAAAGACCTTCATTTCAACATCGTTTTCCAAATCGTCTGCAACTTTGTTCAAGTTCATCATGATTAAGACGAAAACTCCAACAAGCAGCAAGGTCACTGTTACAGCACTGACAGATGCAAACGTCATCCAGCCATTGCGTCCTAGGCTTTTCAGGCTTTCACGGAAATGGCGCCATAATGTTCTAGCTTTCATAACCGTAATCACCTCCGTCTACGTCACGGACAATCAGTCCGCCTTCTATGGCAATTACGCGATGGCGAATGGTGTTGACGATTTCCTTGTTATGAGTCGCCATTAAAATCGTCGTGCCTGTGGCGTTGATCTTTTCGAACAGGTTCATGATATCCCATGCAGTTTCAGGATCCAGGTTTCCTGTAGGCTCATCGGCAATAACTACCTTCGGTTTATTGACGATCGAGCGAGCAATCGATACCCGCTGTGCCTCGCCGCCGGACAATTCCGTCGGGAACATGCGAGCTTTATGCTTCAATCCAACCATATCCAGCACGTCTAAGACACGTTCGCGGATTCTAGAAGGTGATTCTTCGATAACTTCCAATGCGAATGCAACATTTTCGTAAACATTCAACCTTGGCAAAAGTTTAAAATCTTGGAATACGACGCCCATTTGGCGGCGCAGCATTGGCACTTTTTTATTCTTCAATGTAGCAAGATCAATGCCATCTACGAACATTTGCCCTGAAGTCGGGCGTTCTTCACGATACATCATTTTGATGAAAGTCGATTTCCCAGCACCGCTGGGCCCTACTACATAAACGAATTCGCCTTGGTCGATTTCAACATTCAGTCCGTTGAGCGCTACAATGCCATTCGGATATTTTTTATAAACATTCTTCATTTGAATCATTTAATAACCACCTATATGAATTAAGTTTCCCTAAGCTGAGTTTATCTGACTGAAAAATTCCGGCAGAATCATTATAACATCCTAAACCTTTTTTTTTATTACAGTTCTGTATCAAATGGGTTTGTTGATATACATCCAACATTATAGAGGAATAAAGTAATAGCTGATTGGGCCATATCCAGCTGTGGAGAACGTCGTTTAATTTAACACATAAATGTTCTATCCGCAAATTATTATCATTCTTGTGCAAAAAGAAAAACCGGCCATTTGGCCGGTTTATTTCTTCTCGGACAGCCATTTCGCTACAGCTGTCGCTTCTTCGCCTTCAATGATTCCCGCAGGCATTGCCCCGCGGCCATTTTCAATGACACCTAAAATCTCTTCTTCTGATAACCGGGCACCGACATCATTCAACGGCGGGAAGTTCCCTTGCCCTTCGAGATTTTCACCATGGCAGGAAATACAGTTTTGCTGAACAACTTGTTCAGCATCCACAGCTGCCGTGTCTCCGTCTCCTGAGTCTGCAGGCGGTTCAGCAGTATCTTCTCCGCCTCCGCATGCTCCAAGAACCAATGCAGAACCGAATAATAAAGCCATCAATTGCTTTTTCATTCAATGTTCCTCCTCGCTATAGTATCTATCTAATACAGTATATACCAATACTAAGCTCTTTTGAAACCCTCTCCTAGCACTTCCGCCGCATCAGACACTATGACAAATGCGCCAGGGTCGACATCTTTAACCACTTTTTTCAGCCGGGTGAACTCCGTCTGATGGACAACCACAAGAAGGATTGGCTTTTCCGCTTCTGTATAGCCGCCTGTTGCTGTCAGCTTTGTTACGCCCCGGTCAATTTCTTCATAGATGGCATCGCGCATTTCGACTTGTTTATTGGTGATAATATAAACAAGTTTCGATCTGCCGAAGCCGACTTGCACCAAGTCGATCGTTTTCGTCGTCACATATAAACCGACCAAAGCATATAAGCCTTTTTCAATATCAAAGACAAGCGCAGCTGCTAGCACAATCAGTCCGTCTATGAGCGCTACACTGGTGCCTAACGTGAAACCGGTATACTTCGTGATAATCTGCGCAGCTAAATCGGTTCCTCCAGTTGATGCATTGCCGCGGAAGACGATGCCAAGCCCAAGCCCGACAAGAATCCCTCCGAACAAAGCACCAAGCAGCGGATTCAGCGTCCACGGTTCCCAGGCTTCTGTCAAAAAGACCACAAACGGCAGGAATACCGTACCCACTGCCGTTTTGGCACCGAAATTACGCCCAAGCAAAATGACGCCGGCAATGAACAACGGAATATTGAACGCCCATTGAACGAAAGCCGGCTTCCAGTCGAAGAGGCCTTTTAAAATTGTACTGATGCCGCTCACACCGCCTGAAGCCACTTCATTCGGCAGTAAAAATACATTAAAGGAAATTGCCACAATTGCGGAGCCGACGATGATACTGAAATATTCACCAAAGATCCGCAGCAGCGGATGCGGATCTTTGCGGTTGCGTTGTTTGTTTTTCATCATGATGGTTTGAATCCTCTTTCCTTTATATGCTCGTTAACCCTGTCAGAGTATACCAAAGGAAGCGCCGCTTGTGAACTTCATCAAGATAAAGCAGGATGCCATCTATCTCATTATGGAGCGTATAAGCTAGCCGATATTCCGCAAAACAGCCCCGCTAAAACATATGCTCCTGCATCGCTTCACTGCTCCCTTGGGAGTCGGAACTATTTTGCTTCATATCTGGAGAACCTATAGACATTGCAGAAAGCATATCTTTCGTCTTTTTCGGTAAACGAAATGATTTTCTATATTAAGAAATACCTTTGAATGAAGCGGAAGGCGGCGACTCCTGCGGGATTAGCGAGATAGACGAGACCCTGCAGGAGCAAAGCGACGAAGCGGCTCGGCGCTCGCCCCGCGGAAAGCGTCCGTCTGAAGCGAAATGCAAAACAACCATTTAAGTTTCTCAACAGTCTGAAAAGCCCGGAAGCGTTTTTCGCTTCCGGGCTTCAGCTTATTGCATTTTTGAACGCAGCAAAGAATTGATGAAGCCGTCAATATCGCCATCCATGACAGCTTGGAGATTGCCGGTTTCGTAATTCGTGCGATGGTCTTTGACCATTGAATAGGGGTGGAATACGTAAGAACGGATCTGGCTTCCCCAGCCGATTTCCTTTTGTTCTCCACGGATTTCAAGCAATTGCTCTTCCTGTTCCTGTATCTTAAGAGCATATAATTTCGCTTTCAGCATCTGCATCGCTTTCTCGCGGTTTTTAATCTGTGAGCGTTCCTGTTGGCACGTCACAACCGAATTGGTTGGAAGGTGAGTGATGCGGACAGCGGAATCTGTCGTGTTGATGTGCTGGCCGCCGGCGCGCTTGCGCGGTACGTATCAATCTTCAGATCTTCCGTACGGATATCAATTTCGATTTCACCGGTAAATTCCGGCATCACTTCACATGATACGAACGATGTGTGGCGGCGTCCCGAAGAATCGAAAGGTGAAATGCGTACGAGGCGGTGCACGCCTTTTTCAGCTTTCAAGTAGCCGTAAGCATTGTGGCCTTTGATGCTGAGCGTGACCGATTTCACACCCGCTTCGTCTCCAGCCAAGTAATCCAAAGTTTCTACTTTGAAGCCGCGCTTTTCAGCCCAACGCGTATACATGCGAAGCAGCATTGAACACCAATCCTGAGACTCGGTGCCGCCTGCGCCTGGATGCAATTCCAAAATCGCATTGTTTTTATCATAAGGCTCGCTGAGCAGCATCGTCAGTTCGTAATCGGCCAGTTCTGAAATGAAAGCTTTCATTTCGGAAGCCAGTTCGTCATGCAATTCTTCATCTTCTTCTTCACGCAATAATTCCAATGTCATTTCCAGGTTTTCCTGGGTTTCGACAAAGTTATGGTAGGTATTGACGATTTCCTTTAAACCGTTCGCTTCTGAAATGACCACTTGCGCTGAATCCTGGTCGTTCCAAAAATTCGGGTCCAACATCATTTCGTCCAGTTCCTGAATGCGGGCTTCTTTGTTCTCTAAGTCAAAGTGACCCCCTAAAGTCGGCCAATTTGCTGGCGGATTTGTCGAGTTCATTGCGGATGCTTGCTAATTCTATCATTATAAGTTCCTCCTCAAAATAACACCGAAGAGCATTCGCTCTTCGGCATGGCTTGCTTGTTATGCTGTTGTCGTACCGTGGCAATTCTTATATTTCTTGCCGCTGCCGCAAGGGCAAGGGTCGTTGCGCCCTACTAAAACATCCTTGCGTGCGGGTTCTTTTCTTTTAACTGCCGCTGGCCCATCCTCTTTCGGATTAACCGCTTGGCCTTTCGCAACTTCTTCACGTTCCAAGTTGCTGCGGATTTCAGCCTTCATGGCGTATTTTGCCACATCTTCTTCGATCGCCTGCACCATTTCCTCGAACATCGCAAATCCTTCTTGTTGATATTCACGAAGCGGGTCATTCTGTGCATACGCACGAAGGTGAATCCCTTGGCGAAGCTGGTCCATCGCATCGATGTGGTCGATCCACTTCGTATCGATTGAACGGAGAAGGACGACTTTTTCGAATTCGCGCATGCGGTCCGACGTCAATTCCTCTTCTTTTTCATCGTAGCGTTTATTGACAGCCGCCGTGATGAATTCGATCAATTCCTGCTGGTTCTTGCCTTCAAGGTCAGCCAAAGTAATGGTATGTTCCGGCAGCAGATTCGCACCGATCAATTCAGACATCGCTTTCAGATTCCAGTTTGCCGGTTTTTCGTCAACTGTGTGGGCATAGACCATGCGTTCAATTGAACTATCGATCATTTTTTCCACTAGCGAACGCATATTGCCGGTTTCAAGAACTTCCATCCGTTCTTTATAGATAACTTCACGCTGCTGGCGCAAAACATCATCGTATTGCAGCAAACGTTTCCGTGCGTCAAAGTTATTGCCTTCTACCCGTTTCTGGGCGGATTCCACAGAACGCGTCACCATCTTCGACTGAAGCGGCTGTGAATCATCCATTCCCAATTTGCCCATCATCGAACGCATTGCATCAGAGCCGAAACGGCGCATCAAATCATCTTCCAATGAAAGATAGAATTGCGTTACACCCGGATCTCCTTGGCGGCCTGAACGTCCGCGCAGTTGGTTATCGATGCGGCGGGATTCATGGCGCTCTGTACCGAGCACCGCAAGGCCGCCCGCTTCGATGACGCCTTCTCCAAGCTTGATATCCGTACCACGGCCTGCCATGTTCGTCGCAATTGTCACTGCGCCTTTTTGGCCGGCATTCAAAATGATTTCCGCTTCGGAAGCGTGGTTTTTAGCGTTCAAGACAGAATGCTTGATGCCTTCTTTTTTCAGGTAAGCTGAAATGATTTCTGAGGTTTCAATAGCTACCGTACCGACAAGCACCGGCTGGCCATTTTTATGGCGCTCAGCGATATCTTCTGCAACCGCTTTGTATTTCCCAGCGATTGTTGCATAGATCAAATCGACCCGGTCATCACGGATGATTGGTTTATTGGTCGGAATCGTAATGACGTTCATATTGTAGATATTGCGGAATTCCTCTTCCTCTGTTTTCGCTGTACCGGTCATCCCGGACAATTTCGAATACATACGGAAAAAGTTCTGGAACGTGATCGTTGCCATCGTCATTGACTCGTTTTGGACTTCAAGGCCTTCTTTTGCCTCAATTGCCTGGTGCAGGCCATCAGAATAGCGGCGGCCTTTCATCAAGCGTCCTGTAAATTGGTCAACGATGACCACTTCGCCGTCCTGCACTACATAATCGACGTCGTTATGCATCGTCACTTGAGCTTTCAGTGATTGGTTCACTGCATGGTTCAAGCGCACATGCTTCATGTCGAATAAATTATCGATGCTGAAAGCTTTTTCGATTTTCTCGATGCCTTCCTCCGTCAACACGACGCCTTTTGTTGTTTCATCAAACGTGTAATCCGTGTCTTTCATTAGAAGGCGTGCAAACGCATTTGCCTGCATATAAAGCTGGGCCGCTTTTGCTGCTTGACCTGAAATGATCAATGGAGTCCGTGCTTCATCAATCAGAATTGAATCGACTTCATCGATGACTGCGTAATTCAGCGGACGCTGAACCATATCAGTTTTATAAAGCACCATGTTATCGCGCAGATAATCAAATCCAAGCTCATTATTCGTGCTGTACGTGACATCCGCCGCATAGGCTGCTCTTTTTTCATCTTTCGTCAAGCTGTTCAAATTCATGCCGACTGTCAATCCGAGCCATTCATATAAACGGCCCATTTCAATCGCATCGCGGCTTGCCAAATATTCATTGACTGTTACAACGTGAACGCCTTTTTTAGCAAGTGCATTCAAATAGACGGCAAGTGTCGATGTCAAAGTTTTACCTTCCCCGGTCTTCATCTCGGAGATATTCCCTTCATGCAGGGACACTGCCCCCATGATCTGAACGCGGAAAGGATACATGCCAAGAACACGCTTTGATGCTTCGCGGACTGTCGCGAATGCCTCAGGCAGCAAATCATCCAATGTTTCGCCTTTTGCATGGCGCGCCACAAACTCATCCGTTTTCGCTTTTAACGCGTCGTCGGATAAAGCAGCATAATCTGCTGCCAATGCTTCAACCGAATCCGCTGTCTTTTCTAATCTTTTCAAGTCCCGTTTGTTCGGATCGAATACTTTATTCAATACTCCAAGCATATATAACCGCTCCCTGTATAGTGTCTGGCTGTCCCTTAATGAGATGCCAAAACGCTTTTGCTATTGTGTAATAATCTGCAGGCACAATAATGCTATTGCCGGTGCGCCTTTTCTTAGTAATCCATGACAAAAATTCTCATGACTCATTTTAACACTGCAAAGAACCCTGTGCAAATAAACAAGAGTCCATTTATAGGCTTGTTAAGCATAATCACCATAGAAAAAAGCCTCTCGCTAGGAGAGGCTTTTCATCTGACTCAGCTTGTTTCGATCAAGCCGTATGTTCCATCTTTTCGTTTGTAAACGATATTTGTGCCGTTTGATTCTGCATCGGTGAAGACAAAGAAATTATGGCCAAGCATATTCATCTGCAGAACCGCTTCTTCTTCATCCATCGGTTTCAAATCAAATTGCTTCGTGCGCACAATTGTCAGATCCTCTTCTTCCTCTTCTAGAGAATCGAGGACTCTCGTTTCGTTTTCAATTGATGCAAACGCTGTGCCAAGGCTTTCGCGGTCACGGAATTTGCGGTTGATGCGTGTTTTATATTTTCTGATTTGGCGTTCCAATTTGGCAACGATCAAATCGATAGCTGCGTATAAATCTTCATGGCGTTCTTCCCCGCGGAGCACCAGGTTCTTCATTGGCACTGTAACTTCCGCTTGAGTCTGGCTGTTATTAATCGTTTTTAAGTTAACCATAACCGTAGCATCAGTTCCTTCAGGGAAATAACGTTCGATTTTTTCAACTTTCTTTTCAATATGTTCGCGAATTGCTGGAGTTACCTCAAAGTTGTCGCCTCGAATGTTAAATAGTAGCATGTTAACTCCTCCTTCTATTAGCTTACACGGTATTATTTCTATAACTTCCCTTAACATTCCTGCTTAAAACGTGAAAAGTTTCAAGTTCGTAAAGATTAGGTAAATAAATTAATAAGGAGATGAAAATTATGCTAAAAAACAAAATTATTGTTGTCACCGGTGCTGCACAAGGCATCGGAAAGAGCATCGCAGAGCATTTTGCAGCACAGCACGCTACAGTCATTGCATTGGATATTGAAGAAGTGAAAATCGACGGGGTGGAATTCCGGAGCTGCAATGTCGGCAACTTCAACGAAGTGATTGAGACATTCGCCTCTATTAACAAAGACCATGGCGCCATACACATTCTCATTAATAATGCGGGCATATCCGAATTCAAATCCATATGGGAAGTGGATGAAAAAGAATGGGACAGAGTTTTGGACACTAACCTTAAGAGCGTGTTCATCTGCAGCCGTGAAGCTGCAAGGTTCATGACCGACGATATCCGTTCCATCGTCAATATGACTTCAACACGAGCTTTCATGTCCGAACCCAATACTGAAACGTATTCGGCCTCTAAAGGCGGAATTTACGCGTTGACCCATTCATTGGCCGCCACGCTTAGCGAAAACAGTATCCGGGTCAACTCTATCGCTCCGGGATGGATCCATACCGGAGATGAAAAAGATTTGCGTTCCATAGACCACCAGCAGCATTGGAGCGGCCGCGTTGGAAAAGTTGATGATATTGCACGTGCATGCCTGTTCCTATGCGATCCGAAGAACGACTTTATCACCGGCGAATGCTTGAAGATCGATGGCGGCATGACCCGTAAAATGATTTACGAACATTAAGAAAAGAAATAGGCCTGCCGTGCCGGCAGGCCTATTTCTTTTCTTTCAAAGCTTTCACTTCATCCGCGATGAACATTTCACGCACAGCGTCCCGCGATAAGTGGAGGCCGTAAATCCACCCCCCAGCCGCTTCTTTCTTCCATACGACCAGGCAATCCGCGTTGATTGTTTCATTCGCAATGGCGAACGAAATGTTCAAGGTGTCAGCATGGCCAGGAAATTCATCGTCTACAAACACCCGTGCTCCAGATGGCGAGATATCCAGCAGCAATCCGAATACGGCATTTTCCTGCCCAGACTTGAATTTCAAGCGGATTTCTGGTGGCTTGCCAAAGGCATGCCTGAAACTTTCCGTTCTGTCGAAAACCATGATTGCCCTCCCCTGCTTATGCGCGGATCAAGGTAAACAGCTTAATTTCACCGGCTCCCGCCATTTTCATTTCTTTTGCAGCATGGCGCATTGTCGTGCCGGTTGCATACAAATCATCGATTAATATGATTTTATCCGGAATCGGCTTGCCGTTCCACTCGAACAACTTCGTGCTTTCCAAGCGTTCCTGACGGCTCTTTTCACCTTGTACTTGAGCTGTTTTTGACAAGAGATGTGTAAAGGGCAACCCCGCAGACGCCAGCAGTTCATCTACTTGTGAAAAAGTCCTTTGTTTCAGCTTTTCTGTATTCATCGGTATCGGCACCAGTATGGCATCAACTTTGCAGAGAGCTTCGTTGATTTCTCCTGAAAAGACTTCCGAAAGAACAACGTCTTGCAGAAATTTATATTGATGCAAATAAGTTTTCATCGCGTCGTTATACACATATAAGCTTTTGCCGGAATGCACCAGACCCGCAAATTCAGTCTTTTCCCATTCGCTGCAGTCCCGGCATATTCCTCCCCCTGGAAGTCCGCATATATTGCAGCCACCTTTTGGCACCCTGCAGAATTCAGCTTTGCACGATGGACAGGCTGTTTCGGCAAAATCACGAAAGAACAGGCTTCGCCAAGTTGGCTCATGCCTCATTTTCTGGTCGCATAAATAACAATTCAGCGCATTCCCCTCCTGTTGTAAAAGCTTATCATCGATTTTGCTTTGTCCATTTCCCGGGAAATACCATCGTGGAAAAAGCTTATATCGCCCGCCGGATAAGAAATTGAACGCCCAGCCCTCCCAGCAATCTGAATCAAAGCGGAAGAATTAAAAAGTGCATCGTCCGCCCCGACTACCGCTACTTGCACATTCGGTATGGTGATGCCACGTTCCAATATGGTCGACGTTAACAGTCCGGGGATGTCTCCATTACGCAAGGCCATAACTTTTTCCTTGCGCTGAAAATCTTTGGAATGCACCGCTTCAATGCGGACATCCAATTTTTTGAAGAGCGGAATACTGTGCTCAATCAATTCGATCGTCGGCAAAAATAGCAGAAATGGCTCTTGTTTCGCGATGCGTTCCTCGACCCACACGACAAGCTTTCGAGGAATGGCGTTGCGCTCCAGTTTTTTCTTATACCTCCAAAGCGGCTTGAATTTCGGTACTGGCAGATCATGGCCGTGGAAACGCCTGAAGATTTCGGAGCGGTTTGCTGTTGCTTTCAATAATTTATCAGAAGGTGTCGCTGATACAAATACAATCGGCGAATCCGGTTTTGCTGCTTTCAATACAGCCCGCTCCAAGGCCTCGTCAAAAGAATAAGGAAACGCATCCGCTTCGTCGACAATCATGACATCGAACGCCTTTTCGAATCTGTACAATTGATGTGTCGTCGAAATGACGATATCCGCGAAACCTTTTTCTATTGGGGCACCGCCATACAATGTATGGACGGTCGTTGACGGGAACACCGCACGGATTCTCGGCGACAGCTCCAGAACAACGTCCGTGCGCGGTGCCGCGATGCAGATGCGGAGCCCTTTTTGGAGCGCATCGAATATCGGCTGGAAGAGCAATTCCGTTTTTCCCGCTCCACAGACCGCATAGACCAGATGATTTTCTTTTCTTGCCAAGCTGTCAGCTACTTCTGTCGAAGCAGTTTTTTGGGCGGCAGTCAGGGTGCCGCTCCAATTGAATGAATGGTTCAGATGAAGTTTAGGGGATGGGGACGCCCAGGAGATCAATTCCGTACAGGAACTGATGCGCCCCATTTGAATGCAATGCCGGCAATAAAAACAGACGCTGCCGCATTTCGCACAATTATAAGATAGGATTTTATGAGAGGATTTTTCCAGGCAGCGGGAGCATTGGCCGTCTGCTGTGATGCCTTTGATTACGAGCAAATCGCCTTTGGCAATGGCGCGTTCGATTTGTTCTTCTGGGAAAGGGGTGAAATCTTTCAGCCATATTCTTCCCGTGAAAAATGCTTCCAATTCATTCATCCGCATCTTCCTTCCATATTATAAGTGGCTTTGGCTGGTTATTTTCTAACCCAGCCCAAGCCCATTGCGCCTTCTCCTAAATGCGTTCCGATGACCGGCCCGAAATAAGAAATACCGAATTCCACTTCGGGGCATTCCAGTTTTAATTGTTCCATCCATTTTTCGGCTTCTTCAGGACGGTTGGCATGGATTACTGTCGCCTGAATTTGGCCGCCAGCTCTTACATCGTCTTTTAACAAGTCACCGATCCGCTTCATCGCTTTCTTGCGGGTGCGGATTTTCTCAAAAGGAACAATCACTTTTTCTTTAAAATGGAGCAGCGGCTTGATTTGCAGCATACCGCCCACAATTGCTTGTGCATTCGACAGGCGGCCGCCCCGGCTCAGATGCATCAGGTCTTCGACCATGAAATAGGCGCGCATCGACTTTTTCATTTCATTCAACTCCGCGATGATAGTCGCGGCATTTTCTCCGGAATTGGCCATTTCTGCAGCCTTGACTGCATAAAACCCTTGCATCGCACATGAAATTTCTGAATCGAACGAATAGACAGCTGCCCCTTCTACAAGATCATTTGCCTGAACAGAACCATTGAAAGTTCCACTGATGCCGCTTGATAAGTGAATGGAAATAATCTCATCATGATTTTCAGCCAGTTTATTGTACAAATTGACAAATTCACCTAATGGCGGCTGGGATGTTTTGGGCAATGTGCTGCTCACTTTTTTATAAAAATCATCAACATGCAATTCCTCTTCTTCTGCATAAGACTCTTGGTTAAAAGTCACTTGCAGCGGAATCATTTCGATATTTTTCGCTTTCCGGACATGCTCCGGTAGATAAGCGGTACTGTCGGTTACAATCGCTGTTTTCAATTCTATCAGCCTCCATTGCCAGTTTAACAAAAATAACGTTATAAAAATACATAAATAAGCAGCCGTAATCCCAAGCAATTGGAGATGAAAACAATAAAGACAGGATGCGGCGCAAGTTCCGCCATATCCTGTCTCCTTCTAGTTCATCCGCAGCTTGGGGCATCGCCTTAGCTTCCTTCTAACCGTTCTGTGCCAAATTTATTGGCTGCCGATAAAGTGGAGCGCACTGACAAGCCAGTTTCCTTCTTCTTTCTTGAAGACCACTACCTGTCTGCCTGTCTGCCCGGTGCTTTTATCGGAATTCGGATCTTTCATCTCTACATCGATTGTTGCGTATACTTCAGCGCGGCCCGCTTCATACTTCACAATCGTTTCATCAGAAGTCGTATAGGCCGTATCGTATGCAGCAAATGCTTCTTCCAAAGCCTTCTTGTCTTCATCCCGGTCAAAGCCTTCCGGATTTTCGGAAATCACTGCCATATACCGCTCCGTATCTTCTGCATTGAATGCTTCGATATATTCTTTATAAGAAGCTAAAATCGCTTTTTCTTCTTCAGCTGGTACTTCTGCCTGCTGCACATTGCCTTCATCGTCCAGTGTAAAACCGACTTCTCCGCCGTCTTCAATGCCATGCCCGACAGCGTTATTTTCAGCAGAAGCATTGCCATCTTCTGAAGTATTGCCGTTTTCAGCCGCTTCTTCTTCACCTGAACACCCTGCCAAAACAAGGATGAGTCCTGCAGCTACTAGATATTTTTTCATCACGCATTCCTCCTGCCGTCAATTTTGCCATAGCTCGCCATCAAATACAATGAAGAAACTGTGTCTAAACGCCATAGAAAAAAGCCTGCATTTTCAGCAGGCTTTTAAACATTTTTAACGTACTTCAACCCAGCCATTTTTAATTGCTGTGACAACCGCTTGTGTACGGTCATTCACTTGCATTTTTTGAAGAATGCTGGAAACATGGTTTTTTACCGTTTTTTCAGAAATGAACAAAGTTTCACCGATTACACGGTTGCTTTGGCCATCTGTCAAAAGCTGGAGCACTTCGCTTTCACGTTTTGTCAGCAAATGATATGGGCGGCGAATTTCAGTTTGATGGAAAGAGCCTTTGTTTTCACGTTCGCTTAAACGCCGGAATTCCATCACTAAATTGCGTGTGACTTTCGGATGCAGGTACGATCCGCCTTTAGCCACTACTTTAATGGCCTGGATAATCGCTTCTGCGTCCATTTCTTTCAGCATATAGCCAAGTGCACCTGTTTTAAGGGCATGTGTCACATAGGACTCATCATCGTGAATCGACAGCATAATGACTTTCGCATCCGGGAAGTTCTCGATCAATTCGCCCGTTGCTTCTACACCATTTTTCTGTGGCATGTTGATATCCATCAACACGACATCCGGCTGGTATTCTTCGTATAATTTAAGTACTTCTGTTCCGTCTCCGCCTTCAGCGACGACTTCAAACGAGTCTTCAAAATCCAGAATGCGTTTAACTCCTTCGCGGAACAATTGATGGTCGTCAATAATAATAATCTTCGTCATTATGTTGTCCTCCTCAATACCGTCTCTTAACTTTCAGTCTCCAATGGAATCTGGAACATCAATACCGTGCCGTTGCCAGGCGAGGAATTGATGAAAAACTCACCGTTCACCAATTCAATGCGCTCTTTCATGCCCAACAGACCAAATGATTGGTTTTTCACAATGCTTTGGTCAAATCCAGCTCCATTGTCTTTTACGATCAGCGTTACATGGTTTTTCAGCCATTCCACTTTCACTTCTATCTGAGAAGCTTTGCCGTGCCTTACTGCATTGGTGATGGCTTCTTGAACCAGCCTGAAAATGGCAGTTTCGTAATTACTGGGAAGCCGCACTTCATTGCCGTTCGACTGAAAGTAAAGTTTGGTACCCTTGTTGTAATCTTCTGTAGTTTCAAGATATTTCTTTAATGTCGGTACAAGCCCCAGATCATCCAAGGCCATGGGCCGCAAATCGTAAATGATTCTTCTCACTTCAGTGAGCGCATCGCGTACCATTTCTTTTAATGATTTAATCTCCTGAAATGCCAGTTCCGGTCCTTTTTCCCGGTAAGTCCGTTCGATCAGGTCCGAGCGGAGCAGCACATTCGCCATCATCTGGGCGGGGCCGTCATGGATTTCCCGCGAAAGCCGTTTTCGTTCTTCTTCTTGCGCTTCAATAATGCGCAGGCTATAATCTTGCTTTAGCTTGGCTTTATCAATCGCTTCACCAACGTCTTCGTAATTGGAAGTCAAATAGCTTATCGTCACGTTCAGCCGGTTGGCAAGATGCTCGGCGCGTTCAATCGTCTGAAGCAGTGATTGCAGGCGGCGCTGCAGCCGGTCCCGTTTTTGGCGATACTGTTTTTCTTCAGCCCGGTTTTCCGCCAATTGCACTTGCAGCCTATTTGCCTGTTCATACGCTTGGCTGACCTGGTTTTCTGAAAGTGTATCAAAAAACTTTGAGACTTCTGCTAGACGCCTTCGCGCCGCGCGTGTCTTGTCTTCCAAAAGGTCGCCGGCCTTTACAATCCGTGTGATGTTCGACCGGACATCTTCGAGCTCATTTTTCATATCTTCATAACTTTGGCGACTTTGTTCACTGATGACGAAAATATCCTGCTTCGAACTTTCCATTCTATCCAGGACATCGCCGAAAATGGAATCCAGTGCTTTCACATCGTATTTTTTAGCCATTTAAAAACCGCCTTAGCTATACTGAACTGTATATAGGGGTAAAATCTGTATACCTTTATGCCTGTTACGACTTAAACTAGTATATCACTTTATAAGCAAATCCATATTAAAAACACATTACATATTATCTGATTACATTTTACACCAGGAGGCGTTAAAATGCGAGAAAATTACAAAACTATCGGCGAAATGAAATCATGCGAAATCATTATACAAAAATCCCGTTTTATCGGTTATGCAGCACGTGCTGAAACCGAAAAAGAAGCAATCGATTTTATTGATTCCATTAAGGCCAAGCATCGCGGCGCCAATCACAATTGTTCAGCCTATATAATCGGTGAACATAATATTATCCAAAAAGCGAACGACGATGGGGAACCTAGCGGAACGGCCGGCGTCCCAATCCTGGAAGTGATAAAAAAACAAGGGTTAAAAGACACAGTAATTGTTGTCACCCGTTATTTTGGAGGCATCAAGCTTGGCGGAGGCGGATTGATCCGCGCTTATGGAAAAACAGCCAGCGAAGCAATTTTGGCCTCAGGAGTGGTAGAACGGCGACTGCATTACCGGATGAACGTCTCGATTGACTATACATGGCTTGGCAAAATTGAAAATGAGATACGCCAATCCGAATATCCACTGGATGACATCGTATACGCTGAAGGAGTGGATTTGCACATCTTCGTTCCAGTTGAAAAAGAAGACGATTTCATCACATGGATTAACGAATTGACCAATGGCCAAGCCGACATCAGGGCTTTGGAAAATAAATTTTTGGAGTTTAATTCCATTTAATCAATTATCATTTACGTATCATTTAACTCAGTATATAATAGATAGAATCTATGTATGCCACTTTGCATACAATGCTGATTTAAAATCGGAAAGATTGGATCGATCGAATTCTATACTCGGTTAACCCATTCCTATTAAAGAGGAGTTTTAACCATGAACCGTAAAAAATACCGCAAAAGCAAAAATGAAAAAAAACGCACCACGATTAAAGTATTGATAACCCTAGCCTTATCAGTTCTCATATGCGGCTCTGCGTATGGTGTATATTTAGTGAAGAAGGCAGAGAATGCTGCAGGCAACGCCTTCGAAACTGCCGGCGACCGCGGCAAATCCGACTTGCGCGACGAGCAGGTAGAACCGCTGCATGATAATGTCTCCGTTCTTTTCATCGGCGTCGACAACAGTTCAAAACGGGAGCAAAGCGAAAGCAGTACGCGATCTGATGCATTGGTGCTGGCGACTTTGAATAACGAAGACAAGTCGATCAAGTTAGTGAGCATCCCGCGTGATACGTATACTTTCATTCCGGATTCTCCGAAAATAAGCAAGATGGATAAAATCACCCATGCTTATGCTTATAACGGGCCTAGCTCAACGATTGAAAGCGTTGAAGAATTATTGGATGTGCCTGTCGATTATTATGTACGCATGAATTTCGATGCATTCATTGATGTTGTCGATGCACTCGACGGCATCACAGTAGATGTTCCTTATGATTTAAAAGAACAAGATGAAAACGATAAAAAAGATGCAATCGTACTCGAAGAAGGATTTCAGACATTGAATGGCAGTGAAGCGCTGGCATTAGCCAGAACACGCCATTACGACAATGACATCGAGCGAGGCAAGCGGCAGCAGATGATTATTGAAAGCATCATGAACCGAGTGCTTTCCGCTTCTTCTTTGACTAAATATGGTGATGTCATCGATGCAATCGGCGACAATATGAAAACCGATATGACGTTCAAAGATATGCAATCGTTCTTCGAGTATGCGAAAGACGGAAAACCCAATGTTGAAACATTGACGGTCCAAGGATACGACGATATGTCAACCGGCACTTACTACTGGCAACTCGATGAAGAGTCTCTTTTGGAAGTACAGGATATCTTGCAAAGCCATTTGGGATTGAAACCAGATACATCGAATCTTTCAGACAATAGCCAAACCAAGTTTGCAGAAAACCCGGAAGATGACGAGGATTATTAAAGCCGCAGCTTTGCTGCGGTTTTTCTTTTGCCATTAACCAAAAAAAAAATCTGAAGCGCAGAGCGCTTCAGATTTTTTATTTCCCGATAAGTTTGACAAGATTGATAAGCGGCCGGTAATTCTTGCCCGCAAGCCCTACCACTTCGACAAACAATTCGATGGCAATGAGCATAACGCTGATTAATAGAATTCCACCCCATAAGGTCGCTTGGGAGAAAAGCAATGCTGCTAATCCGAATAATGCCGCAATGCCGTAGATGATCAAAACGGTCTGCCTGTGCGAAAATCCGATATTCAATAAGCAATGGTGCAAATGCGATTTGTCAGCAGCCGAAATCGACTGTTTTTCACGAACCCTGCGCACAATGGCAAAGAATGTATCCGATATCGGCACGCCCAGCATAATAACCGGAATGATCAATGCCACTACAGTGATGTTTTTAAAGCCCATCAAAGCGAGCACTGAAATCATGAAACCAAGAAACAATGCCCCTGTATCACCCATGAAGATTTTTGCAGGATGGAAATTATAATACAGGAACCCGATTGAACTGGCGGCTAAAATCGCAGCCAGCGACATGACAAATGGGTCGCCCATGATGAAAGCCATGATTGCCAATGTGGTCAATGCAATTGTTGAAACACCGGCAGCGAGCCCATCCAGGCCATCGATCAAATTGATTGCGTTCGTTATTCCAATAATCCAAATGATGGTCAACGGGATGCTGAAATAACCGAAATCCAGCTCGCCGCCAAACGGCAAGTTAATGAACGAAATTTCAAGTCCGCCACCTACGACAACTATAGCCGCAGCAAGAAATTGGCCCAGCATTTTTGCTTTTGCTGTAATTTCGTACATATCGTCCAATACGCCTGTTACCGTAATAATTAAGGCCCCGATTAAAATAGCTGTTGAAATCGGGATAAATGCCGGTTCTACAGCGTTTGAAATCGATTCTTCCGGACGAAGGATGAAATAGCCGATGACAAACGATCCGAATATTGCTAATCCGCCTAAACGCGGCATAATTCTCGCATGTACTTTTCTATAATTGGGACGGTCAACTGCTCCTATGCGAAATGCCAACCGTTTTACAATCGGAGTGAGAACTATAGAAGCGATAAATGCCAAAACCAGTGTAAGGTATAGCATGCCTTTCCTCCTCGAAACTTCTTTTACCACATATATATCCAATTTTTATTATAACACGCAATAGAAAGATTACTAGATTTATGATCAAAATTTACAATTCTTTACTTACAAGACGCATAAGCCACATAAAAGTTTCACGATTAGTTTTCTCAATCGCCGCCCGAATTATAGGAACGGAAATCAGCAATCAATTCTTGCTCTTTTTCCCTGCTTAACCCCGCTTTCAATTGTCTATTCTCCTGTCTCTGCAGCCATTCCCGGATATCCCTGGCCGTTTCATTTGCCGCCCGGCATTGGAGTCCCGCTTTTTTCGCTTTCGCATTTTGCACTGTTATAAAGCCCTCAGGATGTTCATCGGAAATCGGTATCCAAAGCGGAATGTCAAATGGCTTGATGCCTTCTCTCAATAGAAAAGCATCATCCACCCAAACTGCATCCGCCTGTCCGCTGCCTACAGCCGTTGTAAATTCCTCCATTCCCACTGCGTCAGCGGCCACATTGAATATCCCACTGCCCTTTTCCTCTGCTTGCTGAATGACAAAATCCGCCAAATCCCTTGCATCGATCCACTGTACTTTTCGTGGCTTGCTCCCCGGAATCAATGCTTCTCCGCTCTCCGCCAATTTTTTTGCCCAAAACGTGAAGCGGTCAGTAGGATCATAAGGTCCCGCGACGATGCTCGGCCGCACGATCAAAGCACGGCTGCCAAAAGCATCCATCACTATTTTTTCAGCTTGCACTTTTAACGCCCCATAAGTTTCACCGGTCACTTCATCATTTTCCACATGCTTGTCTGATACCTCTGAGGTTTCAGTAGGTGCTCCATTGCTGTAGTCACTGTAAACCGATATGGTCGAGATGAAAACGTAAAGTTCCGTTTTAATATGTTTGAATAGCGGCGCCAAATCTGCTGGTGTATAAGCACACGTATCAATCACTGCATCCCAGGCTAGACCAGATAATTTCCCAGCATCTTTTCGGCGGTCGCCTGTAATATGGCGCAATTCCGGAAAAGCATCCGGGTTGCTGACGCCGCGGTTAAACAAGGTCACCTGGTGGTCCGCCCGCAAAGCAGCTTCTACAATATGGCGCCCGACAAAAGAAGTCCCGCCTATCACTAGAATATTCATGTAATCGCCTCTTTCTTCTCAGTATCTCTATTTTGTTTAAGTTTTCTGATAACGTGATATAATACTGGTAAAACTACCTATGCATTAACTTAACCGATTCCCTGCCCTTTTGCCAAAAGCTTTGAAAAGCAATTTGCATTAATCCAACACATTTCAAATAGGGGTGCAAAATCAATGAACGGCAATCATCAATTTTATGCAGGCTTGACTGACTGGACGCCATGGGATGAAGCTGAGGTGTTGAAGATGCAATACGGTGAACGCGCCGTATTGGCCGAGTTGATCACATGTACAGGACTGCTTGTCGACTTATCAATGGACCAACATACAGAAGTGCGAAAAGGCGTAGCTGCCAATCCCTGTACGCCTGCTTCAACTTTAAAACGGTTGGCTGAGGATGACTTTTGCAGCAGCGTTCAGGAGACTGCGAAAAAGACATTATCCAATCTACCAGAATAACACCCCGAAAACTTTCAATTCACATTGAAAGTTTTTGTTCGTTCTATTAACTACTTTCCCCTTTATTCCCGAGACTTTAAACGGCAATTGCTTAAATGGGCAGGGAATAATCTCAATAATTTTTAAAGTTTAAAAAATCCGCTTTCTCCTATATACTAATACTTTGTGCAGAGTTAATTTAGATAGGAGCCTTACATGGAAAAGAAAACGCTTACACTAAATGAATCCATTACGATTGGCCTTATGCTTTTCGCCTTGTTTCTTGGGGCCGGCAATATAATATTTCCACCTTATCTCGGCCAGTTGGCTGGCGACAATATCGGTATTGCTTTAGTCGGCTTTTTGTTGACCGGAGTCGGCTTGCCGCTGCTCGGCATCCTCGCTATCGCGAAAGCCGGCGGAGATCTTCAAACGATTGCGGGCCGGGTCCATCCAATTTTCGGTATCGTTTTCACCGCGATTGTTTATATGGCCATCGGGCCTTTCTTCGGCATTCCACGTACCGGAACAGTCGCTTATGAAATTGGCATTGCCCCATTCCTATCAGTTCAGCAACAGGCTTCTTCATTGCCGCTATTTCTGTTTACACTGTTGTTTTTTACCATTGCGGTGCTTTTTGCCTCGAATCCGACTAAACTTGTCGACCGCATCGGTAAAATACTGACACCGATACTGATAGTGGTCATCGGCATGCTTGCTGTCAAAAGCATCCTTACACCAATGGGCTCGATTAATGCTCCAGTTGGCACTTACACAACTGAGCCGTTTTTCGAAAGTTTTCTGCAAGGCTATTTGACCATGGACGCGATTGCGGCGCTTGTTTTCGGCATTGTCATTATTCAAGCCATCCGTGCCAAAGGCGTCACTGACAAAAACGTCATCTTGAAAACTACGGCATTCGCCGGTGCTATCGCTGCTGCCGGGTTGGCTGCGGTCTATCTATCTTTGGGCTATATCGGCGTCACAAGTGTTGACGCAATCGGGCTGCAGGATAATGGAGGCAGCATTATCGCAATGTCAGCTCGGATTTTATACGGTGATTTCGGTGGAATCATCTTAGCTGCCGCGATTTTATTCGCCTGCCTGACAACTGCAATCGGTCTGATCTCGGCTAGTGCCCAGTTTTCCAATAAGATCTATCCAAAGATTCCTTATATTGCTTACGTACTCATTTTTGCAGCATTCAGTACAGCTGCAGCTAATGTCGGCTTAACTCAATTATTGGCCATTTCATTGCCGGTGCTGTTGGCAATATACCCTCTGGCGATAGTCTTGGTAATTTTGTCATTCTTTGATTATGCATTCGGCCGAAAACCTTTTGTTTACATCATTCCATTGATGTTGACAGGCATTATAAGTGTCTTTGACGGGCTTCGGGCTGCCGGCATTGAATTTCAGGCAATCGATGCCTTGCTTAACAATATCCCATTGCATGAACAAGGCATCGGCTGGCTGCTGCCAGCTGCAATCGGCACAATTATGGGTGTCTTCATTGCACGAAGAATGATGAAATGAAGTTCATAACAGAAAAGACCGAATGCCCTGCAGAATTGCTGGGCATTCGGTCTTTTTAAAATTTAAATAGATTTAGATAGGGATAATTTGTTATTAGAAAAGTTTAGGTGATGGCGGAGTATCGGATTTGCGCTCATCGCCATCAAAATTGCGGCGCGTCCCATCCGGATTAAGCGGCTCTTCGTAGTCGCCATTTTTGCCTCTCAGCAGATGCTCTTCTTCTGAATCACGTCCGAATGGAGCTGGCCCAAGATTAGGATCGACTCCAGGTGATTGCTCATCCTGTCGGCGGTTGACACCTTCTTCACGGTTCAAGTTATCATTTCCTTTTTCTGTGCCAAGCGCAGGCTCATGTTCCATCAATTTTTCAGATGGCGAACTTTCATCAAGTGTCGGCCGGTCTGTTGTCGGATGGATATTTTCACCTTTTAAACGGCTGTCTTTACGCTCGTCCCCATAGTTTGGCTCACCATATTGTTCCTCGCGCGGAACAGCCGTAGTATATATTTCACCGGAATCCTTTCTGGAAGGATCACTGTAATCTGTTTTGATGTCTTTATCAATCAACTTTTCGTCAGTATGTCTTCTGCCGTCTTTTTCAATATCTCTGCCGAACGGCTCTAAAGCGGTATTGCGTTTTACTTCATCGCTGTCTAAGGCACGCGTGTCGTCACCGAATGAAGATTGGTTATCGCGCTCTCTGGATATTGACCCACGATCTGTGTAAAGGAGAATTCCGCCTCTTTCCAGATCCTGCTGATAAGTATCGATTTCCCGCTGTTCCAAATCAAGATTTTTCAATTCTTCCCGAACGCTGTCACGACCAGTGAAAAATGATTTGAATTTGCTTCCAACACCGCCTGCGTTATGCGTATGGACGCCATCGAGGTCATCAGAAGCGCCTAACACCGCACTGTCTTCCACAAGAACGTGGATGTCATTTTCGCTATAGCCGCGCCCTTTCAACTCTTCAATTCTGCTTCTTAGCTCTTCCGGACTGTATACTAATTCAAAATCACGGTTTGTCGGTTCCATCTAAATCAGCCTCCTGTTTAATAGGTATTAATTCTTGTCTACCCCGCCATCCCGAAATCTGAAACATATGAGTTATCCGATCAAGGAACGGCTAAAGAACTTCCATCAATCGAACTTTTAAAAAAAGCCCTGCCTACTGGAGGCAAGACCTTGTATCATTTGTATTTCTTATCGCTCGACGAATGGCGTTCGCTTTCAGTCATGCCGCCTCTCGCTTTTTCTACTTCCGGCTTTTGCTGGGTAGTGAAAGATACATGGTGTTCATCGACGACAAGGTTCGGATCATGCTGGAAGCTCTCGCCTCTCGCAAAACGGTCTTCCTGCTCGTCAAAATTATTGTCTACAGAATTCACGAACTCATTTGACGACGGCTCGATTGGATTGCCTTCACGGTCACGCAACCCTCCTGCATGGATGACTTCGCTGATATTGTCCCGGCTTTGATCGACATAAACTAAAATGCCGCCTTTTTCCAGGTCTTCTTGATAGCGCTTCTTATCTTCATCTGTCAAATCCAATGCTTTGACGCCGCCTTTGCCAAAAATGCCTTTGAATTTTTCAGAAAAACCACCAGTTTCTTCTATTTCAATGTGAGTGCGCTGCTCTGCTCTTTCGAAGCGGTCCTCGTCCTCTGCCATTAAATGCAGATCTTCTTCGCTGTAACCCTGTTGTTTCAGAGCATCGATCTTCCTAAGCAAATCTTCCTCTGAAAATAATACGGCTAGAACTTGAATATTTGAACTCATGCAAATAACCTCCATGGGAATAAAGTATTTTCAACACTTTACCCTTCTTCAGCCAATGCCTAAACTTGCCGAACAGAGGCAGCTCTCTAAATTAGAAAAACTAATTTCAATTTTTTGTTTCGTAAAAATAAGCTTGAAAAGAGAATTTTTTATTATTACCTATCCTTTCTTCGGAAAGTTGGCCTACGAAAAGGATTTAATTGCGTAGATTCTTCTTAATTAAACTATTCCATGCGTTAAAATACATTATAAATTTTCCATTACTAGGTATAATTTACCTTTTAAAATTATTACCATAAATAGGTCTTAAAAAGGCAGTTTATTTCGAAAATTGATGATATCATGGAAATACGAAGTTTTTTGGAATATATTATTGTTATTGGAGGCGGATACCATAGTACTAAATAATCTATCATCGCTCTCTTATCCAGACCCCTCAGTTTTGTCGGATAAGAACTCTCCAACATGGATGATTGAAGTTCTTCCCATGCAGATGGAAAGGAGAGAATCAATGGATACAGGTTTACGCCTTAAATACCATAGGCTTAAAAAGAAAATCAGTTTAGAAGAAGCTGCATCCGGAATCATCACCCCTCGGGAGCTTAAGAAAATCGAAACCGGTGCAAAGGAACCTGCTTTAAAAGAGTTGGAAGCCCTTTGTAAAAAACTCGAAATCCCACTCGCTCCAAAAGACAATCCCGTAGGAAAAGTACTAGTTAAAAATTTCAAAACCTCTTTGCTGCACCCACAAAACAAAGGAAAAATCATGGAATTGTATTCTGATATCCACGATCACCCGCTGCTTCACGTAAACGAAGACATCGAACTCGAATACAACATTCAGCAAATCCGTTATTTCATCATCACTGGCGATTTAGACAGTGCCGAGGAAAAACTGAAAAGCATGGAACATTTCAAGGAATTCATGGACCAAGAGCAATTCTATTTATTCCATAAATACAACGGCAATTATCATTATATTTTAAATGATTTTGAAGCAGCATTAAAAACATACTTAATGGCTGAAAAAATCGTGCCTAACTCAGTATCCCCTTCTGAAAAAGGAGATTTGTATTATTCGATCGGGATCTCCGCTTCACAATGCTGGGAAACTGAATTAGCTTTCAAATATACTGACATGGCATTAAAAACATATCAACAAGAATTTATCCCTAAACGCATTGTAGAATGCCATATGAATATGGGGGTAATCCATACACGGTTCGGAAATTATAAAACAGCTTTAGAACATTATAAAAACGCACTCACTATTGGAAGAAAGTTAGAAATTGATATTTTACGTTTCACTACCGAATACAATGTTGGTTATTTATATCTTCTAAATCAACAGTTCAGTTTGGCTATTAGCCATGTGGAAGAAGCTTTAAATTATGTGCCTCAAGAATATACTGCAGACATTCTTTTGAGTTATAGCGTATTAATAATGTCTGAATTAGAATTAGGGAATTTTGAAGCGGCTAAAGCATGGGCAATCAAGGGTTATAATTTGATTGTTTCAAAAAATTTAAGCATAAATTCACCAACCAGTGATATTTTCAAAATAGCTTTTAGACAAAACATGGCTTTATTTTATTTGATAAATGAAAATTATGATGAATTTGAAAGCATTGTTGTTAATTATTTAATACCTAGTTTAGAAGATTACAAAAGTTTTTATGAAATGGGATATTTTTATAACGAGTTGGGTAATGTATACTACAAACAGAAGTTTTTTGAAAAATCAGCAACTGTTTTGAAAGAATCTCAAAAAGCTTTTAAAAACTTAATAACATTCAGATGAGGAGTGAAATAAATGAAGAAGACTACTAAATTTATTTTCGCATCAATACTAGTAATTTCAAGCTTACCTGCTATTTCAAATTTATCTGAAAATGAAGCTGCTCAAAGTCGTATCCCTGAACCTTGGTCTGTTGGATCTGAGTTTGCCCAAAGCCGCATCCCTGAACCCTGGTCTGTTGGGACAGAGGTTGCCCAAAGCCCAAGAACATGCCGATGATCATGAAAGCACGAGAGATGGCACGCCGGCGCGTGAAGACACTTTGGTCATCAGCACACCCGCCAGGAGAAAAATGCCCCCCATTAGAATTAAACCGTTACGTCGAAAAATCGATCATAGGAAA
>NZ_RQII01000003.1 GCF_004761975.1 Planococcus koreensis | reverse complement strand
TTTTAAAAACCTCCATTTTCCTGTTTTTCAAGCATCTGGCGTTCAAGCAATTGCTGTTCCAGTAACCTAAAGAACATTGCTTCGTCATGGGTCGCTAGAGCATAGTCAATCATCCGGTCAAAATTCTCTTTTTCCAGAAACTGAATCGCTTCCTGCGCTTCTTCCCTAGCTTGATCATTCACTCCGTGCAGCCCCGCTCTCTCTTCTTGCAGGATTGCCTGTAAATGTGTATGGATATCCGAAACCAGCAATAGCTGGTATAACGGCAAGCGTATAAATCTATTGCCTTTTTGGAAAACGAACACTTCGGATAGATTTTCCACTTGGAGGGTATTTAAATTGACGATGATTTCTTTTCCTTCTACCGGTATAAAGTGGAACAATTCGTCATCTTTCAAGATTGAAAAGTATTGATAGGCGAACACAAACTTAACCAAATGGCCTTCTTTCTTTGTATAAAAAGGTTTCATCAATTTAACCTGCAGCATGTCACTCCCCCCTTTTGGTTAAAGAGTTTGAAAATTCTTACTACAATTATGATATCATAAATTTCTCATTTTGGATATAAAAAAGCACAAGGATTATCACCTTATGCCAAAGGTTTTTCAACCCTTTTTTTGGATGAAACGATAAAATTCATTTCTCCTGATGCGGTACTGAGAACCATTTTTTCAAGCAGAAATTGCAGGAATTTCGTGAATTCACCGTCGCTTAACTCTCCTTTATGGAGCACAATGCGGCTTGCTGCGAAATCAATTTCCGCTGATTTCCGCGTCCCCTCAGGCGTTTCTTCACTCCTTAAGATCACTTTGCTGCCTGAAGAAACAATGTGCCAGCAAATTTTTTCATAATTGCCCGATCTCGCCGTCCCGTAAACTTGCCACTCCATAATGCTTTCCTGCTTCAATAAATAACCGAGTTCCGGAATCTCCAATATGATTGATTGGACCATGATGTGCCTCCTCAAACGATTTTTTATAGGACTTTTTCTTCTAAATGATTCCAAATCGCTTACAATCCATGAAAATTTTTTATTATTTTTATTGCTTCAGATTCTCTCTCAGCCCTGCGCACGCTGAAAAGCACAGCACATTTCGTATCTTTTCCTAAGCGCCGCTGGGCAATACTTGGTCTTCATCGTTTACGCCGCCATTTTAAAGCCGTATAATAGAAGGAAAGTTTTTATTTTGGAGCGATGCATATGGCTACGGTTCAATCCCTGGCAAAACGATTCGATGATACGATCTACAATTATATGGCTGCTATCGAAAAATCACTCACTCCATCACGGGAAATGGATGAGGAAATGGTTCGAAAAGCAGTCTTTTTAGTGCGCCACGACGGCGTACAGATACTGTCATTCAATGAAGAACGGCTTTTGCTTGAAGCGATTGTCAAGGACGCCCATACCGTCAAGGTCGTCTTGAACTTCGATAAAATGAACGCCGTCTGCGCATGCCCACAGCCCGATATGTGCCGCCACAGGCTTGCGGTGATTTTTTCACTGTACCAGAAAGTCGGCTCATTATCGGAATGGGTTGCCGCTTGGCGGGCACAGCCGAGCAGCCAGCTGAAAATGATGGCGGAAAAACGCTCACCCGAGCAATGGACCCAAATCATCAAAAGCGTTTGGCGCGATCCGATACCTGACTACACAACCCGCAATTACTTTTATTTTGAGCAAATGTTCGAAGGCCGCTTGAAAAATGCCTTGTCGTTTGTGCCTCTTGAACGGGAATGGAAAGTATTTTACCGCACGTATGCCCATTTGATTTCCTTGATGGAAGTTTGGGATACGTTTATCGCGGGCACCGAGGAAGTGCATCATTCGTTTTTCAAAACCTGGTTCGAGGACGAATTGCATGCATTGCGCGATTTGCTTGAACAATTGCGTGTACAGCACCGGACATTTGAAGCGGATGCCTTTTTGGACCACTTAAGAAAGCTGGTCCGTGCATTCATAGAAACAAAAAACGGGTCGTTTTCACAACGTTTCACGGTCTACCGGCTGTTCTGGACGACATTGTTCATTTCGAATAAATTGCGCAGCAGCGAAGCAACTGCTTTGGCGAAGCCGGACCACCGCATCGCCGCATTTTTCGCGATCTTGTCCGGCGATGGCGTGGTTGTCCAAAAAATCGCACCAGGCGAGACTGCAGATTGGGTGCAGCTTGCGATTCAAGCGGAGACTGAGCAGCATCAACAAGCGCTGACCGCTATTTTAATGGCGATCAAACCGCATGTAAAAACCTTTTTGTTCGAAGGACTCTATACCCAGTACCGCCACCAATATGTGCGGATATTAAGCCGCCTGTTTTCGCAGATTGATCTGAGCGAAGCGGATTGGGAAGATCTGTTCAAGCAATTCGGCCATTATGGATTGCCAGCGTATTCGACTTACTTGATTGAAAAACAATTATATAAACAATGGGCAGAGCTTCATCATCTCCATAATTCGCCGCTTTATTTCGTCGAGGAATGCGGCTTGAAAAACGTGCAAGACGCCGCACCTGATTTTGTTCTTCCGCTATACCACCGGTTTGCGATGGACTTTCTGGAAGAGCGCAACCGCCCCGGCTATAAGCAAGCGGTGCGGATTTGGAAAAAGATGAAAGCCGCCTGCAAGAAAAGCGGTCAACTGGAATTCTGGAACGCCTACATGACCGAAGTGCGTACACAGAACAAGCGCCTGCGGGCACTGCAGGAAGAGATCGAGAAAGGACATCTTCTATGAATCAGTTTCAGACAGAAGGAAGCAAAACCTATTATTTAAAGATCAGCCGCGCTGAAGAGTTCCGCATTCAGGCAATCAACGAAGCGGGGAACCGCATTCCTCCTGAAATCTGGAAACCGTATCTCTATTTTTTAGACAAAGCGAGTTTTTACGGATTGGCTTCACGCATCGACGGGCTGGACTTGCTCCTGACCCCAGCAGATTTCGTGCGCTTATTTCAGCAGAAACCTCACCATTACGTAACGTTTCTCGGGCAAAGCCCTGCAGATGATACTTGGCTCAGCCTGGCTTCACGCGTATCCGATTCGCTGAACGATCCTGAATTATGGAATCACGTCGAAGCCGATGGCGATGACATCGTCATCCGAGATTCATACGGCGACGCGGAAATTCAGTCGTTCCTAGCGGATACCATCCGCCATCAGCTGCGCCAAAAAGGCTTGTCGCCGGCCCAACTGCCGTTCATCAGCCATTTCGTGCAGCAAGTCGGCTGGGATGGATTGCCGGCTGCCGACGATTATGTGCTGGCTGCTCAATTGAGCGAACCTGACGAAGACGCATTCTGGTCCTTTAAAGTCGTATTGCGGACGAAACGCGGATCCGTTTATTGGTCCCCTTCGAAGCGCCGCATGAACGAACCGTTCGAAAAAGTGCTGCCTGAAAAATGGCGCGCCCATGCCAGCGAAATCCAGGAAAGGCAGTCGCTGCTCCTAAGCCTCTGCCCCGCCGTTGAATCCTTTGAAAGCGACCGGTTTTACCAGGCCGACTGGACGGATGCGCAAGTGCTCGACTTTTTGCGCAACGATGCAGAGATTCTGCAATCGTTCGGCATCGAAGTTTCGATCCCGTCATGGCTGAAAGCAGTCCAGGAATCCAAAGTGCGCGTCAAAGCAAATGTCCATTCGCCGATCAAGAAAGCATCGGTTGTCGGGCTCGACCAGATCATCCGTTTTGACTGGCAGTTTTCATTGAATGGCCATGAGCTCAGCATGCAGGACTTTAACCAGCTCGTCTCCGAGAACAAGGAGTTCATCCGCATCGGGAACGAATGGGTGCGCGTCGACTCCGCCTTGCTCATGCAGCTCCGCAAAATGATCGAAGAAGCGGAAGACGCGGATTGGACCATCAAAGACATGCTGTTCCAGAACGTCCCTGAAATCATGTTGGAAGAAAACATCGAAGAAGACGATCCGCTTGTCGAATATCACTTGAACAAGTCGCTTCGAACATTGCTTGATAAACTGCTGGATAAGCGCGACTTGCCGCCGACTCCGGTACCGGCCAATCTCCATACTACGCTCCGCCCTTATCAGAAGACCGGTTTCGATTATTTGGTTTTCATGCGCGAAGAAGGCTTCGGCCTGTGCTTGGCTGACGATATGGGCCTTGGCAAAACGGTTCAGCTGATTGCGTATTTGCTGCATGTCCACAGCAAGAACCCTGGACAGCCGTCGCTGATCATCTGCCCGACTTCGGTACTCGGCAACTGGCAGAAAGAGCTTGAACGTTTTGCACCTGACTTGAAAGTGGGTATGCATTACGGCAGTTCGCGCCCGAAAGGCGATCAATTCACGAATTATCTGGCAAGCGAGCGCCCTGATGTCTTGTTATCGACTTACGGCATCGCTTCGTCCGACGCAGAAGAAATCCAAGCCATCAATTGGACGAGCATCACGCTTGATGAAGCGCAGAACATCAAGAATATGTACACGAAACAATCGCGCACAATCCGTAAATTCAAAGGCGGCCACCACATCGCTTTGACTGGGACGCCGATTGAAAACCGCTTGTCTGAGCTATGGTCGATTTTTGACTTTATCAATAAAGGCTACCTTTACCGGATCAAGCAATTCCAGGAAAACTTCATGATTCCGATTGAACGGGATGATTCCGAAGAGCATAAAGAAAAATTGCGCCAGCGGATTCAGCCGTTCCTGCTGCGCCGCACCAAAAAAGATCCGGATCTGCAGTTGAACCTCCCAGAAAAATTGGAGCAATTGGAATATTGTCCGCTTACGCCTGAGCAAGCCGCGCTTTATGAAGGGCTTGTACAGGATACGGTGCAGAAAATGGAGACGCTCACAGGCTTCGAGAAAAAAGGGCTTGTGCTGAAAATGCTTAGCAAATTGAAGCAATTATGTAATCATCCGTCTTTATACTTGAAAGAGCCGTATACTACCGCGGATGAAATTCTGCCTCGTTCACAGAAGCTGGAGCGCATAGTGACTCTCGCCGGGGAAATTGCGGAACGCGGGGAACAATGTTTGATCTTCACTCAATATATCGGCATGGGACACCTTTTGCAGCAGGCCATCAATGAGCTTTATGGCCATGAAGTGCCGTTCTTGACTGGCAGCATGCCAAAAAATCAGCGCGATTCGCTGGTGGCTGCTTTCCAAGCAGGCAAATTCCCGATCTTCATCTTGTCATTGAAAGCGGGTGGTACAGGCCTTAACTTGACCGCCGCCACGCATGTTCTCCACGCGGATAGATGGTGGAATCCAGCTGTTGAAAATCAGGCAACTGACCGGGCATATCGCATCGGGCAAACGCAATTCGTGCACGTCCATAAATTTGTGACGATCGGGACCATCGAGGAAAAAATCGATTCACTTCTGACACAAAAACAATCGATGTCGGAACAGTTTATCCAGTCCAGCCAATGGATGACTGAGCTGTCTGACAACGAACTGAAGGAATTGTTCACTTATAATCTTTAAAATGATTCGGCCAGGCCCCCACCTGGCCGAATTTCCTTTTAGACGGAAAAACCTTCACCCTTTTTCAGCGGAACGGAAGATCGCTTTCATTTCACTTAGTTCCCGTTCCGCCTCGCTCAATCGCTGATGAAGCAAGGCAGTCAGCCTGATCAATTGCTCCATATGCACTTCCAGTTGCAATTGCACGTCTTTCTGCATCGCTAAGTGCCTCCCTTTTCATGTTATACGGTCACTTTATCCGTCGCTGGCGGCGGAAAGTCAAAATCTGCAGCAGATTCAGGCTCCCCTTGGACGGCTTCCGCTTTCTCCTTCTTTTTGTCGAGGAACCGGATCTGGTCTCCCAGTATTTCTGTGACGTAGACGCGTGTACCGTCTTCTTTGTCGTAAAAGCGGGATTGCAGCCTGCCGCTCACCGCAACGAGCGCACCTTTATGGCAGTATTTGTGGATATTGAGCGCTGGCCGCCCCCATGAGGAACACAGCACAAAATCCGTTTCCACTTCTCCTTTCTGATTTTTGTAATTCCGGGAAACCGCCACGACGAATGACGTATGTACGCGCCCTTCAGGCAATTCACGCATCACCGGATCTTTTGTTAAACGCCCTACAATACCGACTTGGTTCATGTATTCACCTCCTTTGGATTACCCAAATCATAGATCGAACAGCGAATATTGCGCAAAAGGGCAAAAATGGAATTTGGGGGTTATCAGGGCTCAATATTTTATTTTTGGCTGCCCACAAAAAAATTCGTTGTTTATTTTCGCTAGAATTAACGGGAAAAACCCTAATTTGTCCCTTTATTAAAATGTCGGATTTTGCATATTGGCCATGAAATTTCTGGTGTTTGCACTGAAAAATAATGGCTGTGATATACTGGAAAAAAGTGATGTTTGGAGTGAGATTCGTGAAAACATTTAAAATGCTATCGCTCGGAGTAGTCGAAAATGATGTAGTGACAGATTATCCACTGGAAGATGGGATCATCATCAATCAGGAAAATAGCCACCGTTCGTGGGTGTTGGAAATGCTGATGGACATCCGCTATTTGGAGACATTCAAAAGAATGATGGAAACCGGCCATATCTACGATGTCAAAGTGGTCATATCCTACCCGGAAAATGAACCGGCCACATTCGAAGTTGCCATCTATGGCGTGAAAGTCATCGGAGATCAAATTTCCGTGCTGTTGAAAGGCACCCTGAAACGTGCGCGCCGCAAGTACGCTGAAACGCTTCTATCAGAGTTGCTCGAAGACGGTCTTGAAGGCGAAGAATTGCTCGAGCGTTTCGAACACGATATGCGCAAACGGCCAGGTTTGAGAAAAGATGAAGCTAAACAATAAAAAAGCTGGAATCCGGGGACATTCCCGGATTCCAGCTTTTTTTCTTTTTCATTTTGCTTCTGCAACCGGCCCTAGTGCGAATAGGATATCGCATTCGCAGACAAGTTCGCCGTCAACGGTGGCAATGGCATGACCTTTGCCCATTGAACCGCGCAATTTCGTCAATTCCACTTCAAGCTTCAATTGATCGCCAGGTACAACTTGGCGCTTGAACCGGCAATTGTCGATGCCCGTGAAGAACGCCAGCCGCCCTTTGTTTGCATCAAGCTGAAGAACTGCTGTTGCGCCGACCTGTGCTAATGCTTCAACGATCAATACGCCTGGCATAACCGGATAACCCGGGAAATGGCCGTTAAAAAACTCTTCGTTTGCCGTTACATTTTTAAGTCCGACCGCTCTTTTTCCCGCTTCGATTTCCAAAATGCGATCCACCATCAAAAATGGATAGCGGTGCGGCAAGATTGCCTGAATCTGTTCTACTGTCAACATGGTTCCAACCCCTTTGAATTCTTTTGCAGTTGAAATCGGCTTGAGCATAAGTTCATCGCCCGCAGCTTTCAACTTATCCTTGCGGCTAAAAAACAAGAGCGGAAATTATTTCTTCCCGCTCATGATATCGATAATATGCTGCCACGTTTCCCATTTCAGTGCATCTTTCGCGTTGCCGTCTCCGATAACGCCATAACCGATCATTGATCCCAGCGCAGCGGCAATAACGATTAGCACCAATACGATAATGATGCGGAGCCAAATTGGAAACATGCGAATTTGCACCCACCGAGTCTTTTTCGCTTCCTTTTTGGCCACAGCTGCATCTCGTTCCGGAGCTTTTCTAGTTTCTTTATGAAGAGGAATTTTCTTATTTGTTTCAGCCATTCATTCAGTCAACCTTTCCATTGATGCATACGCCCGTTAAGCTTGGGCTGTTTGTCGCCGAAATTCTACTGTTATGTATATTTTCCACGCGCATCTGCATTAGTTGTCATTATACTAAAAATATGTGGATTTGCCATATGCCATTCGTCATAAACCCTGCATACAGCCTAGCTTCCAGCAATCCACTTAACGGCGTTTCGACAACCGGCCCATATTGTCCAGCATAATGCCGGTACCTAATGCCACGCAATCCATTGGGGTTTCCGATACAGTTACAGGCACTTTCAACTCTTCAGCCAATAATTTCTCCATGCCATGCAGCATCGCACCGCCGCCTGTCAAAATAATGCCGCGGTCAATGATGTCTGCAGACAGTTCCGGCGGTGTTTTCTCCAGCACATTTCTTGCTGCTGCAACAATCATGGCAATCGAATCTTTTAGCGCCCCTTCTATTTCAGAAGAATGGATTGTAATGACGCGCGGCAACCCTGTTACCATATCGCGCCCGCGCACTTCCATTTCCTCTTTGCGGTTGCCTGCTAGAACCGAACCAATCTGAAGCTTTATATTTTCCGAAGTGCGTTCACCAATCAATAATTTGTATTCGCGTTTAATGTATTGAAGAATATCGTTATCGAATACATCTCCCGCAACTTTGATCGATTCGCTCGTGACGATGTCGCCCATCGAGAGCACGGCTACATCTGTTGTGCCGCCGCCGATATCGATGACCATATTGCCGCTTGGCTGGTAAATGTTCATGCCCGCGCCAATCGCCGCGACTTTCGGTTCTTCTTCCAGATAGACTTTTTTGCCGCCTGATTTTTCGGCAGCTTCCCGGATCGCTTTTTGCTCGACACTTGTTACGTTAGTCGGACAGCAGATCAAGATTCTCGGCTTCGTCATAAAGCCTTTTACCTTCAAGCGGTTAAGAAAATATTTCAGCATGATTTCTGTGACATCGAAGTCCGCAATAACGCCATCTTTCAATGGACGTACAGCGACGATGTGTTCAGGTGTGCGGCCGATCATTTTGCGTGCCGCTTCCCCTACTGCAATCACTTGATTTGTTTTGCGGTCCAGAGCTACAACTGATGGCTCATTTAAGACGATGCCTTTGCCTTTCACATGGATCAGGACGTTAGCCGTCCCAAGGTCTATTCCTATATCTTTTGAAAACATTTAAACCGTTTCCCCTTCCAAATCTAGCACAGCAATTATTGAGCCTGAAAAAGACTCTCCTAACTGAACATTTTATCATAGGTAAGAGATAAAAGAAAAAGAATTTCCAAGGAATATAGTCCTCTTTTGAGAGGAGTTGTTCTCATTTCTCAATTCATCTGCTGATGCTTTTAGTTTATTGGCATAATATTTTGCGTCAGTTGAAAAAAGCTTTATGGCATATAAAAAGCCTGCCGGCAAATAACCGGCAGACTTGAAATATAAATGATATTAGGCCATTTGCTCTTCTTTTACTTCTGTTTCCACAGTCGTAACTCGTTCGATGTCAGCACCTAAAGCAGCTAATTTTTTATGGAAATTCACGTAGCCGCGATCCAAATGATACAATTCGTTAACGCGAGTGATGCCCTCAGCAGCCAATCCTGCCAATATAAGCGCTGCTGCTGCTCTTAAGTCAGTTGCAGACACTTCTGCTCCTTGAAGCTTAGAAGGCCCTTCCATGATCACTGAACGCCCTTCAATTTTAACAGACGCGTTCATGCGGCGGAATTCTTCAACGTGCATAAAGCGGTTTTCGAAAACGGTCTCTGTCAAGATGCCGCTGCCCTGAGCAGTCAACATCAATGACATCATCTGAGACTGCATGTCTGTCGGGAATCCCGGGTGAGGCATTGTCTTAATATCGATTGAACGAAGCGGACGATTTGAGCGGATGCGCAAACCTTCTTCTTCTTCTATTACATCAACGCCCATTTCCTCCAATTTGGAGATTAAGGCCGCCATGTGTTCAGGAACTGCATTTTCAATAATGACGTCGCCTTCTGTGATAGCGGCAGCCACCATGAACGTGCCAGCTTCTACACGGTCAGGAATAATGTAATGCTCAGTGCCGTTCAATACTTCCACGCCTTCGATGCGCAATGTATCTGTACCAGCACCCACGACTTTTCCGCCCATTTCGTTGATGTAATTTGCCAAATCAACGATTTCTGGTTCTTTAGCCGCGTTTTCGATAATTGTGATGCCGTCAGCCAATGCTGCTGCGGTCATGATGTTTTCAGTTGCACCGACGCTTGGGAAATCCAGATAGATTTTAGCGCCGCGCAGACGGCCGTTAACAGTCGCTTCCACGAAGCCATTGCCGAAAGTGATTTGTGCGCCCATCGCTTCAAAGCCTTTTAAATGCAATTCAATCGGACGTGATCCGATTGCACAGCCGCCTGGAAGAGCAACTCGAGCGAATCCATTACGTGCAAGCAACGGTCCCATAACCAAAATTGAAGCGCGCATTTTACGAACGTATTCGAATTGCGCTTCGCTTGATAAGGTGTTTGATGCATCAATCACCATTTCATTTTTTTCCGGGAAGTATTCAACAGCCGCGTTTAAACTTTTCAAAACTTCTTGAATCGTGTAGACATCCGCCAAGTTTGGAACTTCTTTAATAACGCTTTTGCCATTTGAAGCTAGCAAAGATCCTGCCAATACTGGCAAAACTGCATTCTTCGCCCCTTCGACACGTACTTTCCCTTTAAGTTGTTGGCCGCCTTTTACAATAATCTGATCCACTGATATGCCCTCCATCTATAATGTGATTTATCTATATGTACAATCTGTACGTTAAAGTCCTATGTCATAATTTAGAAACAAAACCTTTTTCATAATACCTGTATTTTACTAAAATAACAAGTATCTATGGAAAGTTTTTAATAACAATTATGTTTTATGGCTATAATTTTCGCAGGACTGACAAATTTTCTGTCCGTCTCTATAAAATTCTTTACGCTTTCATGACAATGGTATTTTTCCCTTATAATTCTAAACTAAACCTAAATCCCTATTTTATTTCCCGGGAAATAAAAAAAGCGCTTCACTGCCATGAGAACATATGTCCATGTGCAGCAAAGCAAACTTAGAAAAGATAGGGCAATTGCCTTGACCATACTGAGATATTCAAAAAGAAAGTTGAGACGGCTAACCCGATTGAGATACTTAAAAAGATATACAGAATTTGCGCTTGCAGTACGTGTTCCTTGCGAATCCATTTTTCAAACATCACTGCCCGCATAGCGAAAAATGCTACGCCTGTAAAAAAGATATGGCTGAATATAGAAATCAACGCCTGTTGGCCAATCATGGTCTCCATTATATTCTCCCCCTTTGCACGAATATAAGTTGCTAATAAAAAAAGCGGACAAAAGTCAAAAACCCTTTTGTCCACTCATTCTTATCGTCCAGTTTCAGCGGCCAACTCCTCGGTCTTAAGCTGCCCTTCCTGTGCGGCTGAAAACATGCCGCTTCGCCAGTGCGTCTTATGCCCGTCGAATCTATACGGTCGCTTACGCTTTTCTTTTTGTCCAGCTTCAGCGACCAGATTCTAGGGTCATAAGCCACTCTGGCTGTGCGGCTGAAAACATGCCGCTTCGCCAGTGCGTCTTATGCCCGTCGAATCTATACGGTCGCTTACGCTTTTCTTTAGATATTACCCTCATAAACGTTGATACGATTCATCGCACGTTTTAACGCTAATTCTGCTCGTTTAAAGTCGACTTCATCTTTATGCGCCTGAAGCATCGCTTCTGCACGTCTTGCAGATTCTTGTGCACGCGCCAGATCGATGTCTGTCGCAAGTTCTGCGGATTGTGCAAGAATTGTTACTTTGTCAGGGCGAACTTCTAAGAATCCGCCGCTCACAGCTGCCAATTCAGTCGAGTTGTCTTTCTTCAATCGGACTGCGCCGATTCCAAGAGGAGCAACTGTCGGAATGTGGCCAGGCAAGATACCCATCTCGCCTGTCGCTGTAACTGCTATTACCATAGAAACTTCTGAATCGTATACTGGGCCGTCGGGAGTGACAATATTGACTTTAATGGTCTGCATTTTTTTCCCTCCTGGTCCCTGGTTTTAGACTTGTACGCCCATGCCTTTGGCTTTTTCGATTACTTCTTCAATACGCCCTACCAAACGGAATGCGTCTTCAGGCAAGTGATCGTATTTGCCGTCAAGAATTTCTCTGAATCCTTTGATCGTTTCCTGTACTGGAACGTACGAACCTTTTTGGCCCGTAAACTGCTCAGCAACGTGGAAGTTCTGAGATAGGAAGTTTTGAACGCGGCGCGCACGGTTAACCGTTAGCTTATCTTCGTCGCTCAACTCATCCATACCTAGGATTGCAATGATATCTTGAAGTTCACGGTAACGCTGAAGCGTTTCTTGAACTTCACGGGAAACTCCGTAATGCTCTTCACCAACGATTTCAGGCGACAATGCGCGAGAAGTCGAAGCCAAAGGATCCACGGCAGGGTAGATACCCATTTCAGAAAGTTTACGCTCAAGGTTTGTAGTTGCATCCAAGTGAGCGAAAGTTGTTGCAGGAGCTGGATCCGTATAGTCATCGGCTGGTACATAGATCGCTTGGATCGATGTTACTGAACCTGTGCTAGTTGTTGTGATACGCTCTTGCAATTGACCCATTTCTGTAGCAAGTGTCGGCTGGTAACCAACCGCTGATGGCATACGGCCTAGAAGGGCTGAAACCTCAGAACCTGCTTGTGTGAAACGGAAAATGTTATCGATGAAGAGAAGAACGTCAGCGCCCTGCTCGTCACGGAAATATTCTGCCATAGTCAAACCACTTAAAGCTACACGCATACGTGCGCCAGGCGGCTCGTTCATCTGGCCGAAGACCATTGCTGTTTTCTTGATAACGCCGGATTCGCTCATCTCGTGGAATAAGTCATTTCCTTCGCGCGTACGCTCACCAACACCAGCGAATACTGAAAGTCCGCCGTGCTCTTGAGCGATGTTGTTGATCAATTCCTGGATTAGAACTGTTTTACCTACACCAGCACCACCGAAGAGACCGATTTTACCGCCTTTGATGTAAGGGGCAAGCAAGTCAACTACTTTGATACCAGTTTCAAGGATTTCGATTTCAGTGGAAAGATGTTCGAAAGTCGGCGCTGAACGGTGAATCGGGTTACGCATTTCTGTAGCCGGAATTTCTTCGCCTAAATCGATAACTTCGCCAAGTACGTTGAATACACGGCCTAATGTTACATCTCCGACTGGAACAGTGATAGCGCTGCCCAAATCAGTTACTACTGAACCGCGTTGCAATCCATCAGTAGACTCCATTGCAATAGTACGTACAGTGTCGTCACCAAGGTGAAGAGCTACTTCCAACGTCAATTTTACTTGAGGTTGGTTTGGACGATTAATTAATACTGTTAGGGCGTTGTAGATCGCTGGAAGATGGCCATCGGCAAACTTAATGTCTACAACCGGTCCCATAACTTGAAGAACGTGTCCTGTGTTCATGCTGTTCCCTCCTGTCTTACTTTTTTTCATAATATCGCACTTGAGCTTTTCCTCACGGTTCGGCCCAAGCGCTCTAAAAGTTGCTTTTTTAATTTCTATTCTAAAGCCGCTGCTCCGCCGACGATTTCAGTGATTTCCTGAGTGATCGCAGCTTGTCGCGCACGGTTGTATGAAAGTGTCAATCCATTGATCAAGTCAGTCGCGTTATCGGTTGCGCTCTTCATTGCGGTCATGGACGCAGCGTGTTCACTTGCCTTGCCGTCAAGGACAGCACCAAAAATCAAGCTTTCTGCGTATTGCGGAAGAAGCACTTCTAAGATGGCTTCAGCTGATGGATCGAACTCGTAAGAAGCAGTTGCTCCAGTCGCTTGGATATCCGTAAGAGGCAGAACTTTCTTTTCAGTAACGTCTTGCTGAATTGCAGAGGCGAAGTGATTGTAGTACATATAAACTTCGTCATACGTACCGTCTGAGAACATACCAACAGCTTTGCGCGTGATTTCTTTGATGTCTGCAAAAGTCGGATGATCCGGAAGTGCGATTGCACTTTCCAAAATCGTCATTCCCTGCTTAGCGAAGAAATCCCGACCTTTACGGCCAACGCTTAGGATAACGAACTCATCATTGGATGTATGGCGTTCATTGATTCTTGCCATCACAGTCCGAAGGATGTTGCTGTTATATCCGCCGACTAAGCCGCGATCCGATGTGATCACAAGGTAAGCCGTTTTCTGCACAGGGCGTGTCATCATCATTGCATGCGTCTCGTTTGAGCCAGCTGCGATTGATGCGACAACGTCCTGAATTTTCTCCATGTAAGGAACGAACGCTTTTGCGTTCATTTCCGCACGGTTCAATTTCGAAGCAGAAACCATCTGCATAGCGCGGGTGATCTGGCTCGTTTTCTTGGTTGACGTAATTCGGTTCTTTATATCGCGTAAAGATGCCACTGGTATTTCACCACCTTATTATTTTTTGTTCGTATCCGTACTCGTCGAAATTACTCTGATTTTGCGAATGTGCGTTTGAAATCGTTGATCGCTGCGCCAAATGCGTCGTCAGAAGGCAATCCTTGAGTCGTGCGAATCGTATCCAAAACTTCAGTGTGGTTCGAATCCAACCAGCTTGTCAATTCCGCTTCGAAACGAGTGATATCTTGAACTGGAATATCGTCAAGGAATCCGCGTGTCAATGCATAGAAAATAACAACTTGTTTTTCAACTTTGATCGGGTTGTTCAAATCTTGCTTCAAGACTTCAACTGTGCGTTTACCGCGCTCAAGTTTTGCTGCAGTAGCTGCATCAAGGTCTGAACCGAACTGGGAGAATGACTCCAATTCACGGTATGCTGCCAAGTCAAGACGCAAAGTACCAGCAACTTTTTTCATCGCTTTGATCTGAGCTGAACCACCAACACGTGATACAGAAAGACCGGCGTTGATCGCTGGGCGAACACCAGAGAAGAATAGATCTGACTGAAGGAAAATTTGTCCGTCAGTGATCGAAATTACGTTTGTCGGGATATAAGCGGAAATATCGCCAGCTTGTGTTTCAACGAATGGAAGGGCAGTGATTGATCCTGAACCCAATGTTTCGTTCAGTTTCGCAGCACGCTCCAACAACCGTGAGTGCAAGTAGAAGACATCCCCTGGATAAGCTTCCCGGCCTGGTGGACGGCGTAGCAATAGTGAAAGTTCGCGGTAAGCAGATGCTTGTTTCGTCAAATCATCATAAACGATCAAAACGTGTTTGCCATCGAACATGAATTCTTCAGCCATCGTAATACCTGCGTAAGGAGCAAGGTACAATAATGGAGCTGGCTGTGAAGCCGAAGCCGTTACTACGATTGTGTAATCCAACGCGCCGTTTTTGCGGAACGTTTCAACTACGTTACGTACTGTAGATTCTTTTTGTCCGATTGCAACATAGATGCAGATCATGTCTTGGTCAGCTTGGTTCAAGATCGTATCGATCGCTACAGACGTTTTACCTGTCTGGCGGTCACCGATGATCAATTCGCGCTGTCCACGGCCGATCGGCACTAATGCGTCAATCGCTTTGATGCCTGTTTGAAGCGGTTCATGAACCGATTTACGGGCCATAACGCCTTGTGCAGGGCTTTCGATTGGACGTGATTTTGTTGTGTTGATCGGTCCTAGACCATCAACAGGCATACCTAATGGATTTACTACGCGTCCGATAAGTTCTGATCCTACCGGTACTTCCATAATGCGGCCAGTACGACGTACTTCATCGCCTTCTTTAATGTCTGCGAATGGGCCAAGGATAATGATACCAACATTGTTGGCTTCCAAGTTTTGCGCCATACCAAGGACACCGGTTGAGAACTCTACAAGTTCTCCAGCCATGACGTTGTCGAGGCCATGAACACGAGCGATACCGTCACCGACTGTGATTACTGTACCAATATCGTCAACTTGCATTTCAGATTGATAATTTTCAATCTGCTGTTTAATCAGGACACTGATTTCTTCAGCTTTGATGCTCATGTATGTCACCCTCTCTTAATTTCTTAGATTAACCGATCAATTGACGCTGCAGGCGCTCTAGTTTCGCGCTGACTGAGCTGTCGAAAATGCGGTTTCCGATTTGAAGACGCAGCCCGCCGATTAGGGACGGGTCAATGATGTTTTCAATTCGCAATGCTTCTTTGCCGATTTTTTTCGCAAATACAGAAGAGATGGATGCGCGCTGCTCGTCAGTCAATGGGCTGACCGAGTAGACTTTCGCGTCTTCAATTCCGTTGTCTGCGTTATCCAGACGGATATATTCGTCGACGATTGGAGAAATTTCATTTAAGCGTTTACGGTCAGAAAGCAATTGCAATGTGTTTAGAACATATACATTCGCCTGTCCGAAAAGATTTGAAATAACGTTTTTCTTTTCAGTTGCTTCCAGTTTCGGAGAACTCAATAGTTCCAATAGTTCTGGATTTGCCACGAAAGCTTTTTGCACTTCGCGAAGATCCAGTTCCACTTCCACTGAAGCGCCGTGTTTTTTAGCGATTTCGAACAATGCTAGTGCGTAGCGTTCTGAAGCTTGGCTCATTGCACTTCGCCTGCCTTCGCAATCGTTTCGTTAATCAATTGGCGGTTGTCTTCTTCAGAAATTTCTTTGTTGAGAACTTTAGATGCTGCAAGCAATGACAATGCCACAACTTCTTCACGTACTGCTGCCATCGCTTTATCTTTTTCGTTTGCAATTTCTTGAACTGCAGACTCTTTCATGCGGACAGATTCAGCACGCGCAGTCGTGATAATATCCTGACGCGAAACTTCGCCTTGCTTTTTAGCATTTTCTACGATCTCTTGCGCTTGAACACGCGCTTCTTTTAATAAGCTGCGTTGTTCTTCAAGCAATTTAGCGGATTCTTGGCGGCTGTTTTCAGCCGTTTCGATTTCGCTGGCGATCAAATCTTCCCGCTGCTGCATGATGCCCATCAAAGGACCCCAAGCGAATTTTTTCAGCAAGAACAGCAATACTAGAAAGACGACAAGTGTTGCGATGATGTCTCCACCATTCAAAAATTCTGCATGTCCATCAGTTGCACCAAGTACAAGGTGATCAAAAAACACGATTGTTTCACTCCCTTCAAGAGCCTAAAATCCGGATTCTTCTATTTAGTAAGATCTATTGATTTCAAAGATGTTGTTTCAAGATCAAATGGTGTCATACAAACATAAATGGCGAAAAACATGCCGAAGCATTCCCGCCATTCTGCTTGATATTGACTAGAGCACAAACGCCATAAATGGCGTTTCCGCTTTTCGTTGTCCAGCTGCAGCGGCCAACTCCTCGGTCTTAAGCTGCCCTTCCTGTGCGGCAAAAAACGCCGCTTCGGAAGTTCATCTTAAGTCTGCCGGAGCTGAACGGCCGATTCCGCTTTTCAATGTCCAGCTGCAGCGCCCAGATTCTAGGGTCATAAGCCGACCGAATCTACACGGGCGCTTCCGCTTTTCGTTAATACTATTGGTTCATTACGATGAACGCGATTACTACAGCGATGATCGGCAATGCCTCAACCAAAGCTACCCCGATGAACATAGTTGTTTGAAGAACGCCGCGTGCTTCTGGCTGGCGAGCGATACCTTCTACTGTTTTTGAAACGATCATTCCGTTACCGATACCTGCACCTAGTGCTGCTAAACCTACTGCGATTGCTGCTGCTAATAAACCTAATGAACCTGTCATTGTGATGTGTCCTCCTCAGGATAGTTGTTTTTTTGTTTGCTCTGTTAGGAGCGTTTTATACTCAATGGTCTTCGCTGACTTTATGCGATAAATAAACCATCGTTAACATAACGAAAATGAATGCTTGGATTGCCCCGATAAAGATCGAGAATCCTTGCCATACCATCATCGGAAGGAATGCAGCGGCAAAACCGAATACACTTGCTCCGCCGAGTCCGGCCAATAGTGCAAGAAGAATTTCTCCTGCGTAAATGTTTCCGTAAAGACGCAGACCGAGTGTCAGCGTATTTGCGAATTCCTCAATGATCTTAAGCGGGAAAAGGAATGACATCGGTTTGAAGTAATCCGCACCGTACCCTTTCAGCCCTTTCAGCTTGATGCCATAATAATGGCTCAAGATGATAACCATTGCTGCCAGCGTCATTGTTACAATCGGATCAGCTGTTGGTGATTTCCACCAAAGATCGCCGTTGACAATGATTGAGAAAGGGAGACCTAACATATTCGAAACGAAGATGAACATGATTAGCGTTATTCCCAGCACATGGAACCTGCCGCCAGTTTTCCAGTCCATATTGCTTTTAATGATGCCCTTGACGAAATCCATGATCCATTCCATGAAGTTCTGCATGCCCGTAGGCTTCAGTTTCAAATTCCGTGTAGCAATAAAAGCAATGAGGAAAACGATAACAGCGGCAACAATAAGCATCAAAACATTCGACAAGTTGAACCATAAGCCGAATATCTCACGAGTTGGAGCGCCGTGATCCACGATAGTTTCACCTCTCTTTCACTTTTCTTAATGGTGTTTCACGTGATAGATGATCCGTTCTGCCAATAACAGAACATACGGGACCATCAATCCAATTACTGTACTGACCAAATGTATATGCTCTGCGAAAAGAATAGCTATCGCAACAGCGGCAACACCTGATGCAAACCGTAATGCCGTTCCAAGCGAACGAACCTTCGAGCCTTCTGCCACCGCCCGGTCGAATTTTTCCATCCGGCGAACCAAAATCCACATATTATAAATGCCGAACAGGGATCCTATGATGAGGCCTGCAAAAATCGCCTGGTATGGGGTCAATCCCCAGCCTAAAACGAAAGCTGCCAGAATGAAATACATCATCTTTTTTAGCCGTTCATAAATTTCCCTAAGTCCATCCATTTTCTACTGGTCTCCTGATTCGAATTTTCGGACGGTCTGAAGCATTGCCCATACTCCGAGAGCTAATCCCGCAAGCAGGAAAATGATCAGAAATAGCGGGGCGGTTCCGAATTGTTCATCGAGCCACATACCTGTGAACAGACCGATGAGCACGGACCCGACAAGTTGTGAGAGGATGGCGCTGTAAAGTGCCATCGCTTGTAAGGGACTTTTTGTTGGGCGCATGATAAACCCCTCGAGTTTCGTTTTGATTTGACATAAAACCCTTAAAAAAGAGCAGTCGCATCAGGCTTCCAGAACAACATCTTTATGTATGAAAACCTTCTCATGCATACCCTTTGTAAGCATACATTAGGGGTAAATTCATGTCAATTGGATGAAGTGAAAAACATCACAAGCGATTTAGAGCCGACATATTGTTGACAAATTTAAAAACAAATGTCCAAAACCTTTTTTAGATATTACTTGTTTTCGAAATATGCATGCAGAGCTTCGACGATCCGCATCGATGCTTTTCCGTCTCCGTATGGATTGGATGCGTGCGACATGCGTTCATAAGCTGCCTTGTCTGTCAGCAATTCTTTCGCAAGGCGATAGATATCTTCTTCATTTGTTCCAGCGAGCTTAAGCGTTCCTGCATCGATGCCTTCCGGACGTTCCGTTGTATCGCGCAGCACCAAAACCGGCTTGCCGAGTGATGGTGCTTCTTCCTGGACGCCGCCCGAATCGGTCAAAATAAAGAACGAGCGCGCTGCAAAGTTATGGAAGTCCAGCACTTCAAGCGGTTCAATCAAGTGAACCTGCTTGTTGTCTCCAAGAATTTCGTTTGCCACTTCACGCACTGCCGGATTCAAATGAACCGGGTAGACGACTTGGATATCGTCGTGTTCTTCTGTCAGGCGTTTGATGGCCCGGAACATATTGCGCATCGGTTCGCCCAGGTTTTCACGCCGATGGGCTGTCAGAAGAATCATCCGGTCACTACCGATTTTCTCCAGCATCGGATGGCTATAGTCATCGCGCACAGTCGTTTTCAATGCATCGATGGCTGTATTGCCGGTGATGTATATGGTTTCTTCTTTCTTGTTTTCAGAACGCAGATTCTCGGCAGACTTTTCAGTCGGCGCGAAATGGATATCCGCTAGGACACCTGTCAACTGGCGGTTCATCTCTTCCGGGTACGGCGAGTATTTATTGAACGTGCGCAGCCCTGCCTCGACGTGGCCGACAGCAATCTGGTTATAGAATGCCGCAAGCCCGGCGACAAAAGTCGTTGTGGTATCGCCATGGACAAGCACGATATCCGGCTTGGCCTCTTTCATGATGCCATCCAACCCTTCAAGGGCACGGGTTGTCACGCCGCTCAGCGTCTGGCGGTCTTTCATGATGTTCAAATCGAAGTCCGGCGTAATTTTGAACGTTTCCAGGACTTGGTCAAGCATTTCGCGGTGCTGCGCAGTGACAGCCACTAGCGGCTCGATTGTTTCAGGATGCTTCTGAAGTTCCAACACAAGCGGAGCCATTTTGATGGCTTCCGGCCGAGTGCCGAATATCGTCATTACTTTCCACTTTTTCGTCAAGCTTATCCCGCCTTTTCACTTCATTGTCCAGAATCCGGCGGCCAGACCCTCGAGGTCGCTTCGGTTTTGCCGATAATGGTAAAATCGCCATTGCCAGCAAACCCTCCAGCGCATGTCGGGGCTAAAACGGCCACCTGTGCTTTTCGTGCTTACTTAGTTCCGAATAAACGGTCTCCGGCATCTCCTAGACCCGGAACGATATAGCCATGGTCATTCAACTTTTCATCAAGCGCCGCAATGTAGATATCAACATCCGGATGCGCTTTCTGCAATGCTTCCACACCTTCTGGAGCAGCGATGATGCACATGAAACGGATTTTTTTCGCGCCGCGTTTTTTCAATGAATTAACAGCTTCAACCGCTGAACCGCCAGTAGCGAGCATCGGATCGACCACAATGAATTCACGTTCTTGCACGTCGGATGGCAATTTCAAGTAGTATTCAACCGGCTGCAAAGTTTCCGGGTCACGGTACAAGCCGATATGCCCCACTTTTGCTGCTGGAATCAATTTTAAAATTCCATCGACCATGCCGATGCCGGCGCGGAGAATCGGAACCACTCCTAGTTTTTTGCCTGACAATACATTCGACTTGGCGAATTGGACAGGAGTCTCGATTTCAATTTCCTCTAATGGAAGATCGCGCGTGATTTCAAAGGCCATCAACGTAGCGATTTCATCGACAAGCTCTCGGAATTCTTTTGTGCCCGTTGATTTGTCACGGATGTAAGTCAATTTATGCTGGATTAACGGATGATCAAATACATGTACTTTTCCCACTGCAAACAGCTCCTTTTCAAACTTTATCCTAACTAGTATAACAGAATTTCATTTGCGGGACGCCCTGCAGAATGCATTGAGATTTTTCAGATTCTTTCCGGCTACAAGCTCGGATGATCCCCTTAAACTTTCCCAGCCCTGCTGCCGAGGAGGTGCGCCCATCGATGATTCCGCTGAAAAAACGAAAAAACCGGAGCATGGATGCTCCGGCTTACAATAGATTCGCTTCATCAAGCGACATCGGGCGATAGAAATAATATCCTTGGCCGACGCGGCAGCCCAGATTGATGAGCATTCTGCGCTGCTCATCCGTTTCGATGCCTTCTGCCACCGCCAGCATATGAAGATTCTCCGCCAGCTGGATGATGGTGCGGACAATCGCCATCGTTGCAGGCTCATGCATATTCGATATGAACGAACGATCGATTTTGATTTCGTGTACGGGCAGTTTCTGGAGATAACTCAGCGATGAATAACCAGTTCCGAAATCATCGATGGAACTCGTAAAGCCGAAAACTTTCAAGCGGTTAAAGACTTTATAAGCGGTCTCGATATCCACAAAGCCGATGCGTTCAGTGATTTCCAGCCGGATCCAGCTTGGTTCGATATCGTATTGGGCCGTAATGTCCACAAGGTATGGAATGAACGAGTGATGGAAGAAATGATCGGTCGAAATATTGACCGCCACCTGGCGCAGCTCCATGCCGAGGTCCCGCTGTTTTTGGAGCCAACAGAGCACTTTTTTCATAACAAGCTGTTCCAGCTCACGAATTTTACCGCTCTTTTCAGCCACCGGGATGAACACTTCAGGCGATATCGTTCCAAGGTCCGCGGAGAACCAGCGGGCAAGCGCTTCAAATCCAGTGATTTTGCCGCTGTCCAACTCCACTTTCGGCTGCAGATGCACATCGATTTCCTCGCGTTTGATGGCGGCTGTCAGCTCATTCGCGATCCGCAGATCCCTCATCATGAATTCATCGTGTTCGTTTTCGTAATAGCAGATCGACTCACCTGCCCTAAGCTTCGCTTTTGACAGCGCGCTGTCCGCATGGCGGATCAGCTCATCGGCATCGTGCTGGGTTTGAGTAACGATTGCGATGCCCATCTTCAGCGTCAGGAACAATTCCAGATCGTGCACTTTCACGGGCTCGGCAGCGCATTGCGCCAGTACATAGAGAATATCCGGTACTTTAGCGAGCGGCGTCAAGCAGAAAACGGCAATTGTTGAATCTGAGAAACGCGCCACCAAACTATCCATCGGCAATGGCGACAACAAGAACCGCTTGCCGATTTCCCGGATTAGCGCGTCGCCCGCCCGATGTCCATATTGGTCAACCACTTTGACGTACTCGTCAGTGGACACGAACGCCACGAAACCTTCTTTGTTTTCTGCCATCAGCGTTTGGGTTTCATTCATAAAATAATTGCGGTTCGGCAAATCCGATTCTTTGTCCAAGAATGCCAAGCGCATCATTTCCTCCTGTTGGCGGAAATACTTGATCGTCAGCGACACAATCGGTGCAAACTGTTCAATGAACTCCCGATCTGCAGCTGCCAGTGCGTTCTCTTCCTTGAAGTAGATTCCAAATGTGCCGATGGCGTCCCCGGCGGCGTCCAAAATCGGTACCGACCAGCTTGAAAACAATCCGTAGCGCTCCACTAGTTCCTGATGGCCGGACCATAACGGATCGGTCCGCATATTCTCCACTACGACTGTCTCTTTCCGGAAATAAGCAGCGCCGCAAGTCCCGACTGTAGCTTCGGCTTTAATCTCGCTGACTGCATCGTGAAATTGCTGAGGCATCGAATTGCCCGCTCCCGATTTGAATTTCCCATCTTCCCCGACTAATAAGACAGTGCATTTCGCGCCGTCCTGGAAGAACGATTCCACCACTGTGCAAGCTTTTTGCAGCAGCGCACTAAGCATATAGCCTTTTTCCAAGTCATTATAAGTTTCCTGCTGCAGCTTGATGAGCGCTTCCGCACGTTTTCTGTCCGTGACGTCCCGGTGCAACATCAGCGTGAACTTCACGTCCGTTTCATCTAGGGTAATCGGCTGGATTGTGATTTCGTTCCAGAAAGGCATACCGTCTTTGCGGTAATTGATGATTTCCTTAACGCAGGCTTTACCGGTGTCGATGCATCCGCGTATTTGCCGGCTGATTTCCATATCCGTTTTCGAACCATGCATGAATTTGCCGTTTCTCCCGACCACTTCGTGCACAGGGTACCCGCTCATCTCACAAAATGCTTCGTTAGCATAAATGATAGGATTATCTTCCGCTTCAGGATTAGTGATGATAAAACCCGTCTTGAACTCTATTCCCAGACGTTGAAGCCAGTCGATAATTATGCGCGTTTCTTTATTTCTCTTATCGTTCTGCATATGCGGGTCCTCCATGTTCATCGGATGTATTTTTAGACAAAAAAACAGCTGCCTGTAATTAAACCTTTGGCAGCTGTATTCCCTTATTTGTACAACGGAAAACTCGCTGTCAGCTTCGCTGTGCGCTCCGCTGCTTCTTTTTTAACCGCTTCGTTTTCAGGGTCTTTCAATAAAGAAGCCATGATAGAAGCGATTTCTTTCATTTCAGGTTCTTTGAATCCTCTGGAAGTCACAGCCGGCGTTCCTAAACGGATGCCCGAAGTGACAAATGGGCTTTCAGGATCAAATGGAATTGTATTTTTGTTTGTCGTAATGCCGACTTCGTCAAGTGCGTGCTCAGCCACTTTTCCTGTCAGATTCAATGACCGCAAATCGAGCAGCAGCAAATGGTTTTCTGTGCCGCCGGATACGATATCGACTCCTTCAGCCATCAGCGCTTCCGCTAATGCTTGTGCATTTTTGACCACTTGGTCGATATACGTCTTGAATTCAGGCTGCTGCGCTTCTCCGAATGCTACCGCTTTAGCAGCGATTACATGCATCAAAGGCCCGCCTTGAATGCCAGGGAAGATGGTTTTGTCGATTTTTTTCGCGAATTCTTCTTTGCAAAGAATCAAGCCGCCGCGCGGTCCACGAAGTGTCTTATGTGTAGTTGATGTGACGAAATGTGCATGCGGCACTGGGTTCGGATGTGCACCCGTAGCCACCAGGCCTGCGATATGCGCCATGTCGACCATCAAGTATGCACCTATTTCATCCGCAATTTCACGGAATTTAGCGAAATCCAATTGGCGGGAATATGCACTTGCGCCAGCTACGATCATTTTCGGCTTGTGTTCAAGCGCAACTTCACGCACAACGTCGTAATCGATTAATTGCGTGTCTTTGTTAACGCCGTATTCCACGAAATTATACTGCATTCCGCTGAAATTAACTTTGCTGCCATGTGTTAAATGGCCGCCATGGTTCAAGTTCATGCCGAGAATCGTATCGCCTTTTTCCAGAACCGCCGTGTAAACTGCCATATTGGCCTGTGATCCTGAATGAGGCTGGACGTTCGCATGTTCTGCGCCGAAAATTTCTTTCAAGCGGTCGCGTGCAATATTTTCTACAATGTCTACAAATTCACAGCCACCGTAATAACGTTTGCCCGGATAGCCTTCCGCGTATTTGTTCGTTAAAACTGAACCTTGGGCTTCCATTACTGCTGGTGACACGAAGTTTTCAGAGGCGATCAGTTCAATGTTCGCTTCCTGACGCTGCTTTTCTGCTTCCATTGCTTCATAAACTGCCGGGTCTTGCGCTTTAATCAATTCCATCTCCATCTGTAAATCCCTCCTGTAAGTGAACAAGCTGACGATTGTAGCGCGCACGCTCCCCGCCGATCAATTTCGGCCGGGTTGTAGCGGCTGAGACAATCGCTTCTCCTATTAGTTTAACAGAAGTTCGGAGTGGAACGGCTACTCTTTTTAAATGCATGCCAATCATTGTTTGTCCGATATCGATTCCAGCATGCGCCTGAATCTCTTCGACAACGACTGGATCATTCATTGCAGTGAATGCGTATGCGCTCATTGAGCCCCCAGCTTTCGGCACCGGAATAACCGTCACGGGCTCCAAACCGTATTTTTCCGCTGCCTGCCGCTCGATTGTGATTGCACGGTTAATATGCTCACAGCCTTGGAAAGCCAGAAAAATGCGATGGCGCGCGGCGAATTTCTCCAGCGGCTTGTATAAGCTTTCCGCAATATCAAGACCTCCGCCAGTGCCGATGCGCTGGCCTGCCACTTCAGATGTCGAACAGCCGATAACGAATACCTGGCCTTTCTTGAACTGGATCTGCTGCTCTAATTCACTAAGAACTTCTTCAAGCTGCAATTCCCATAAAGTCTGCATATCGCCCACCCCTTCGATTAGTTTTCGAGGTTAGAAATTTTCTCTATGCGGTTCTGGTGGCGTCCACCTTCAAATTCCTCTGCCAGCCAAGTTTTGACGATTTCACGTGCAAGGCCAGGCCCAACAACGCGTTCGCCCATAGCCAGGATATTGGAATCGTTATGCCCTCTCGTCGCTTTCGCGCTGAATACGTCATGGACTAGTGCGGCGCGGATGCCTTTGACTTTATTCGCTGCAATCGACATGCCGATTCCTGTGCCGCAAATCAGGATGCCGCGGTCGTATTCGCCGCTCGCGACTGCATCTGCAACCGGTTTAGCATAATCCGGATAATCCACCGAATCGTCTGTCTGTGGCCCGAAATCCTTGTATTCTATACCTGATTCATCCAGTAAATTCATGATGTCCTTGCGCAGCACGTTGCCGCCGTGGTCTGAAGAAATAGCTATTTTCATGAAAAACCCTCTTTTCTGTTTCTATTTGAGCGGATCGCTAAAAAAAAGCTGCTTCCACTTTTCTATTATTCTAACATTATTGCAGTAAAAAACCTACACAGCCGGCACGCAGGGCACGATTGATCCATGCCAAATTAAAAAGCCATCCGCTTTTACACAGATGGCCGGCTTTCATTATCCATTTAATTTATCCACAAGTTTATCAATCAGCACTTTTAACTCGTTGTAAGTCTGTTGATAAGTAGCCAAGGAACCGCCGTAAGGGTCACTGACATCTGCCAGACGCCCTTCGGCAAATTCCTTCAGCGTGAAAATCTTGTCGCCTGCTTCCGGATGATTTTGCACCAAATATTGCTTATGGGTAGCAGTCATGGTCAAAATCAGTGACGACCAGCGGATATCCCCTGGCAAAAGTTGCTTGGACATATGCTGAAAAGCGATTCCGTCTTCTTCGAGCACGGTGCGGGCATGGCTTGATAACGGTGCCTCGCCGGCAAAAATGCCAGCTGACCGCACTTCAACTCCAGGCAACTCTTTCGCAGCGAGCAAGGCCTGAGCCATCGGGCTGCGGCACGTGTTTCCAGTACAAACAAAGAAAATTTTCATCATCTCCACCGCCTTGTCATTGGGTTAGCAGAACCATTTGTGATCGGCCGCTTTTTCAAGCCGATTCATCATGGCGTCGCCTTTTTCAACATTCGCCGATACTGCCGCCAAGATCATGTCGGCATCCATTAAATCACATTTCCGCAAACTGGCGTAAAGCGTTTCCGCAGTCAACGGGAAATGGAAATCAGCCGTTTTAAATTCATGTTCACTTAAAATGGCCACTTTTTTACCATCTTTCTGTACATGCTGAATCGCTTTTTCAATCAACGCCGGATCATTTTCGATCAAGTAGACCGGAGCCTCCGGCGCATAATGGATATACTTCATGCCGGGCGATTTCGGTGCGTTTCCTTGGATTTCAGAAGACAGCCTCACTTTGCCGATCACGTTTTCGATCTGTTCCTGCGAAATCCGTCCCGGCCGAAGAATCACTGGCGGTTCCGAGGTCATATCAAGCACCGTCGATTCCAGCCCGATAGCTGTCGCACCTCCGTCCAGAATGAGCGGAATTTTCCCTTTCATGTCATGGTAGACGTGCTCTGCTAACGTCGGGCTCGGTTTGCCGCTCGTATTTGCACTCGGCGCTGCGAGCGGAAACGGGAGCCGTTTCAATAAATTCAGCGCCACCGGATGGTCCGGCACGCGAATGCCTACTGTAGAAAGCCCGGCAGTGACATTATCCGCAAATTGGTCTGGTTTTGCTTTGACAATCAAGGTCAATGCACCCGGCCAAAAAGCGTCCATGCATTGAAGATCCAGCGGCGAAAGCTCTTCTGCATATTGTAAAGCACTGTTTTTTGAATCGACATGGACAATCAGCGGATTGTCCGCTGGCCGCCCTTTCGCTTCAAATATTTTTGCGACAGCATCCGGATTTGTGGCATCCGCGCCTAAACCATAAACCGTTTCTGTCGGAAACGCTACAATGCCGCCATCTTTCAGTATTTCCACAGCCTGTGAGTAAGTTTCTTCCTTATTCACATTTTTATCCACAAGTATGGTTCCTGTTTGCATGTTAACAACTCCTATTTTAACAGGTTTTCTATCGTTCTATCCACAAACAGTGGATAAGTTATGTGAATCTGCCGATAAAATGTTAGTAACTACGCGTTGATGCAAAAGACCATGCGGTCATTTTTGTTGATATCTTTTTTGACGTATATTTCTGCCTGGGGATAAGCTTCTTTCAACAAGGATTTTACCGCTTCTCCCTGGGCATGGCCTATTTCAAAACCGATAATTCCGGGTTTATTCACCAAAGCAGGCAATTCACGGGCCATGCGGCTGTACAAAGCAAGGCCTTGATCATCAGCGAATAAGGCAGTATGAGGTTCAAAATCACGCACTGTGTCAGATAGTTCAGCTTTTTCATCATATCCGATATACGGCGGGTTCGATAAGACAATGTCCCATTTCCGCCCACGGATCGGCTCCGTCAGATCGCCGAGCTTAAAATCAATGTCCGCTCCATGCCTCGATGCATTGCGTTCCGCAGTAAGGAGTGCGCTTTCTGAGATATCCACAGCTGCAACTTCTGAAGCTGGCAGTTCGCATTTCATCGTGATGGCGATAATGCCGCTTCCTGTTCCGATGTCAACAATCGAAGGGTCTCCGGCCGGAAAATAGCGCTGCACCAATTGAAGTGTTTCTTCTATTAGCTCTTCCGTTTCCGGACGTGGAATCAGTACATCTTTGTTCACTTCGAATTCGCGGCCATAAAATTCCTCGACGCCCGTCAGATGCTGAACAGGTACGCCTGCTGCATGCTGTTCAATGTTGCGGCGGAAACGTTCATCCTGCTCCGGGTCCAATGGATCGCGAAGAGAAGCGAGAAGTCCAGCCTGAGACATCCCAAGTTCATGCTGAAGCAGAATGCGTGCTGCATTTTCTTCGCGGCCTTTGGCTTTTAAAAAAGAAGAAGCCCAGTTAAGGGCCTCAAATACACGTCTCACATCAGTCATTGTTCAAAGCTTCCATTTTGGCGGACTGCTCTTCCACAACCAAAGCCTCCACGATTTCATCCATTTTGCCTTGCATGATTTGGTCCAATTTCTGGATCGTCAAGCCGATGCGATGGTCTGTTACACGGTTTTGCGGATAGTTATATGTGCGGATCCGTTCAGAACGGTCGCCGGTGCCGACTGCTGATTTTCGGACAGCATCATATTCAGCTTGTGCTTCCTGCTGAAATTTATCGTAGACGCGCGCGCGAAGCACTTTCATTGCGCTTGCTTTGTTCTTGATCTGGGATTTTTCGTCCTGGCACGTTACGACTGTGTTCGTCGGAATATGCGTCAAACGCACCGCTGACATTGTCGTATTGACTGATTGTCCGCCTGCCCCTGATGAAGCATAGGTATCAACGCGGATATCGTTGTCGTGGATTTCAACTTCCACTTCTTCCACTTCCGGCAAACAAGCTACAGTTGCAGTAGATGTATGGATACGGCCGCCCGATTCAGTTTCCGGAACCCGCTGAACGCGGTGCGCCCCGTTTTCGTATTTCAATTTCGAGTAAGCGCCCTTGCCCGAAATCATGAAGACGATTTCCTTGAAACCGCCGAGCCCTGTCGGATTTGAATCCATGACTGTCACTTTCCAGCCATTCGATTCCGCATAGCGGCTGTACATGCGGTATAGGTCACCCGCAAACAACGCAGCCTCATCGCCGCCCGCAGCTCCGCGGATTTCCATGATGACGTTTTTGTCATCGTTAGGGTCTTTCGGTATCAATAAAATATGAAGGCGCTCTTCAATCACTTCCAATTGTTCTTCCAATTCGCTTACTTCTTCTTTCACCATTTCGCGCATATCGGCATCAAGCTTATCGTCGAACATAGCTTTCGCGCCTTCCAATTGCTCTTTGGTTTCTTTGTATTCACGGTACGCTTCCACCGTATCCTGCAAATCCGACTGCTCCTTGGAATACTCGCGGAGCTTGTTTGTATCGCTGACGATTTCCGGATCGCTCAGCAATTCATTTAATCGGTCGTATCGATCTTCTACAGCTTGTAATCGATCAAACATCCCGAATCACCTCTATTTCTGTTTTCATTGTGTTGTTATTTAGAGAACTTTTACCCAACGCTTCGGTCGCTCAAGCGCATGGCTTACGCAAGAAGCCAGGCACAGAACGCCTGTCTTCTCGCTTCGCCTAGCCCGTGTTCGCGCCTCTGCTTAGAGATTTGATTATTGATAGGCGTCTTTTGTTGATTAGAGGAATATGTTCTAAATTTCTCTTCTATATAAAAGAACATCAAAAGAACTTGCTGCTATTTATTAACAGTAACGCCTGCTGGCACTTCGTGGTGGTGGCGGCAGCGCGGCTCGTAGGCTTCGGATGCTCCAACTAAGATTGTCGGATCGTCTGAACCTGCCGGCCGGCCGTCGATGAGACGCTGGGTGCGGCTTGCGGGTGATCCGCATACGGTGCAGACAGCCTGCAATTTTGTTACTTGTTCAGCAATTGCCAAAAGGGTGGGCATCGGGCCGAATGGACGGCCTCTGAAATCCTGGTCAAGGCCCGCTACGATGACTCGGAATCCGTGATCCGCAAGTTTCTGGATGTTATTGATGATTTCTCCATCAAAAAACTGGGCTTCGTCGATGGCAATGACGTCAAAATCATCCGAGATGTAACTCCACATTTCTTCGGAATGCTCGATTGGCAATGCGATGACTGTTGTTCCATTATGCGATACGACCGCTTCTTCACTGTAGCGGTTGTCGATTTTCGGTTTAAATACGGCGATTTTTTGTTTTGCAAATTGTGCGCGGCGCACACGGCGGATCAATTCCTCCGATTTCCCTGAAAACATGCTTCCGCATATCAGCTCTACCCAGCCTGACTGTTTCATAACGTACATATGTGAGACCCCTTTCAAACACTTTTATCATTACTTATCATACCTAAAATTCATGCTGATTACTGCTTTTTTATCTATATATTGCCTTCGGAATTGGTTAAACTGCCGGGCTGATAGGGTTTATAAACGAAAAAATACCTGCCTCGCGTTTTCGCGCTTGGCAGGTATATTTTAATCTTACTCTTTGATTTCTTCTTTGATGCCGTATTTTTTGTTGAAACGGTCTACGCGGCCGTCTGCAGCAGCAAATTTTTGGCGTCCAGTGTAGAATGGGTGGCACTCTGAGCAAAGCTCGACGTTGATGTTCTCTTTAACAGAACCTGTAGTGAAGCTGTTGCCGCAAGAGCAAGTTACTGTTGCTTGTTTGTAATCTGGATGAATACCTGTTTTCATGTGTTTTTCTCCTCTCGCCCTGAACCATCTGGAACAGAGTTCATAATCTATTTTGCTATTGCCTTACATGGCTCTTTAGGCCATATATGCAATAGTCATGTATTGGTTCACTTTCATAATCATATCAAATAGAATACATTTTTGCAAGTAATTAAATCATCTTTTTGCTGCCGCGATGTGCTTTCATTTCGCTGTTGAGCTGTTCGAAAAACTCTTCGTTGGTTTTTGTCTTGCCAAGCTTTTTCAGGAAACGTTCGCCGAAATCGGATGAATCCGAGAACGTTTTGCGGATTGACCACAATCTTTCGAGCTGTTCCGGATCCAGCAGCAATTCCTCTTTCCGTGTCCCGGAACGGCGGATATCGAGCGCTGGGAAAATACGGCGTTCTGCAAGGCTGCGGTCCAGGTGCAGCTCCATATTGCCGGTCCCTTTAAATTCTTCGTAAATCACTTCATCCATGCGTGAACCGGTATCGATCAACGCTGTCGCCAAAATCGTCAAGCTTCCGCCTTCTTCGATATTGCGCGCTGCGCCGAAAAAGCGTTTTGGCCGGTGGAATGCTGCCGGGTCAATCCCTCCTGAAAGTGTACGCCCGCTTGGCGGAATAACCAAATTATATGCTCGGGCCAGGCGCGTGATCGAATCCATCAAGATGATGACGTCGCGTTTATGCTCAACAAGGCGCATCGCGCGTTCCAAAACCAATTCTGCCACTTTGACGTGGTTTTCCGGCACTTCATCAAACGTCGACGAAACGACGTCGGCATCTACGGAACGTTCGATGTCGGTGACTTCCTCCGGGCGTTCGTCGATCAGCAAGACAATCAATTCCGCTTCAGGATGATTGGTCGTGATCGAATTCGCGATTTCCTTCAGCAGCATTGTCTTGCCGGCTTTCGGCGGGGCGACGATCAATCCGCGCTGGCCGAATCCGACAGGCGCCACAAGATCCATGATGCGCGTCGATAAATGGTCAGGCGTCGTTTCAAGCTTGATTTGGCGGTCTGGATAAAGCGGGGTCAAGCCAGGGAAATGGACGCGTTCTTTTGCGACTTCCGGGTCTTCCCCATTGACCGCTTCAACTTGCAGCAAGCCGAAATAGCGTTCGTTCTCTTTCGGCGGACGCACTTTTCCGGATACTTTATCACCGTTCCGCAAATCGAACCTGCGGATTTGGGACGCTGAGATGTAAATGTCCTGCGAGCTTGGTGAATAGTTGATTGGGCGAAGGAAGCCGAAACCTTCCGACTGGATGATTTCAAGGACGCCTTCCATAAAGAAGAAGCCTTCTTGTTCTGCGCGCGTTTTCAGGATTGCAAAAATCAATTCTTTTTTCGTCAGTTTGCTGTAATTGGTCAGCTTGTATTCTTTCGCCAAATTATAAAGCTCTTTCAGCGTCATGTTTTCCAATGCGGAAATTGTAATCGTTGTCATTAATGGACACCACTCTTATTTATTTTTTAGGAAGCTGTTTTGGGGATTGTTCGTTGAAAGTAAGGAAAGATTTTTAAAGAAGGAGCCCGGCAATATGCCGGACTCATTTTGAAGTATGGATTTAATCGTTCATTACCAGATTCGGTTTCTTCTTCAAGCTATGGCGGCCCTCAACAAAACGGACTGTGCCTGATTTCGCACGCATAACGAGCGTATGACTTTCTGCAAAAGCGCCTTTCAACTGGACGCCGCGCAGCAATTCGCCGTCGGTTACGCCAGTCGCAGCAAAAATCGCGTCGTCGCCTTTGACAAGGTCTTCCATCATATAGACTTTATTGACATCGATTCCCATATCGATGCAGCGCTGTGCTTCTTCTTCATTTTGTGGAAGAAGCTTCCCCTGGATTTCACCGCCTAGGCATTTTAAGCCTACTGCGGCAATGACGCCTTCAGGAGCACCACCGATGCCGAAAAGAATGTCGACGCCGGTTTTATCGAAAGCCGTATTGAGCGCCCCAGCCACATCGCCATCCGTAATCAACTTGATGCGTGCGCCTGCGGCACGGATTTGGTCAATGATGTCTTTGTGGCGTGGACGGTCGATGATTGTTGCCACTACGTCTTCAATGTCTTTGTTTTTCGCTTTCGCGACAGCACGCAGATTATCAATGACCGGTGCGTTGATGTCGATTTTACCGACAGATTCAGGTCCGACTGCAATTTTGTCCATATACATATCCGGAGCGTTCAGCAAATTCCCGCGGTCAGCGATGGCTAAGACCGCCAATGCGTTCCAGCCGCCTGCAGCTACGATATTCGTACCTTCAAGAGGATCTACCGCAACGTCGACTTCGGGGCCTTGGCCCGTCCCGAGTTCTTCGCCGATATACAACATCGGCGCTTCGTCCATTTCGCCTTCGCCGATCACGACGACTCCACGCATCGGAATCGTATCGAATACGCTCCGCATCGCCGTTGTCGCCGCATCATCCGCTTCGTTCTTCAAGCCGCGGCCCATCCATTTCGCTGAAGCAATTGCAGCAGCTTCTGTAATCCGCACCAGTTCCATTGATAAACTTCGTTCCATAATATATGTTCCTCCTGTTTAGCTATAACTCAATCCTTTTAAGTGTAGCATAAATCGGCAAGCTAAAAAGAAGTCAATTGGCGTTCTGGCTAAGGTCGGACTTTGCACTCGCGACCGGGTCAATCGTTTCTCTGCGGATGTCTGCCCCAAGGCCCTGCAGCTTATCGATGATCTTCGAATAGCCTCGTTCAATGTGGTAGATTTCGCGGATTTCCGTTTCGCCTTCTGCCATCAAACCAGCAATGACAAGTGCAGCGCCTGCGCGTAAATCAGATGCTACAACACTTGCAGCGGTCAATGGCGTCGGTCCGGTGATAATCGCAGCACGCCCTTCGACACGCCCACTTGCATTCATGCGGCGGAATTCGTCAATGTGTTTAAAACGGGCCGAGTAAATCGTATCCGTAATCATCGAAGAACCTGTCGCTTGCGTCATCAATGCCGAGAATGGCTGTTGCAAGTCTGTTGCGAAACCTGGATAAACCAGTGTCTTAACATCAATCGCCGTTAATTGCTCCGGTTTCGGGATATAAATCGATTCTTCGCCTTCCTGGACATCAACGCCCATTTCGCGGAGTTTCGCAGTCAACGCTTCCATATGGAAAGGAATGACATTGTCGATGGTAATGCCGTCGCCAATGGCAGCCGCCATGATCATGAATGTTCCTGCTTCGATGCGGTCAGGAATGATCGTATGGTTTGTGCCGTGAAGCTCTTCAACGCCGTCGATGCGGATCACGTTTGTTCCTGCACCTTTGATTTTCGCGCCCATATTCGTCAACAATGTAGCCACATCAATGATTTCCGGCTCTTTTGCCGCATTTTCAATGACCGTCTGCCCTTTTGCCAGAACGGCTGCAAGCATAATGTTGATCGTCGCCCCTACACTGACAACGTCCAAATAGATTTTCGCGCCTTTCAGTTCGTCTGCGCGCAAGTAGATGGCGCCATGTTCGTTCGTCACTTTTGCACCCAGCGCCTCAAAGCCTTTGATGTGCTGGTCGATTGGCCGAGGGCCTAAGAAACATCCGCCGGGAAGCCCGATTGCCGCATGTTTAAAACGGCCAAGCATTGCGCCCATCATATAATAAGAAGCACGCAGTTTTTTGACGTTGCCGTTCGGCAATGGCATATCGATCATATTCGTCGGATCGATGTTCATGATGCCGTCTTCGAAAGACACTTCCCCGCCGATTTCTTCAAGAATATTTTTTAATGTCCACACGTCTGAAATCTCCGGCAAGCCTTCAATTTGCACCGGTGAATTCGCTAAAATTGATGCGGGAATCAATGCTACCGCACTGTTCTTTGCCCCGTTCACTTTGATCGTGCCTGTTAAGCGTTTGCCGCCTTTTATTTTATAAACATCCATTAATTAATTTCTCCTTTGCCATACTTCAGGAAGGCAGGCAACTAAGTGCAGCCTGCCCCTAAAAGTACGATTGGTTCTTCTAACATTCACCGGCTTAGAAATATTCGCTGAACGCAGATTCGCAATGCGCTGTTATTCAGCTGTACGCTTTTCCCAATCTGCAAGGAATGCTTCGATTCCTTTGTCCGTCAATGGGTGCTTGAACATTTGTTTCATGACATTGATCGGCATAGTTCCGATGTGTGCACCGTTCAATGCTGCTTCCGTTACGTGCTGCGGGTGGCGGATCGATGCTGCAATGATTTCAGTTTTGATGTCGTGGATTGCAAAAATATCAGAGATTGTCGCGATTAAATCCATGCCGTTGTGGCCGATATCATCAAGGCGCCCAAGGAATGGCGATACGTAAGCCGCTCCTGCACGTGCTGCAAGAAGTGCTTGGTTCGCACTGAAGATTAACGTTACGTTAACCTTCTTGCCTTCGCTTGCCAAAACTGCACAAGCTTTCAAGCCGTCCGGCGTCATCGGCAATTTAACCGTGATGTTCGGAGCAAGAGCCGCCAATTCGCGCCCTTCTTCGATCATGCCTTCTGCATCAAGCGCGATTACTTCGCCGCTGATTGAACCATCGACCAATGCCGCGATTTCTTTCAAGCGGTCGTGGAAAGAGACGTTCTTTTCTTTCGCCACTAGCGAAGGGTTTGTTGTAACGCCTGAAAGAATGCCCCATGCGTGTGCTTCTTTGATTTCTTCAAAGTTTGCGGTATCAATAAAAAATTTCATGAATTATCCTCCTGGTTTATGGAAAAGAGAGAAGAGACCTATCGGACGCTTCCCTCTTTCATCCATCATGTATGATTTTATGCTTTGCCTGAACTTCCGAATTCGCGCATTTTGCCTGATACTGTCGCTTGGATTGCGTCGCGTGCAGGTGTCAGGTATTTGCGTGGATCGTACATTTCCGCATCTTTCGCCAATGCTTCGCGCACAGCTTTAGCAGAAGCGATTTGGCTTTCTGTGTTGACGTTGATCTTCGCTGTGCCTAGTGAAACGGCGCGTTGAATATCTTTAGTCGGAATTCCAGTTCCTCCGTGAAGAACCAATGGAACGTCACATAGCTGAGAAATTTCTTCCATCTCTTTGAAGCCAAGATTCGGTTCGCCTTTATAAGGTCCGTGTACAGAACCAAGTGCAGGCGCTAAGCAGTCAATCCCAGTCGCATCAACAAGTGTTTTGCATTCCTGCGGATCTGCGTAGATGACGCCGTCAGCGATGACATCGTCTTCCTGGCCGCCGACAATTCCAAGTTCAGCTTCAACCGAAACATTGTTCTTGTGCGCGTATTCAACCACTTGCTTCGTGATTTCGATGTTCTCGTCAAATGAATGATGCGATGCGTCGATCATCACCGAAGTGAAGCCAGCGTCAATCGCTTCTTTGCATTTTTCGAAGCTTGATCCGTGGTCAAGATGGATCGCGACAGGAACCGTGATTTTATAATCGTGCATCAAGCCTTTCACCATATGGACGACCGTCGTGAATCCGCCCATGTAGCGAGCTGCGCCTTCAGAGACACCTAAGATTACCGGTGAATTCTCTTCTTGTGCCGCTTTTAAGATTGCTTGAGTGAACTCAAGGTTGTTTAAGTTAAATTGGCCGATTGCATAGCCTTCTTTTTTCCCTTTAATCATCATGTCTTTCATTGAAACCAATGCCATTGCAAATTTCCTCCTCAGCTGTGACTCTATCCGAATATCCTTTATACTATAACAAAAACCGCTTGCTTTCGCCACTTTCGTATATATCAGTCTGTTAACATTTCCTTTACAGCGTCGCGGATTTCGAAGACATCGAACGGTTTCGTGTAATAACAGCACGCCCCGCTGACCATCGATTCCTTGATGACATCGAGCTCGCCATAGGCCGTCATCATGATCACTTTGATGTCCTGCCGCATTCTTTTCAAGTTCTTCAAGATTTCTATGCCGTCCATGCCGGGAATTTTCATATCCAGCAGCACAATATCCGGGGAGTTTTCCTCCGCCTGCTTCAAAGCCTGCGCTCCATTAGCAGCCATCAAGGTCTGAAACCCTTCTTTTTTGAATACTTCGTTCAATAAAAGCCGGATACCCGTCTGGTCATCAACAATCAGTATCGTTTTCAAGAGGCCTCATTCCCTTCTGTACTTACTTTCCATTTTACTAAATTCAGGGAATTATTTCTACCTCCCTTCTCTTTCCCACTGCAAATAAACAATGAACCCATCTGAAGCGTTCTGCCTAAAGCAAAAGCCTTCCCGAAAATAGGAAGGCTTTTGCTATGCTGTCTTTTATTCGCCGAGTGACGCGCGGATGAACTCTCTGAATAGAGGCTGCGGGCGTGTCGGGCGTGAGATGAATTCCGGGTGGAACTGGCAAGCCAGGAACCAAGGGTGATCTTCAAGCTCAATGATTTCCACAAGACGGCCATCCGGGCTAGTGCCCGAGAACTTAAAGCCGGCTGCTTCGAATTGCTCGCGGTACTCGTTGTTGAACTCGTAGCGGTGGCGGTGGCGTTCATACACCAATTCTTCGCCGTACGCTTCGTGCGCTTTCGAGCCCGGCTGTAATTTAGCTGGGTACAAGCCGAGGCGCAATGTGCCGCCCAAGTCTTCGATGTCTTTTTGTTCTGGCAATAAGTCGATGACCGGATAAGGTGTTTTCGGATCAAGCTCCGAAGAATGAGCGCCGTCCATGCCCATGATGCTGCGTGCGAATTCAACAGAAGCCAGTTGCATGCCCAGGCAAATTCCGAAGAATGGCACTTTGTTTTCACGTGCGTATTGCGTTGCTGCAATTTTGCCTTCGACGCCACGGTCGCCGAATCCGCCAGGGATCAAGATGCCGTCGACGTGCTGCAATTTCTCAGTAGCGTTTTCTGCGTTGATGTGTTCTGCATTGATCCATTCAACTTCAATTTCAGAATCGAATGCGAAACCGGCATGCTTCATCGCTTCCACTACAGAAATGTACGCGTCTTGAAGCTCTACATATTTCCCGACCAAAGCGATGCGGACCGTTTTAGACAATGATTTCACTTTATCGACCAATTGGTTCCACTCCGTCATGTCCGCTACAGGCGCTTCGATGCCGAAATGGTCAAGGACGATCTGGTCCATGTTCTGCTCCTGCAAACGAAGCGGCATTTCGTAGATCACATCGACGTCACGGGATTCAATGACTTCTTCCGCTTTAATATCGCAGAATAACGCGATTTTGTCTTTCATGTCCTGCGGCACTGGATGTTCCGTGCGCACGACAATCAAGTTCGGCTGGATGCCCAGGCTGCGCAGCTCTTTAACGCTATGCTGAGTCGGTTTTGTTTTCATTTCTTTGGCAGCACCAAGGTATGGAATCAATGTACAGTGGATGTACATGACTTCATCGCGGCCTAGATCCGATTTCATTTGGCGGATCGCTTCCAGGAATGGCAGCGATTCGATGTCGCCTACTGTTCCGCCGATTTCAGTGATGACGACATCCGCTTGAGCCGTTTTAGCAGCGCGCACCAAGCGGTCTTTGATTTCGTTCGTAATGTGCGGAATGACTTGGACGGTACCGCCCAGGTAATCGCCGCGGCGTTCTTTCTGGATGACTGTCGAATAGACTTTCCCCGTCGTCACATTCGAGTATTTGTTAAGGTTGATGTCGATGAAACGCTCGTAATGCCCCAAATCCAAGTCCGTTTCCGCGCCGTCGTCTGTTACATAAACTTCTCCGTGCTGATACGGGCTCATTGTACCCGGGTCAATGTTGATGTACGGATCGAATTTCTGGATCGTCACTTTCAAACCTCTGTTTTTCAGCAAGCGGCCAAGTGAAGCAGCGGTAATCCCTTTACCAAGCGACGATACTACACCGCCTGTTACAAAAATATACTTTGTCATTCTGTTTCCTCCTCCAATTATAAAAAAATAAAAAGCGCTCCGCCTGCAAGGTGCGAGGGGACGCGTAGACTGTACGAATCATTTCTCCTCTTTTAAGGAGCCCAATAAAATCTTATCCAGTCCAGCCTCTAAAGTCAAGGTAAAAAAATGTTCAGACTACTTCAAATCCTCGTCGTCTTCATCATCTTCGTCTTCTTCTTCGTCGATGATATTGCCATCCAAGTCTTCGACAAGAACGTCCACATCTTCTTCATCATCGTCGTCGACATCAAAATCAATAACTTCCACTTCAGGTGATTTCAATAAATCATCTTCCGGTACCGTATCGATATCGTCGTCGTCATCGTCGTCCTCTTCATCGAAGTCGTCGAATTCCAATTCGTCTTCAAGCTCAAGGTCCATGTCATCAAAGTCATCGTCGCCTGCAACTTTCGCCTTTTTCTTGCGGGCTTTTACAGTCGGCGCAGATTCTTCTTCGATTTGTTCAACCGGGTACCACTCACGCAAGCCCCAACGGTTTTCGCCAAGGATCAGGAAGCGGCCGTCAATGTTCATGTCCGTATAGAACTGTACAAGGCGGGCTTTCATGTCCTCTTTCGACAAACCAAGCAAGTTCTCGATTTCTGTAACAAGCTCAGCGTATGTTTTTGTTTCGTGCGTTTCTTCGAGCATTGCATATGTTAAGTCAACAAATGACTCTTCGATTAGTTCGTCTCTGGATAATTCACGTAATTTCAATCTGTGCACGTCCCTTCTACTATCTTAACTTAATTCATTATATACAAAGTCGGTGCGCTCCGCTACCGTGTTTTCTTTTTTCTGCCCTTTAGCTGCATCCAGCCGAAAAAAAACAAGTAAAACGACAAGATCAGAAACGGAATCGATCCAAGCGCTTTATTGTAAAGGAAGAATATGAGCACGATGCAAAGGACTATTATGCTGTAATGTACGTATTTCGGCATGGGCTTCCATCCTTCTGTGGCCAACATTGAATTTTCTTTCATTATACCGAAGTTCGCTGAGCAATGCGACACGCATCTCGCTGGTGAGGAGAATTCTGGTTGAACGCTCGTAAATTCTTCTGAACGCTCGTAAATCTCCGCGAACGCTCGTAAATTCTTCTGAACGCTCGTAAATCTCCGCGAACGCTCGTAAATTCTTCTGAACGCTCGTAAATCTCCGCCGAAC
>NZ_RQII01000029.1 GCF_004761975.1 Planococcus koreensis | reverse complement strand
TAAAGATATTCGTGAATTGCGCCAAAATCCATGTCAGCGGCTTGAAAATGACAACGAGAAAAGAAATAACCGGGAACACCAAGTATGCGACTTTATCCGAGAAAGTTGCCGACAATTGTCTTCGGCAACGACTTCTCCGAAGATGATCAGCACCCTTCATTTTTTGACATCGGAAATGGATTTGGTCCTTCTCTGCTGGGGCTTGTGATACCCATAACAGGATATCCTGTTATGTATGCGATATTAGGAATTTCAGTTATGGCGACGTCTTTCCTCTATTACTTATTACATGGCAAGAAAGAAAAAAACGATCGCAAACACTTGCTGAATAAAACTTAAACGCAAGGGATTAGGAACGAAAAAGAAAACTTGTAAGGATTTGATGAGATGAATTTAAGAGTTGAATCAGTACTTGATAACCGAAAGGAAATCAAGAAAGTAAAAGAATTATATGAGGGCTCATTCCCTCAGAATGAACGGATCCCCATGAAGCTTTTATTATGGAAAGCAAAAAAGGATTTTGTAGACTTTCTTGTTATTTATGACAAGGATATATTTGTCGGATTTACTTACTTAATAACCCGTGAAGACTTAACGTATGTACTTTATATAGCAATAGACAATAATATAAGGTCAAAAGGATATGGCAGCCTTGCGCTCGCTCAAATTAAAGAGAAGTTCCCGGACAATCGAATCATCCTCAATATAGAAGTTGTGGATGAAAATGCAAGCAACTACGAGCAACGGGTAACCCGAAGAAAGTTCTATACACGGAATGGTTATGAAGATTCAACATTATTATATAAAGATCGATGGGGTTTATACGAGGTTATGGTTCACGGAGGCAAGATTAATGGGAAAGAATTTCATGCTTTATTAAAAAGATTTGCAGGAGCTTTACTATTTTCAGTTTTCAAACCCCGAATCACATCATCCACGGAATTGTAAAACAAGCTCTTAAACATAAGGGCTAAGAACTAAAGAAGTTAAAAGGTAAAGTGCATGAACGCTGACGAAACAACCTTTGCTGCCGTGAAGAAGACATCCCAACCTGTACAGTACCGAAGCACACACTATAAATTAAGAGGTGAAATGATGAAGGAATTTGAACTATCTGTTTTATCTGTTGCTCCATTAAGACAAGGTGAAACCATGAAACAAGGGATTGATTCTGCGGTATCGTTAGCAAAAGCGGTCGATAAGATGGGCTATAAACGGATTTGGTTTGCGGAACACCATAATCACGATGCCTATGCAAGTGCCGCTACCGTATCAATCGTGCAACATATATTGGCAAATACCGAAAACATTCGTGTAGGTTCCGGCGGGATTATGCTGCCGAACCATTCCCCCGTAGTTGTCGCAGAGCAATTTGGAACACTTGAAACGCTGTATCCGAACCGTGTAGATCTGGCATTAGGAAGGGCGCCGGGAACAGACCAAAAAACGGCTGATGTGATTCGACGCTCTAATCACAATGGCGTGTTTTTCTTTGAACGGGAAGTCAAAGACGTTTTACGTTATTTGGGGGATGAAGAAATGCAGGGAGAGGTGCGTGCTTACCCTGGCATTGGGACAAATGTTCCGGTTTATATTCTGGGTTCGTCAACCGGTTCAGCCAAGATAGCTGCGAACCTGGGACTTCCTTATGCTTTTGGCGCTCAATTTTCACCTGAGGCAATGGAAGAAGCACTCGCGATCTATCGTGAAAATTTTCAGCCATCCGCCCATTTGCAGGAGCCTTACGTACTTGCTGCCATTAATGTCATTGCAGCAGATTCCATGGAAGAGGCTGCATTTATTTCCGCCAGCCATTTGCAGGTGTATATCGACATCTATACAAATAATTTAAGCCAGCTTATTCCGCCAACCAAAGGTTTTCTTGAATCGTTGTCCCAATTTGAATTGGAAATCCTCCACCACCGGCTTGGATATACCATTATGGGGAATGCCGAAACAATTCGCCGGGACATAATTGGCTTCCAACAGACGTTTGCAGTAGATGAAATTATTGCCATATCCAATATCTATGAATCCAAAAAGGAATTTCATTCATATGAAATTTTGAAGCAAGTTAGTGATGCCTTATTTGTATAAGGTGGACTACATCTATTTTATAGTTCATGAGAAATAGAATCCGTTACAACTACAAAGTAAGAGAGGGGAAGAGTCATGCTGAACAAGCACTGCTCTTCTTCTTTTAACTGTAGAAGTGTATTTATCTGAATGATTTTATTTCTAAAACGAAATATTTTTCTTGTTTGTCAGTAAGAGCCTAAATATCTTATGTAAATGAATAAAAGAGAATTTATATTTCAATGCTCAGTTAACATATGGGGGATTATTGGGAGCTATAAAAATAGAAGGGAGAGAAGAAGCCGATAAGGCATATCTTCTCTCCCTTTGTAATTGTTTCCAAAAAACTACATTTACGGACGCTTAGTGTGGAAGCGCATTCGTGTATTTCATAGTGCTCTTACTGAAAATAGGCTCCACATTGTGACAAATGCATCTTGATTCATTTCAAAATACACACCGATAAACTCGTAATGGATAGATCCATCCTTGAGTAGAGTCAGGCGGATCCTTGAACCGTCATCCAAGTGAAGAGTCAGCTATGTGTATTCCTCATTATTCCGGGAGTTTCCGATCGGGTCGGAGTTTTGTTCACGGGGGAAAGGTTCTGAGTTCTTTAGTTCTCCTAAGAAGATATACAATACGGCCATATCTGGAAGCGGCTGATAATTCTCATTGCCGTTATCCCAATCACTAATAGTATTATTTCCATTTATCATGAAAACAGTCAAATTATTGTTTGTTTTAATACAATTGTGATAGCATTATTTCAAAGGAGTTACATATTTTTAATTATGATATGAAATTCTTAACAATTTTCGATACTGGATTTCAGGGGACTGAAATTTAATATATATCCAGTTAAATATTTTAAAGATGAGGGAGGAAAAACAATGATGAAATTTTCGTGGTCAAGATTAATGTTCCTTACAATGCTGATCTTTGTATTGGCTTTGGCAGCATGTGGCAATGAGGATACTTCAAACGAAGAATCAACTGATGATTCGGATGCTGCAACAGAAGAAAGTGCTGCAACAGAAGAAGGTGTTGAAGAGGGCACTGAAGAAGGCGCTGAAGAAGTGGCTGATGGAAGTGCAGAATCTGCCCCAAAAGTTACTGAGTTTGAACCAGCATTTCCAGAACAAACAAGAGCACCTGCAGTAGTGACTGAAACAGAACTTGATGTGGAAACTGTTGTTGAGGGTCTTGGCGTGTCTTGGGGGATGGCAGAGTTTGAACCCAACCGCTTGCTTGTGACGCAAAGAGATGAAGCAGAACTTCTAATTGTCAACCTTGAAGATGGCTCTGTTTCAGATCCAATCGAAGGTACACCAGAAGTTAATAACTCAGGTCAAGGCGGGTTGCTGGATGTAACCATTGCACCTGATTTTGACGAATCAAGAATGGTATTCCTGACGTTTTCACAAGATGCCGAAGATGGAACTGTAACGGCTGTCGGTAAAGGTGTTTTGTCAGAAGATGAATCTTCACTCGAAGATTTCGAAGTGATCTTCCAAGCACTGCCAGCATATGATGGTGACTTACACTACGGTGGACGCATTATCTTTGATGAGGATGGCAACCTATTCTTGACAACTGGTGAGCGTTCAGATGATCCAATTCGCGAACGTGCACAAGACTTGGATGCTTACTTAGGTAAAGTAATTCACATTACACAAGATGGAGAAGCAGTAGCTACGAATCCATTTGTCGAAGATGAAGACGCACTGGATGGCATTTACAGCTATGGCCACCGCAACATCCAAGGTGTGGACTTCCACCCGGAAACAGGAGACCTATGGATTGTTGAATTCGGTCCACAAGCTGGGGATGAATTGAATATAATTGAACCAGCTAATAACTATGGATGGCCGATTGTTTCTTACGGTATCGAGTACACGGGTGAACTAATCAATGATGGTATTTCAGAACACGAAGCGCAAGGCTTTGTTGAACCAAGATATTATTGGGATCCGACAAGTGCACCAAGTGGTATGGCATTCTATGATAACGACGCAATTCCTGAATGGGAGAACAACTTGTTCATCGGTGGTTTAGTGTCGAGCTATATTGCACGTGTCGTTATTGAAGATGACATCATCGTTGGGGAAGAACGTTTATTGTCTGAAGAAGGCGAACGTTTCCGTGATATTCTTGTAACTGAGGATGGCGCGCTTATTTCAATTACTGATGGCGGTAAGATTTACAAGATTACTGCAGCAAGTTAAGGTGACTTTGAAATAGAAGAAGACGCTGAATAATTTAGTAGTCTCTAAAAGCTCCCAACCATATGTCAATGTCTGAACTGAAACCCGAATTGGGGGCACTTTTAAAGTGTCTACCATTCGGGGTTCAGTTCTTTATTCTTTTTAAGATTTTTTGAAGATAAGAAAATTAATGATGGACAGGAATACTTTAAGTGAACTACTACAAATTTTAATTAGTGTGCTAAATAAATGTTGACGGCTGGAAATTCCGATGGTATATTTAGTGTGCTAAATAGATAAACCTGCTGGAGGGAAAACAATGAAAGTCTCCGTAGATTGTGACATCCGGGAGTCTTTGGATAAAGTATCATCCAAAATGCGCCGGGATTATAGTGAAAGCTTACGAGAAATTAACCTATATGTTGGGCAGGACAATTTGCTCGCCCGTTTATGGGAAGGTGATGGCATCACCCAAATGCAATTGGCTGACCATTTGAAGTGCGAACCGCCCACTGTCACCAATATGGTTAAGTCGCTGGAACAAAACGGATTTATAATCCGTAAGCGCGATGGGAAAGATGGTCGGGTCATGCGAATCTATCTGACTGACAAAGGGAAAGAGTTGGAAAAGCCGGTTGATTTCAAATGGAAGCAGCAGCAAGAAAAATTGCTGAATGGCATTTCACCGGAAGAGCGTTTGGTCTTAAGGGATTTAATGAAGCGGATGGAGAGTAATTTATTTTAATTTCTCTTCGAATACTTATTTAGCAGGCTAAATAATGTGTGGTAATGCCCAATCGCTAAAGGCGTTAATTCCTAGATGATCAAGACTTATTTTGTTAGTAAGCTAAATAAATGCGAAGCAACAGGAAGGGCCAGGAAAATCTAAAAGTCTCGATGATCGCTCATTTACATGCTTAGAGGAACGTCACGGAATAAGTGTAAAAAAGATCGGCCTTTGTTTAGACTCAAAAACGATCCATTTAACATCAAGTGGCAAGTAGAGTAGCAATCAATTAGAAAGACTGTATTTAGCAATTTATAAGTTGCGGAAAAAAATATCTATGCGGGTTTATTGAAAATAAAGGAGAATATGAACATGACAAAAAAAAAACAGATGCAAATGGCATTACAAATGGTTTCCGGCTACGGAGGCGAATTCAGCGCTTGGAGAATGCCGGGCACCGATCCGGCAGCCTATACGAATATGGACAATTATGTGGAACGGGCGAAAATAGCGGAAAAAGGGAAATTCCAGATGATCTTCATTGCGGATACACCGGCATTAACCGTTGATTTGGGACCCCAGACACCAAGTTTTCCGATGGATCCGATGCTTGCCCTTATGGCGGTGGCCAGGGAAACAGAACATATCGGACTGGTGGCAACCCATTCCACAACGTTTAATTATCCCTATAATATTGCCCGCCAGTTCAAAGCGCTGGATGTCATCAGCCACGGCCGTGTAGGCTGGAATGCGGTGACTTCATCCACGCCAGCAGCGGCAGCGAATTTCGGTATGCAGGTGGCCAGCCGACAAGAACGATATGCAAAGGCGCATGAATCGATCCAGATTGTCCAGGCATTATGGGGCAGTTGGGGGGAAGACGCTTATACGCTGGATGCAGCAGGCGGGGAATTTGCCGATATGGAAAAAATTCAGCCGGTCAATCTTCAAGGACAGTATTACGCTTCCCGCGGCCCATTGCCAATCCCTCCTTCAGAGCAAGGCCAGCCGGTACTATTCCAAGCCGGCGGCGGAGCTGAAGGGTTGGAATTAGCGGGGAAATACGCATCCGGTGTCTATGCGAACCCATACGACATTGCATCTGCACGTGAACACCGGCAAGCGCTCCGGCAAAGTGCAGCCCGTTTTGGCAGAAATCCGGATGACATCAAGATGTATGCCGGCTTTATGTTCTCGATTGGCGCGACGGAAGAAGAAGGCCTAGAGCGGCGGAGACAGTTAATGAGTTTCAATCCGGAAGAGATTCCTAGCCGGGTCAGCTATTTGGGTTCTATGGTGGGGTTACGGCTATCGGTAAACACAATAGATATCGATCAGCCTTTGCCGGCTGACCTGCTAGCACGCGCGTTTGCCAATCCGCAGGATCCCCGTTCTCCCCGCGCTTTGCAGTTGGTGAAACAAGGGCTCTCCATACGGGATGTGCTGGCGCATGGCGTCATCAATTACCACCCGGTCGTTGCCGGTACCGCGGTTCAAGTGGCAGACTTCCTGGAAGAATGGTTTTTGGCAGGCGCGACGGATGGTTTTTCGGTTGTTCCGGATATGGCCTACGACGGCGTAGCCGATTTTGTGGAGCAGGTGGTTCCGATTCTGCAGGAGCGCGGTTTGTTCCACAAGGAGTATGAAGGGAAAACACTGCGTGAAAATATGGGCGTTCCTTATCAATACGGAAGTATTGAGGATAAATAATTTATAAACGAAAAGGTTTTAATAAATCATTTTCTACAATTGCTTAAAGTAATAAAGAAAATCTGGAAATAAACAAATAGCCGTTCAGGCTTTTGTATTTTAAATAAGACATTGAAAAAAATAAACCATTATTAAGTTAATCAGGTTACTGGGAGAGAGAAAAAATGAAGAAACAATACAATACAAAAGCGATTTTGGCATCGCTGCTCATCGTCGGGTTTGTGGGCATGTTCAGCGAGACCGCCTTAAACATCGCGATGGTGAATTTAATGGATGTGTTCCAAATTTCGGCGGCAACCGCACAATGGCTAACAACCGGATTTTTGCTGACACTTGGTATTTTGATGCCGATCAGTGGCTTGCTGCTGCAAATGTTTACCACAAGACAGATGTTCGTTGGTGCGCTTATTAGCTTGATTTCCGGGACTTTAATTGCGGCTCTAGCGGTCAATTTTGAAATGCTGATGGTGGCCCGGGTGCTGCAGGCTGCAGGCATGGGCTTGCTGCTGCCCCTTATGTTCAACACCATTCTGGTCATTTACCCTCCGGAAAAGCGGGGGGCGGCCATGGGGTTTGTCGGACTGGTCATCATGTTTGCACCAGCAACCGGACCGACCATCGGAGGGCTGTTAATCGAATACTTGACATGGCATTACATTTTCTGGTTCTCGCTGCCATTTCTCGTGATGGGGCTGTTGATCGGGCTGAAGTATTTGGAGAACGTCACCGAAGTGACAAAACCGCGGATCGATTTGTTTTCAGTCCTGCTTTCAACTATCGGTTTTGGAGGAGTGGTCTTCGGCTTCAGTAAGGCCGGTGAAGGAGAAGCGGGATGGGGCAGTATGGTCGTGATCACGTCTATCATCATTGGGCTGGTTGCGTTGTTCTTCTTCGTCCTGCGCCAGAACTCGATGAAAGACCCGATGTTGAACCTGCGTGTGTTCAAATTTCCGATGTACGTGGTCGGACTGCTTCTGGTCATGATGAGTATGTTGATTATTATGTCGAGCATGATCATTCTGCCGATGTTCCTGCAAACAGGTGCAGGACTGTCTGTTTTCATTGCTGGACTGATGCTATTGCCTGGCAGTGCATTGAACGGGCTGCTATCGCCATTAATCGGCCGCTTGTTTGATAAATATGGACCGAAATGGCTCGTCATTCCAGGACTTCTTCTCGTGACGACGATGTTATGGTTCTTTACCACATTAACCACTGCCTCATCCGTGGCGTTTATCGTAGCGCTGCATGTCGGGCTGATGGTGGGGATTGCAATGATTTGGATGCCTTCCCAAACGAATGGCCTGAATCAGCTGCCGCCCGAATTATATCCACACGGTACGGCGGTCATGAACACGCTGCAGCAAGTAATCGGTGCAGTCGGTACGGCGGTTGCCATCAGTATTTTGACTGGGGGTATGGATACTTATCTACACAATTCTTCCGCACCGGCTCAGCCGGCAGAAATGGCGAATGCGATGGCTTCGGGATTGCAAAACGTCTTCTTGTTCACAGTGGCGATTGCTATGGTCGGCCTGATCCTCGGGTTCTTCATTCGACGGGTCGTAGTCCGGAGTGAAATGATCAATTCGCCACATTGAGATTTTAGATACACTAAAATTCTTAAAAAAATACAGATTTAACTTAAAAGAAGCGTAAACTATAGTAAATTAATTTTAATAGCTAATTAGTTTACATATGACCATATTATCAGAAGGAGCATGAATACAGAGGGAGAAAAGAGGCTAAGCAAATAGCATATCTTTTCTCCCGTTTTGTCTTTAAGAGGGTATCTTTCCGAATGATTTTCGGCAATTAATTAATGCAAGTTTTAGTGATAAATCTAAAGAGTATTTTACTTCATCGATGAGTATTAAGTTATCTTCCAATTGGTGCAAAGTGCATTTTTTCAATAAGAAGAACAACTTATTCCTTTTGGGAGAAGAACTTTTTGACTCTAAAAAAATGTTTAAATGTACCCAAATCAAAAACAAGACTAAACAAAAAACAAGAAACACCTATTGAATGTGAAATTAGTGTAGTATGTTTTCTTAAGGAAACAGGATTGAATTCTATTATCTAACACAGCAGTCCCTGGTTCCAGTTCTTAGCTGCCGGCAGATTGCACTCGCTGGAATCGTTCATTAATTATAAACGGGCGGACGAGATGATGCTAAAGTTGCTTTTTTTATTTCACAGAATATAGGAGGATCACATAATGATTCATAAATTCACCAAGAGAGCCAACGCGATGAAACCTTCGGATATGCGGATCATCTTAACCGCTTCAGAACAACCCAATTTGATTTCTTTTGCCGGCGGACTTCCAGCAGCAGAACTGTTTCCCATGCAGGCCCTGAAAACGGCAAGTGAAGCTGTTCTGACAGAAGACGGACCGGTTTCGCTTCAATACAGTCCGACCGAGGGCTTTGAACCGCTCCGCCGAAAAACGCTTGAACGAATGAAAGCAATCGGCATACAAGCGAATTTGAACCAAGTTATGATTACGTCGGGTTCCCAGCAGGCGATTGACCTAACGGGACGCCTTTTTCTGGATGAGGGGGATACGGTCATCTGCGAAAGCCCAACCTATCTGGCGGCGCTTAACGTTTTCAACATCTGCAATGCCAATATTGTAGACGTAGAGATGGATGAGAACGGCATGCTTATGGAACTATTGGAAAAAAGGCTTCAAGAAAATCCCCATGCAAAATTCATCTATACGATACCAGATTTCCAAAATCCCACCGGCCGTACGCTGAGCCTGGATAGAAGAAAGCGGATGCTGGAGCTGGCTCAACAATACGACGTATTGATTCTGGAAGATAATCCTTACGGTGCCATCCGCTTTTCGGGAACACCAATTCCGCCGATCAAGCATTTCGATAGAGAAGGCCGCGTCATTTACATGAGTTCTTTCTCTAAAATATTCGCACCAGGGCTTCGGCTTGGCTGGATTTGTGCCGATGAAGTCGTCATCGAAAAATACATGGGATTCAAGGAGTCCGCGGATATGCATTCCGATGGCTTTGCGCAGCGGCTCACTTCGAAATACATGGAACAGAATGATATCGATGTGCATATTGAAAAGATCAATTCCGCTTATCACGACAGATGCAACACGATGCATGCCTGTGTCAATCAATACTTTCCCGACGCGGTTTCCTGTGTGAAACCGGAAGGGGGATTGTTTATTTGGGTGGAACTTCCCGTCAATGTGGACGCGAGAAAGATCTCGATTGCCTGTCTTGAAAACGGCGTTGCTGTGCTGCCGGGAGAAGCCTTTTTCGCAACTGGCACACAAAAAAATGCGCTTCGGTTAAACTTTTCAAACTCTTCAGAAGAACGAATTGTTGAGGGCATGAAGCGTATCGGAGAAGTACTGCATCAAGAATTAAGCAGAGAAGCTACGGTGAAATAACCCGTCTTTTGCTTTTTTTCGAAGGTTAGTCAGTGTGAACGATAATGGTGATGAAAAAGTTCGTTTTGAACTTGATTTCCTCAGAAGACAGGTTACATTCTCTAAGGGCATTACACATGCGAGAAAAAAGTATTCATAAGATTAGTTGGCACATCAGCAGTTTATCGGAAGCTGCTTAAGTAGAAAGGAAAAGCAAAGACTGTACAGTGCATCTTCATGGTCTTTTGTCTGCAAAAATACTTTTTTATGGAAAACTCAATATAGTACTTTGGTAAGTAGAATATAAAGTTTTTATTTAAGACCTCGGGTAAATTGCCAAAAATAAAAAAGAAGATGAATTACAACATTTCATCTTCTTCTTTATTCGAAAAGCCTATTGAATAACAAATCGTGATACCGAGCAAAATGACACTTAAGCTGTTCAAGAAATTGCAGTTAGAATCAGCCCGATTGAAGCGTAAATAATTACAGTAAAGTAAATGCCGACCATGTGCACTAAGGAAAATAAGAACATTTTATTCGCCCAGACTTCGATTCCCGCCTTGTGTGAGCCAAATAAACTCAAGCCTAGCCAAATTAACCCTAAAATCAGTGAAACCAAAGTCAGGCCCAGGCTTAACGGCAAGAATAACAAGCTGGAAAACACCAACAAAATTAGATACGTGTTGGTTTGGAGGTAAGTGCGTTTTCTGCTTTTTACGACTGGCAGCATGGGAATATTGGCAGCAGCATAATCTTCATGCTTGCGAATGGCAATCGCATAAAAGTGAGGCATTTGCCAAATGACGAGTATTAAAAATAAAGCCCAGCATGCAGGATGCCAAATATCCGGCCCTACTGCAGCCCATCCAATCAAAGGCGGCATCGCGCCTGAGATGCTCCCCACTTCTGTATTCCAAATGGTATAGCGTTTTGTCCATATGGTATAAGGGATCACGTAGAAGAATATGCCCAAAAATCCAAGAAAAGCGGCTAATGGAGCTGCCAGGTACAATAAAACGAGCCCACTGCCTAACAACAGAACTGCAACGATTCCCACTTTCTTAAGTGGTATGGTGCCGGTAACGGTTGGACGATTTTTTGTTCGTGCCATTATCGAATCAATGTCGCGGTCATAAATATTATTGAATGAACCAGCTGCTGCAATAACGGCAGCAGTACCGAAAAGCGCAAACATAATATTTGCGATATTGTCTACAAAACTGTATTGATACGTATATAATGCAAGCATAAGTCCGGCGAGCATTGGAATCAAATTTGACTTGATGATTCCGGTTTTCACGACTTGTGCCCATAAATTTTTTTGGGATTGTTCTATCACTTTTCGTTCCAGCTCCTTTATGTCTACAAAGGTTAATATACCTTACTTGATAAACCAATTTCTAAAGAATAATTTTTTTATGTATACATATGAACATTCTAAGGCTAACTCGACAAAGTAAGTGGAATTTTAAAGCGTTTGACGGTTATGAACTTTTTGGAAGTAGAGGAAAATTTATCGGAAGGGAGAAGTTGATTTTCAGTTGCTTCTCTTTGTGCTTCGGCCGGAATATTGACGACCTCCATATCGTGGGAACTTATAACCTGATTTTCAACGTGGCATTGATGGTGCAAGAGAGCATCGGTTATGCGCTGTGCCTGGATAAGCTGGTGAATACAAGCGGAGACAGTGTGCTCTGTTTTAGGCCATTGCTGCCGAAATTGGAAGTGAACTTAAACGTCATCTGGAAAAAGCATCAAATGTTTTCCCATGCCGCAGATTTGTTTATCGAAAACCTTCAGGCTGCCATACAGAAATCCAACTCAAGTGGGTGATCAGAAGGGGAGAAGCTAAACGAGGGGTTTCTTCTTTTTTGCATGAAAAGGGAGACTGGCTCATTGTCTCTTAAAGAACCGGTGGGATAAATGAAGAAAGCAAAAAAGCCCCCTCCATTTATTGTTCGGTTGGGCTAGTTTCAGCGATGAGCCAGTATTTGTTGCACCATTTGAAGTTTTGCCGCTCGAAGTTTCCGCTCATAGGGATCAGTCTCGGACGCTGGCTTGGCAAGATAATCCTCATAGTACTTGATCTCATAATAGAGTATTTCCTTTACTTCCCTCACCATGTGGCGTTTGGACTTCTCCACCTCGACTTCGATCTTTGCATCCTCAAACTCCACGGGGTCCCGCTGGGCAATTTCCGAAAGGATGACATCAATCGACCGGGTGTCCGGTTTTTGGAATTCTTGCAGCCGCGTTAATCTTTTATACAATTTCTTATTGCTAAACATTTTAACCCGAATTTTGCAGTATCTCATGGTACAAATGCTCCTTTCAGTTGCGTGTAACTTATTTTAACATTTAGTAATGCGAACAAATTTATTTCTTTTATAGGATCTAAACCTTTTAATTTTTGAAGGTATGCAAAGTAAATGGCTGTGAGACAAAAGAAGGAAAGGGAGTTAAGATCTTTGGTCGATAAAGAAACGCAGAATAAAGTGAATTGAAAAAGAGAAAGGGGGGAGTGCCGATTTCAGCCACCTCTTTCTCTTTAAATTTTACCGATGAATCCCTGTATAATGCTCATTCTTGCTCTTGAAGCTGAAGCCAGCTTTCCAAAAACTCCAGCTGGTCCCCTTCTATTTCTTCTTCAAAAAAAGCGGCAAATACGCGGCTGTCAACATATTGAAAGCGGAATTGCTTCACGTATGCCGACAAAAAGCCGAAAGCTTGTTCTTGTCCGCCAATCCTTTCAAAAAACTCCTGCAGCAAAAGCGGCGTTTTCCCATAAACCGTAGAGTAGTATTGTCCGTCCGGAAATTCGCTCAAAGCCAAATTGACAACGGCATCGGTGGAATTCGTCTCGGCCAGTGATCTGGAAAAACCGAACGGGTCCATATCTCCGTTTTGTTCCAGATACATGGACGCCGCCCATTCTGAAATGCTCTCATCCAGCCATGCGTCTGTATAAGGATCGTTGGCTACCAGATAATAAAACCATTGATGGGCAATTTCATGGACAAGGGTGTGTTCAAATTCTTTGGGGCTGCTGCTCACTTCAATGATATTCGGATATTCCATCGCCCCGTCATTGCCGATGACATCCAGCTCTGCGGCTGGATGCTCCGCAATTTTTTCTTCAAAAAAGCCGAAAGCGTCTTCCGCCACAGCCAGCATATTAGCTGTGAAATCCGGTCCATCGGTAGGTGCGAAAATACGGATAGCGGTGTTATTGATGCTCGATGTCTCCGTATGCCAAGCGTTGGGATCCAGGAATGCCAGGTAGAAATCTTTTATGTTGCTGCCTGTTAAGGTGCCTGTTGACATCGGTGCTGCTTCACCGTCTTGCGCTGAGCTGGCGACCAGGTATTCACCGGGCAATTGATACGCGATTTCATAGTTGCCATAAGACGTGTGATACGATTCGCCTTTGCTGTCAAAGTCGTGGATTTTCCAGCCATTGTCGTAATGGCCTAGCATCGGGTACCACTGCGCCAAATAGAAATTATTTTCGACTTGCGCCAAGCGGAGGCCGTTTTCAGGAAGCTTGAGCGTGTAGTCGATTTTCACGGTCTTCATCTCTTCGGGCTTTAATTCTTGCTCTAATTGTAAGAGAAGGCGGTTGCCGTCAAGTGCATACGGAATTTCCTGGCCATCCATATGGACTTTTGATATCGCCGTTTCGGCACCGTCTGCCATCACTTCCGGCTTATTGGCAGCCGTCAACGCATTCGGAATGAAATAAAAACCGATATCGTTCCAGGAATCCTGCGACTCGTTTTTGACGTCGATTTCTGCGTGTATTTGGAAAACATCTTCTCCGTTCAAGTCCATTTCAATCCTGTATGCGGCGCTGGCGCCAGGCTTCAGCGGACTGGCCGCTGCAGTTTCGGTAAGTGGGATTTCCACAACGACAGGGCTCGGGTAAAATTCGCCCTTCGCCACAAAGACAGCGCGATCGAGATCTTTTGGGACTTCATATGTCAACACGGCCGTCATTTTATTGGGCAGCAAAAATTTATACTGGTTGAGCCATCTTTCTTTTCCTTTGGTCACATCCATATGGACAACCGAATACTTCGTCCCTTTGTCGTCGATGAGTTTAAAGGCCCTCGGTTTGTAGGTAGTGGAGGAGTCATCGTTTTCTCCAGGAAGGTCGAGGATCACCGGGAAAGAAATCAATCGATTTTTTTCATTCGACACTTTTAAATCGGAAGGCGCTGCCACAAGCGCACCTACTCTAAAGTCTGCTGCTGCATCGGTCCCGTCTCCCAATACATACGAGCGGTAAGCCGTTTCCTGAAGTTTTTCGATTTCGCCGGCAGCCGGTTGCTGGCTGTCTTCTGAAGCTTGGCTTTGCTTCGGTTCATCTTTTTTGGATACATCCGCCATTACTTGTCCTTCAGTACCTGTTGTAGCTTGTTCAGAAATGCTTGCACTTGATCCATTATCAAATTCAGGCATTGTATACAGAAACAGCGAGGAGAGACCGACAAGCAAGGCCGCTCCTGCAATGCCCAAAGCCCATTTAAATTGTCTTTCCACTTTTTTCGAATTATGCAGCGTGCCACTGATCGCCTGATAAGGCAAAGTGCGCGCCGCTTTCTGTGCGGGGAGCAGGGCACCGAGCACACCGGTCACAACCGGAATCATTAAGGTCAGTGACAGGAACCCGAGTTCTTCGATCGGCAGTTGGCCATATAGGGAGTAAATCAGAACCAGCGAAATCGCTATTCCGATTACCCCAGCTGCCAATCCGGTGAGAATGCCTTCCCATAAAACAAGCATACGCACGCTATTATTTTGCCAGCCGGTTGCTTTTAACACCGCAATCTGGGATTGCCGTTCGGAAACGTTCTGCCACATGATCTCGGTCGTCGTCAATATCGCGATCAATAAAGCGACGCCCATTGCGACATAATGCATCGTTCCGACTTCCAGCGCGACGAATTCTCCGAGCCATGTCGCGTAAAGAACGCCTTTCAAACGGAATGTCACGAACAGGAAGAAGATAAAGAGGCTGGTCGGAACCGCGATGGCGAGAACGGACAGTACGCTGCGCTGCCATTGCGAAAACAAATTGTTGAAACTCATGCCGATAACAGATTCCGAACGGACAAACCGTTTCGCCCGGTGCGAAACTTCGCCGGAACGCATGGACTCAAACGGTTGGATCCGCCGTATCAATGCAATCGGGATAAGGGAGCCAAGCCAGTAAATGGCGAGTCCGCTCAAGCCGATTAAAAAGACGCGGGACGCCGAAGTGTCGACACTGCCGGATACAAAAAATAAGCCGAGAATAAACCAGCTGATCAATGCCACAAGCATGCCGAGGATGGTGGCTTCCCAAAACAGCAGTTTTGATAATTGAGAAGGGCGCCAACCCAGCGCCAATAAGACGGCGAATTCTTTTTTTCGGGCGACAAGCATAATGATGCTGGAAGCGAAAACGTAAACGACGGCAACCAGGATGACACTGGCAATCACACCACTCAAGCCAATTTTGGCTTCTTTAAAAATGGAAATCGACGAACCGATTTTAATCCATGGCTGTTGAACCCAGCCAAGGCCCTCTTCTTCTCCAAGGGAGGGGAGGTGGGTTAATGCCAGCTGCGGGGAAGAGCCCAGCGTGATGTCGGTTATAAGACCGGTTTTTTGCTCGATTTCGGCAGCAACATCCTGTAAGGCTTTTTCACTTTCCGCATCCATCAATTCGACGCCTTTTACGTTGACGCGGATCGCAGAAATCGGGGTTTCCCCTAAAATTTGAGCAGCTGCTTCAAGTGTTGTCAAAACCAGTGGCGGCTTTGTCAAAAAGCCATAATCATCGTTGGTCGGTTTCATGTCAGCGGGAGGATTGACCGGAACTTCTTCCGCATCCATCACCCATTGCGCTTTGGCTGGGAAATAAGTTTCCATCGGCAGTTCCGTCAGCGGATCTTTGGAAATTCGGAGATTCTGCGGATCGAATACGCCGACAAAATCCAAGCGCAATTTTGGCCAAGCTGAACTGTCAACGCTGTAAGGATTAAATTGGCGGTACATGTTTTTGATGGCCCATGGTGAATCTTCCGGAAGTTCAAATGGCTGGACTTCATAGGCATAAGGCCATCGTTCCGAAAAGGGGCTGGTGACAGGTGAATAGTTCACAGTAGAAGGTTTTAATGCAATCCACGCTTGATCCGGGACGGTCATTATCCCATCATCAGAAGGATTGAGAACCTTTTTGATCAGTTTTTCGTGTACATCGGTTGTCTGATAAGTAAATTCTTTAACGGGTGTCCCTTTAAGCGTGTCGAGGTATTTCTCTTTGCCTTTTGCCAAAATGCCTTCAGCAATGGATTGCTGATCCTTGTCAAAAGGGATATCGAGTTTTTCAAAACTGTACGTGATTTTTGCGTCCACAAAATCCTGGTTGCTGATCAAAACCGGAATTCTGTATTCGGGAACGCCCATCACTTCTCCTGTGGCGGAGAACGTATCCTCTTCATCAAAATAACGGCTTGACTCACTCGGGATGATCGCTTGATCCAGCCCGGCCATTGCGGCTTCGGCTTCGGGATCTATGCCCGCAATCATGATGGAAGTCCCGTAAGACAAATTCGGGATGCCCGGTGAAATGCCATAATCGATTGCCACTTCACCACCGGGCTGCCAAGCGCCGGCTGTCACATAAACAGAAGTTTCGTCCACTTCGATTTGGGCTCCAGTATTCGTTTCTTCGGTCATCTTCATGCGGTAAATGCCAGGTTCAGTAATAGCGGGATTTTCAAGGTCTACATAATTCGTGTTCGAACCGATCATCGCGATCGGAGCGGCAATTTCAACCTTGGCCATCGCCTTGATCTGCTCATATTGCTGAAGTGAAATGCCCCCTTCCAGCCCGCTCAAATAATTCGGTTCCAGCAGGTTCAATTCTTCCGTAACGCTGCGGCTGCCTTGCGGACGGACGACAAGGTGATAAGAAGATTTCCATCTCTTTTGCAGTTCTTCTACGACGGTACCGTTGTTGGCCTGTGTAACACCGATCAAATAACTTAAGCCCGTACTCAAGATCAACACGCCGACCATGAGCAGGATAAAGCGCTCTTTGTTTCGCCACCAGGAATTCCAGATAAACTTAAGCATGATGAATTACCTGCGAGTCGGCAACGATTTCGCCATCGCACATCTCAATTTTGCGGTCGGCTCGGTCGGCCAGTTGCGGATCGTGCGTCACAAACAGAACGCCGCATCCTTTTTCCCGATTCAATGCATGCAGCAATTGATAGATGATTTCGCCGGTTTCGGAATCCAAGTTGCCGGTCGGCTCATCCGCCAACAGCCATTTCGGTTGATGGACAAGTGCGCGGGCGATGGCAACTCGCTGCTGCTGGCCGCCAGAAAGCTGGGAAGGCAGTGCATTCGCTTTTTCGGGCAGTCCGACCATTTCCAATAATTCCAGTGCGCGTTGTTTTTTGTTGTAACTGACTTTTCGGCCAAACAGCGGAGCCATGATGTTCTCAAGCGCAGTCAAGGTGGGAATCAAGTGAAATTGCTGGAAGATGAAGCCGATGTTCTGGAAGCGGAAATCAGCGAGCTGGCGGCTATTTAGCCGGTTGACCGGTTCACCGCCGTGCAGCAGCTCGCCTGAAGTCGGATCATCGAGTGTGCCTAAAAGGCTGAGCAGGGTGGACTTCCCAGAACCGGAGGGACCGATAAATGAGATGAACTCGCCGTCTTCGAGTACGAGATTAATATTTTTTAATACATTTGTTTTAACGCCGTCACCTTGAAAAGCTTTTGCTAATTTCCGGCATTCGATTGTCTGGTTCAATGTATACGCCTCCATCAAAAAAGTTGATAAATTTTACCTATTCCAAATATACCAAATTTTAGCGCATGTAAAAGATTTTTTATCATCATCAACCAATTAATTAAAATCAGCTGGTTCATATAATGGGTTCTCGTCAAGAAGAAGCAGGATCGCATTCTTCTATGTTAATGTTGTAAATATTAGTTCCGAAAAGAATTTTAATGGCTCATGCAGATTCTTGTATAAGCTATTTTATTAATGAAATCGTTGCTGGAATTAGTGAAAAAACTGGAGTTCGTCAATGGTGAATTTTTAAGAAGTTTTTAAATTCAATAACATAAATAGCTTAAATAATGGTCTTGCCGTATAAAAAATCCAAATAGTTTTAAAAATATTTATTTGGTAAAGTAAAAGAAAGATCATAGAAAGTGGGGCAGTTTAATGGGGAACAAGAAAATAACGAGAAGAAATCCAAAGGGCATGCCAGAACCGGTCGGCAATTATACGCATATCACCAAAATTCCACGAAATGCTGAATGGTATGTAGCTTCGGGCCAAGTCGGGATGGATGAGGACGGCAGCTTTCCGGAGAGCATGAACCGACAAATCAGCAACACTTTCAAAAATATCGAAGCCATCTTAGCTGCAGAAGAATTGGAAGCCCACCATATTGTCAAAGTGAATATCTGGGCAATCGAACAAATCGATTGGCAATGGCTGAATCAGCAATGGATCGATTTATTTACCGATGAATTTCCGGCGATGACGATCGGTTATCTAGTTGCGTTGGGGTTACCAGAGATAAAAGTGGAAATTGAAATCTGGGCTGCTAAACCATAAAGGGGAAGTGCGGCTCTATGAAGCGTAAAAGCTACAGTTTGTACGTTCCTTATTTCAGAAGTATGCTATCAATTTCTACCTAGAAGTTTTCTTTGCATAAAGAGCCAGTATGCAGAAGAGTTTAGAAAGAATTGGAAAAATTAAATAGCTTTCTTCACAAGTCCTTAGTATATTTGATAAAGAAGCTTATTGAGGATATTCAAAGGAGTGCAGGAAGTTGTCGTATTATGTTGTCTTGGGATTGACGTTTATCATTACGTTGTCTTGGTGTTATTATTTTTGGAAGATGCTGCGGCGAAACGAAAAACGGAGGTTTGCCTTCCATATCATTTTCTTTCGGTACGTGATACCGGCGTTGCTGCTTTTTGCATTTGGCGTGACGTTTGTTTCGTACGCGATGGATTTGCCTGCGGTCATTGCGAAAGAACCGTCCCGCTATGAAGGCGCATGCGAAATCGTCATGGAAGAGCTTGAAGAGGATGTTTTCACGGTCGAAGCGATGTTCGATGATACGTGGGCTGAATACGAGCATGACCAAGTTCCGCTGATCAAAGAAGGCGATTACTACTGCGAAGTGGAATACTATCCAGGCTCGAGCATAGGCACTAGCTTAAAACTTTATCTGGAATCGGGCGGCAAAGCGGTGCAGCTTAAATAAGCCTTCCGCGTTTCCATTCAATCGGATGCGAGCAGTTGAACAAGAAAAAAACAATCATCATTTAGTTTGTTAATAAAAACTTCTCTTTTAAAGACGCCTTTTTAAAGACGTCTTTTTTTTTTGCGATGAATTACATAGCTTTCGTGTTCATGCCACGAAGTTGGTTCCAAAAAACCGGATTCTTAGCAGCAAGTAAGCGAACACAGCTTGCCTAAGAGGCAGCTGCATCAAAAAGTATGTGTTCTTTTGCATGAAAAGGGTATTATACACCAAGTGGAAAAATCCTTTATTCACACAAGTCTAAGAAGAATAGTCTTTAAAATTTTGAAAGCAGGTGTAAGAATGAAATTCTATAAATACATTGAACTGGATGACAAAATTGTCCATGGTACTTTAGAAAATGGACATTTGTTCTGGGAAAAAGAAATCCGTGGATGGAACGATAATGAAACTTTCTTAGATATGACTTCCATAGTTAAAATCCGAGCCATCGATTTTCAAGATGAACCGGAGATGAAAATAAATGTCGATTACTCCCGCTCTGATATGGAAGAGGACTTGATGATTGGCAAGCTCGTAGATCGAGCAAAAAACGATTTGCTAACGGCAGGACCGGCCGTTCAGTAATAATTCCATCCAGCTATTTACCAAAGGCAGCCTCCAGGGCTGCCTTTTCTTATTCTCTCTTTTCCAGCGGGGTACATGTTGTCAAGCTGACCAATAACCTGTGAGCCTTATTTGAGATTTATGCTTGGTGAAATAAATCTAAAAAGACTGATTAATGAAAATATTTATGTTAGTATTAATTTATTATTTTTAATAAAAATTTATCAAAACTCTATTCATATTAATTTCTTTCATTTGAGACATGAACTAGCATATCCAATCAGCTGAACCATTACATATTCCGATAAAACTTAGCATATGCGCAAGCGATAGTGCACCGAGGGACGGAGGTGAAGTATATGGCTGCTAAAACCAAGCATAAAAAGAGGAAATGGTTGCTATGGTGTCTTTTTGGACTTGTCATTGCAGCAATTGCTGGAGCGGTTGTTTTTATGCCGAAAGGAACCGGAGCTTTCCAATCTGAAATTGCCGAAACGGGAGATATCACGACTTATCATCTTTTTCCGGGGACCATTGACACAAAAAATAGAGAAATTGTGATAAGTGATAAACCGATGGAAATCTGCGAAGTGAAAGTGAAGCAAGGCGATGTAGTTAAAAAGGGCGAGGTCCTGTTCGTGTCGACTCTAGGCGAAGAAATTAAATCATCAATAGACGGTGAAGTTACACAAATTCGAATTAAGGAAAATGCCCAAGTGCGAGCAGGCATCGAAATGATCAGCATAGTGGACTATGTTAATTTCAAAGCCAACGTGAAAGTTGACGAATTCAGCCACAAGTATTTGAAAATCGATCAGAAAATCAAGGTTGCCATCAATGCGCTGGGCAAAGAACTGGCAGGTACCATCACCGCTATTTCAAAAGAAGCACGGAATGAAAATGGTGTCTCTTATTTTATTGCTGCGATTGACCTCGAAAAAGATGAAGGACTGAGGATCGGCATGAGTACAGAGGCGAAGCTTGTTAAGGAAGAAGCCGTAGAAGTAACCACGCTGCCGATGGAAGTGATTCTTTTTGATAAGGAGAACCAGCCATATGTGCTGTTGCCATCAGAGGAAGGAGAACCGATAGAAGAATCTATTACAACTGGCATCAATGACGGGATGAAAGTAGAAGTGAAAAGCGGTGTAACAGCCGGTGATGAAGTCATGCGCGCGCTTGACGAAGAAGGGCTATTGCAGGAGCTCTTCTGGAGGAGATGAGGATCATGGCTGAACAAATTTTGAAGATGACGGGCATCAGCAAGTCTTATTTTTTAGGTGGAGAAGAGCAAATGGTTCTCAAAAATATCGATCTGTCCATCAATAAAGGGGACTTTGCTGCGATCCTCGGGCCATCCGGTTCCGGGAAATCCACATTGATGAACATGATTGGCTGCCTGGATACTCCGACAGAAGGCGAGTACACCCTGTCACAGCAAAAAGTTCAGGAACTGGATGAAAAAGAGCTGGCAGCAATCCGCAACAAGGAAATCGGGTTTGTTTTTCAGCAATTTCATCTGCTGCCTCGCTTAAGTGCAAGGCATAATGTAGAACTGCCGCTGATTTATGCAGGCGTCCGTGAAAAAGAACGGGAACAGCGGGCAACCGAAATGTTATCAAGAGTCGGTCTTGAAGGGAAAATGGAGCACCGGCCCAACCAGCTTTCCGGTGGGCAGCAGCAGCGTGTAGCGATTGCTAGGGCGATGGTCACCGAACCGACGATCCTGCTTGCAGATGAACCGACGGGTGCGCTTGACCAAAAGACCGGCCAGCAAATCATGGAGCTCTTCCACCAATTAAACAGGGAAGGGAAATCGATTATCATGATCACGCATGATGCGGAAATCGCAAAAAATGCGAAACGGATCTTTCGGATCCTGGATGGACTGCTCACGGAGGAGGAAGCCGGATGCTAAGGGAAAACTTGAAAATGAGCTGGATGAACGTAGTCCACAACAAAATGCGCTCAGCCTTAACCACCCTGGGCATCGTTATTGGGGTAAGTTCCATCATTGCCCTGATTACCATCGTCAAAGGAGTTACAAACGACATGACCAATGATTTTGCTACGTTCCAGGCAGATCGAATCATTGTAACGACTGTAGGAACCCCTTTGAAACAGGGATTGCTGCCGCAAGATATCGAGCGCCTTGAAGAAATTGACAATGTGTCCGGAGTGTCGCCGACCGTTACAGGCTTCACTAAGGTTGCAGCTGCAGGAGGCGTCAAAGAAGATGTGAGCGTGAACGGGAAAAACGATGTCTATTTTTCGAAAAACAAAGATTTGATCCAAACAGGTAGAGGGATCAATCCATTAGACATTCAAAGTGAAAACAAAGTAAGTTTGATCGGCTCTACGATTGCCCGTGAATTATTTTTTGGGAAAGACCCTATCGGAGAAACCTTGTTGATCGGCGGCATGAACTTCACCATTATTGGCACACTCCAACAATCGCATGCTTTCTCATCGAGTTCCATTAATGAGGCAGTCATCGTCCCTTACACGACATCGATGCGGCTGCTTGGAACCAATTCCATCATGGCGGCTGATGTCTATATGGATGACTCCAAGGAGTCTGAAAAGACCTCGCGCGCGATCGAAGCCGAACTGAATGAATCGTTTATAAATCAAGGGGAAGGATTTTTGATCCGCAATACGCAGGAAATGCTGGCAACAATCAACCGGATGATCACGACGCTGTCTTTGCTGATTGTGGGCATTGCATCCATTTCGCTGGTGGTTGGCGGTATTGGCATTATGAATATGATGCTGGTATCTGTTACAGAAAGGACCGCGGAAATTGGACTCAGGAAGGCATTGGGAGCGGAACCGAAGCGAATCCAGCAGCAATTTTTGATGGAAGCCATCTTTTTATCGCTTATGGGCGGAATCATCGGTGTCGTAACCGGTGTCATGGGAGCCTATGCGATCTGTGCGTTAATGGACACCAGTTTCTTGCTGTCACCCTTAACCATCATTTTGGCTCTGGGCTTTTCCACGACGATCGGCATCGTTTTCGGATTCGCTCCAGCTAGAAAAGCATCTAAATTGAATCCGATAGAAGCTTTGAGGCGTGTATAGGAGTGACAGGCTGTTGGGCAATGATTTCTTTATAATGAAGAAGCAAAGCAGTTTATTACTGCCTTTGCTTCTTTTTCGGTATGATGAAGAAAAGCAGAAGGGTGAAAGAGGTATTTTCACTGTGCAGCAAGTGCCTTTTGTTAATAAAGCCCTAAGGCGAGTGATGAAATGTCGAATCTCGAAGAACATCCTGCAACGCACAAAAAGAAAAGAAAAGCTCCATCAAAAGGCAAGATGCGGATCATCAAGAAAATCGGGATTTATTTAACACTATTAATCGCCTTGTTAGGAGTGGTCCTTTTGTTGTTTTTAAATCTCCATCCTTCTTTTGGCGCTAACCCAAGCAAGGAAAAAGAAGCGCTGTATAATACGTTTGATAATTATAAGGACGGCAAATTTGTTAATCAAGAATCAACGATGGAAGGCGGCAGCGCGGGTAGCCCCTCGCCACCTCAGAACTCTGATTCATCACCCAGCGCAACCAGCCCATCATCCGGTGAACTTCCTGTTTCTGAGATTGATTGGGACAAGATTAAAGGCAAAGAAGACAGCCTGACCTGGCTGGGCCATTCTGCATTTATATTGAGTCTTGATAATAAGAAAATCCTTATCGATCCTATGCTGGGTCCCAGAGCTTCACCGGTTTCCTTTATCGGGCCGAAACGCTATAGCGAGGATCTATTGGCTATTGTAGAAGAGCTGCCGCCGATTGATGCAGTCTTTTTCACGCATGATCATTACGACCACTTGGATTATGCCTCAATAAAAAAACTGAAAAGCAAGGTCGCTCATTTTTATGTTCCATATGGCGTCAGTAATCATTTGATCCAATGGGGAGTTGCAAAAGAAAAGATTACGGAACTTAATTGGTGGGATGAGCATGAATTCCAAGGATTGACCATCGCCTTGACGCCGGCCAAACATTTCTCAGGCAGAGGGATTTTCAACCGGAATTCGACGCTTTGGGGCGGCTGGGTCATTCTTGGAGAACAAACCCGTTTCTATACCAGCGGAGATGGCGGTTATGAAGGGCATTTCAAGGAAATCGGCGATAAATACGGACCTTTTGATATCGCTTTAATAGAAGGCGGGCAATACGATACACGCTGGCCAGAATCCCATATGCTTCCTGAAGAATCCGTACAGGCCAGTATCGATGTACAAGGCAAGAACATGCTGTTAACACATTGGGGTGCTTTTACGCTTGCGCGCCATGGCTGGACAGAGCCGATCGAACGGGCCGTACAAGCTGCTGCAGAAAATGATGTTGATCTTCTGGCGCCTCAAATCGGGGAAACTATTGGGATGGATGGAAGATTGGCTGTTCCTGCTTCAGCATGGTGGAAATGAGAAAACCGATTAATGCCAACCCTGTATTCGAAAAAAATAGAGTTAGGAGAAAACCGACATGATCCGATTCGAAAACGACTATGCAGAAGGCGCACATCCACGTATATTGGAGCGCTTGATGGAAACCAACGAAGTGCAGACGCCGGGCTATGGCACAGATGATTATTGCGAGTCTGCCAGAAACCTGATCATGGAAGCCTGCGGCGATCCAACTGCGGATGTCCATTTCCTAGTTGGCGGAACACAAACCAACACCACAATCATCGCGTCAATCCTGCGCCCGCACCAAGGCGTTGTTTCCGCGCATTCCGGCCATATTGCGACGCATGAGACGGGTGCGATCGAAGCGACTGGCCATAAAATACTGCCATTGCCGAGCAGTGATGGAAAAATCGATGCCGAGCAGATTAGGGGAGTTTACGAAGAACATTGGAACGATGCCACTCATGAACACGTTGTCCAACCCGCGTTGGTCTATATCTCCAATCCGACAGAATTCGGGACGCTATACAGCAAATCGGAGCTAGAAGCGCTGCGGAGCGTGTGCCTTGAATGTGGATTTACGTTAATGATCGACGGTGCGAGATTGGGGTATGGATTAGCCGCTGAGGGGAATGACTTATCGCTGGCGGACATTGCAAAGCTATGTGATGTGTTTTATATCGGCGGAACAAAAATCGGGGCATTGTTCGGGGAAGCGGTTGTCATAACCAACCCAGCGTTGAAGAAGGACTTTCGATACATGATCAAACAAAGAGGCGGCCTCTTGGCAAAAGGGAGGATCCTGGGCATCCAATTTGAAACGCTGTTCACAGATGGGTTGTACCTGGAGCTATCCAAGCATGCAATTGATGCGGCAATGACGATCCGAAATGCTTTTGAAAGCAACGGATTTGAGTTCAAATATCAATCAAAAACCAATCAGCAATTCCCGATTCTACATAACGAACAGATTGAACTTTTGAGCAAAAAGTATTCATTCCATAAATGGGAAACCGTCAATGAGAGCGAAAGCGTCGTCAGGTTTTGCACGAGCTGGTCGACCAAAGCCGAACATGTCGAGGCGTTAGTGGAAGACATCGAGAAGTTAGCTTTACAAAAATCAAAATGAATCTATAGAAGTTCTTGAAAGAAATCTTCAGAAAAGATAACTGGCATTAAGAAATGAATAACGTACTACTCGGAAGTTTTCGTTAGCATTCTTTTCAGAAATGATCTGACGTATTGATTTAAAATGCAGGAGATGAAGAAATGGATCCAATATTGATAAAAGCAATTAATTTGAGAGAAATTGGACAACATGAAGCATCAAATAAACTAATATTGAAATTGATAGATTTGTATCCGGAAGATCCATTAGCGAATTATCAATGTGCTTGGAGTTACGATTTGTTAGGAGAAGAAGCGAAAGCTGTTCCCTATTACGAAAAGGCAATTACTCTTGGGTTGAAAGATAAAGATTTAGAGGGTGCATTAATAGGATTGGGAAGTACATACAGGACATTAGGAATGTATGTTGAATCCAAAAAAACATTCTTAAAAGGGATGGAACTTTTTCCAGCTAATAATGTTATGAAGACTTTTTACTCAATGACTCTTTATAATCTTGAGGAGCATCAAGCCGCAATGAATATCCTTCTTCAATGTCTGATCGATACGACGTTAGATAAAGATATCCAATCTTTTAAAAAGGCAATTGAATTTTATTCAAATAATTTGAATGAGGTTTGGAAATAACCAGTTTTTGATTTTTAAATTTAATGCATATACGATTTCCATACAATTTTTGTATTAGATTTGATGGAGAAACTAGTGAAAAAGTAAATGGTTTTATTAAAAGATGGTCGTACATAAGTTTATTGCATGAAGGAACTTGAAGTGGAGGGCTCCTGTGGTGAAAATATATCAATTTAACAAAGAGGCAGGAAAGCGAGTAACAAAATTTGATTCTGATTTTGTTATGTCACGTATTACACAGACTCAAAATTCAGCGCACGTAGGTTGTATCTACTTAGAAGCAGGCGGAGTAATTGGTTTTCATGAAGCTGTTCTGCCTCAACTTCTATTAGTTGTCGCTGGAGAAGGCTGGGTTAGAGGAGACAGTAATGAATACATAAAGATCCAAAAAGGCCAAGCAGCCTTCTGGAATAAGGGAGAATGGCATGAAACCAAAACACCAAATGGATTAACTGCAATTGTAATTGAAAGTGAGGAGCTTAACGTTTCATCGATGAAAGCGCTGTGAAATCGTGGCTAAAATTAAAAGAGGGAATTCCACCGATTATGTGGATTCCCTTTTTGTTTGCTCTTATCCTGTTTGAGGCCTACTTGTCAAACTCATAATAATCCTGCGCATTGACAATTTCAAAACCGACGGACTCATACAAACGCAAGGCATTGGCATTGTTCGTTTCCACTTCCAGGTGAACCGAATGGCCGCGTTCACTTTGCTGTTTGACGACGCGGCGCAGCACCTTTCGGCCAAACCCTTTGCCTTGGTGTTCGGGCAAGATTGAAAAGCCATAAATCCACGCCTGTCCATTTTCGCGTTTCACTCGGATTTTGCCGATGGTGTTATCACCGACATCGATCATCAGCATCTCTGTGTCTTCGTCTCCATTAATCCGGCTTTCGGTCGCTACCGCATTCTCTAGGGAGACATTGAAGACTTCCACATCAAGCCGTACACGCAATTCCAAATCTTCTCGAGCTGCTTCCCGCAAGATGAAATCATCCGTTGTGTCTTCAAGCGGTTGAGGCTTCCATTGCATTTGGTGTTCCGAAAATGCGTAGCGGGCTCCTTGCCGCAGTAGAAATTCCTTAGCTGCTGAACTAGCTGGGGCGTTCAATAAAATCTTCTTAAAGCCAGCACGTCTGACTGCCGTCATGGCCTCTTCAAACAACCGCGTAAAATGGCCATTCCGGCGTTCGCTGGGCTTTACCATGCCTGTCACTTCAATCGTGGAACCGAAAGGATACATTCCCAAAAATGCAATCAACTCATTTTTTTCGTAATGCAGAAAATCAAGCCCTTCGGTAGACCGGTTCCGCAGCATGTCCCAGTTCAATTTCATTTCCAATCCATCATGCGCTTCCACTTCTTTTTGCAATTGTTCAATATCGGAAAGTTGTTTTGTCGTTAACATATCGATCTCCTCATTATTAAATATTCGGGTTTTGGTTTATCCTGTGCAACAGAGTTTAGCAATGGATTCTCCTATTATTTACAATTTGATTATATTCTAATAATAATCATCGGAACGTTTTCACACAATGATTTTAATGTGAGAACAATGAAACATTCCGAAAAAATTTTATTAGTTTGAAGTTTCGGATTTTTGGCTGATGAATTCTTTTTGATATGTCATGGTAATTATATGGAATTAAATAAGTTGGAAAATGACATAAACGAATGGAGGAGAACCGATGCCGACATGCCAAAACTGCAAAAACCGATGGGGATGGGCCCAAACAATCAGAAAAATGCCTTTTCTCGACACAGGAATGATTTGCCCTTATTGCAGCACAAAGCAATATCCCACAAATCCATCCAAGAAAAAATGGGGGTTAGCAGGGCTTCTGACTCCTTCTGTTATGCTCGTTGCAAGGTTATTTGAGCTGCCACCTTTATTCTCATTAGGAATCTTGGTGTTGACTTT